>JBGOSW010000030.1:0-31444 GCA_041476145.1 Binatia bacterium
GATCTTCTTCGCCCTAGCCTGCCAGTGCATGAGCACCCTCGCCGTCACCCGGCGCGAGACGCGCAGTTGGCGCTGGCCTGCGGTCATGTTCGCCTACATGACCGCGCTCGCCTGGGTGGCGAGCTTCGCCGTCTATCAAGGCGGCCGCCTGCTCGGCCTCTAGCGTCGGGGACGCGTGCGGCGGCGCGACGAGCGGATGGCGTCGGCGCTATTTGAACTTCGCCGTCGTGCTCACGTCGGGATGCTGTGCTGCCGGGTCCAACGTCACCATACAGGCGGCCAGATTTCCGGCGCAGGCGCCCTTCCACTTGTCGAACTGCCCGGTCGTGGCGGCCGGCGTCAACGTCACCGTGGTCTTCTGGTCGTAGATCTCGACGCACGGCACGCTGTCGCGGGTGGCGTCGTTGGGATCGGGACAGGTGCACGTGGTCTTGCCCCCGTTGGCGTTCGGGTCGATCGTCACCGTTCCGGCTGCGCCCTTGCACTTCACCTCGACGGTCAGAATGGCGCTGCTCCCCTTCGCGATGTCACTCTCGATCTTCTCTTTCTTGTCGAACACCATGCCGTCGTTGTCGACGGCGACGGTGTTGATGAAGCTCGCCTTCCCTTCCTTGAGCGGGATGACGTCGAGCTCGACGTTCACGACGCCGAACGGCGGGATGGAATCGACGTCACAGAGCAGCTCGCGCCGCTTGAAGTCGAAGTGACAGGTGCCATGGTCCGCAGTGAACGTCATGGGGAACAGC
The DNA here is from genome assembly GCA_041476145.1 of Binatia bacterium. GTDB lineage: Bacteria > Desulfobacterota > Binatia > UTPRO1 > UTPRO1 > DP-19. The sequence continues at coordinate 747 of JBGOSW010000030.1, forward strand.
GTCTTCGAAATCTTCACCGCAAAGACGACCCCCGTAGCGTCGCCGGGACCGCGGTTCTCCATCCGCACGGAGTCGAAGAGCGTCTTGCCGCGCGTCCCTGTCGGTGGGGTGAAGGGCATGAGCCGCAGGTTGGCGTGCGTTCCGTCTTGGTCGCAGCGCACATGCTTCAAGGGAGCGAGCGTGGGCCCGGGCGCGCCCGTCAGGACGAGGGCCACCATCCCCTCGCCTCGACCGCTCGAGGCGCAGTCCGTCCCCGGGTGCGCATGCGCCTCGAGGAGCCCGGTGAACGACGCGGCGGAACCGAGAAGCGGTAGGGGTACCGACAGCGGGAACGTGCTCGGGGAATCGGGAAAGATATCGCAGCCGGGCTGGACGCCCGCCCCCGCGAATCCCGAGCCCCCGCGGCGGAATCCGATCTCGACGACTGCCTCCCCCATGGACGGGCTCAAGGTCACTTGCAACGTGCTGCCCGGGACGACTCGTTTCACTTTGCCCTGAAAGCTGCACACCGCGAGCCCCTCGGGTGACGAGGTGGGCAAGCCGTACTGGATGTCGACGGCGGAAGCCCGCGGAGGGTGCGCGAGCCACAACCACGTCGCTGCCAATCCGTACGCGAGAACCTTGGAATGCGATTCCATCGGCTGGTGAGATCGCATGGCCCGCGAAGCAACGTCAAGGCGCGGCGCGGCCGCGATTCTGCAGCTCGGTGGACGGCGAACGTCACCGCTTGCGGACGATCGTCAGGCCGTCCGAGATCGACAGCATCACCGATTCGACACGGCGGTCATCGGCGAGGAAGTCGTTCAGCCGGCGGAGCGCCTGCGTGCTCTCGTCGGCGCTCGTTGCGAAGAGCACCTGGCCCATCCACAGCACGTTGTCGAAGAGGATGAGCCCGTTCGGCCGCAGGCGCGCCAGGATCTCCTCGTAGTAGTCGCGATAGCCGGTCTTGTCGGCGTCGATGAAGGCGAAGTCGAACTGCGCGCCCGCGGGGAGCGCGCGCAGCGTCTCGAGGGCGGGACCGAGGCGGAGCTCGATCTTGTGGCCGACGCCGGCGCGGTCCCAGTGCCGCCGGCCGATCGCCGTCCATTCGGCGTTCAGGTCGCAGCAGAGGAGCCGCCCGTCCTCGGGAAGGCCGCGCGCGATACAGAGCGAGCTGTAGCCGGTGAAGGTGCCGATCTCGACCGCGGAGCGGGCGCCGATGGCGCGCGCGAGGAGCGTCATCAACGCGCCTTCGTCGGGCGACACCTGCATCAAGCTGATGCCGCCGAGAGCGGCCGTCTCCTCGGCGAGCGCCGCGAGCGCCGGGTCGCGCTCGCTGCGATGCGCGACGAGGTAGTCGTAGAGCTCCGAGCTCAGCGCCGTGAACTTGTCCGACATGAACGATCCTCCCGAGGGCGCAGGATGACCGCGCCGCCGCGGCAGTTCAAGCGCGCCGCGGCGGCGCACGCGTCGTCGGACCCGAGTGGACTGCCCGGGAACCCCTCTGGTAAACGATGCGTATGCTCTCTCACCCGTCGGACCGACCTGCTCTACCGGGCGATCGACGCGTCGCTCCGCAGCGCCCGCCTTCGTGAACCTTCGGTCGCTCCTGCGCGCTCTCCGCTTCGACGGCCTGTGGTGGCGGAAGTTCGCGTACCTCGGCAGCGTCTACGGTCCGGAATGGTGGAAGCGTTACTCGCCGCCGTGGATCGCGGCGATCATCTTCGTCTGCGTCAAGGGCAATCGCCGCGGCGCGATCGCCAACATGCGCCGCGTCCTCGGCAGTCGAGGCTGGCTGCGCGACCACTGGCACGGGCTCAAGGTGTTCATCGCGTTCGCGCACTGCATGAACGAAGCGCTCGAGTGCCTGAGCCCGCGCCCGCGGCCGATGATCGTCGACCGCCCGGTGAACGATCCGATCCAGGCCATCATCGAGCAGGGCCACGGCGTCGTCCTCGTCACCTGCCATTTCGGCAACTGGGACGTGGCCGCGCGCACGCTCGCCGGATACGGGCGTCCGTTCAACCTCGTCATGGCGCGCGAGATCAACGAGACCACCGCCGACTACGTGCGCGCGGCGCGTGAGGCGGCCGGCATGCGCGTGCTGCTCTCCGACAGCTCCGTCTACGGCCCCTTCAACATGCTGCGGGCCTTGCGGCGAAACGAGATCCTCGCGCTGCAGCTCGACCGGCCGATCGGCGGCGACGGCGCGCGCCCGGTCGAGTTCTTCGGCGCGCCCGCCCTCTTCCAGAGCGGCGCGATCCGTCTCGCGCGCCTCGCCGGCACGCCGATCTTTCCGGTGTTCGTCGCGCGCCGCGGCCCGCGCAATTATCGCGTCGTCATCGGCAGCGAGCACCGCGTCGGCCGGACGGCGAGCAACGACGAGATGGACGGTATCCTCGCGAGCATCGTCGCCGAGTTCGAGGAGCTGGTGCGCGAGTACCCCGATCAGTGGTTCCAGTTCGCGCCGTTCTGGCCCGCCGACGGCTCGGCCGGCGGCCACGTCCTCACCTCGGCACGCGCGAACGGCGACACTCGGCGCCCCGTCGCCCGCGCGCGTTGATCGATCAGCGGGAGGCTCTTCCAATGCGAATGCTGCACACCATGCTCCGGGTCGGGAACCTCGACCGCTCGCTCGCCTTCTACTGCGACGTCCTCGGCATGCAACTCTTGCGGAAGAAAGACTACGAGTCGGGCCGCTTCACGCTGGCGTTCGTCGGCTACGGCGACGAGCGTGACCACACCGTCCTCGAGCTCACGCACAACTGGGACACCGAACGCTACGACCTCGGCACCGCCTTCGGCCACGTCGCCCTCGGCGTCGCCGATATCTACGCCACCTGCGAAGAGCTCCGCGCCAAGGGCGCGAAGATCGTGCGCGAGCCCGGCCCGATGAAGCACGGCGGCTCCGAGATCGCCTTCATCGAGGACCCCGACGGCTACAAGATCGAGCTCATCCAACTGCGCGGTCGCAGCGACTGAACCGTCGCCGCGCGATCGCTCACGATGCACCTCGCTGCCATCCCCGCTCCGTGATCAGCCGCTCGACGCGCCGGCGAACGTCGTCGCGAATCGCGCGCACGTGCTCGAGGGGTTGCCCCTTCGGGTCGGCGAGGCTCCAGTCCGCGCGTCGGAGACCGGGCACGACGGGACACGCCTCGCCGCATCCCATCGTGACCAGGAGCTCCACGCCGCGTGCCAGATCTTCGGTGAGAAGGCGTGGCGTCACGTGTGCGAGATCGATGCCCACCTCCCGCATCGCCGCGACCACCTCGGGATGGACGTGGTCCGCCGGTTGCGTTCCCGCGGAGACGGCGCGCGCGCGGCCCGGGTCGGCGAGCGCGTTGAAGAGCGCGGCCGCCATTTGCGAGCGTCCGGCGTTGTGGACGCAGGCGAACACCACCGTCTTCACGCCGGAACCATCCAGCGAAAGAGCAGCGTGGCCGCGCCCGCCCCGAGGAGCTCGGCGACGACGAAACCGGGGACGTCCGCGGGGCGGATGCCGGCGAAGGTATCGGTCACCGAACGCGCGAGCGTGACCGCCGGGTTGAGCTGCGCGCCGGAGACGGGGCCGAGCGACGAGATGAGCGCGACGAGCACGGCGCCGGTCGCGAGCGTGTTGGCGAGGAGCGCCAGGGCGACGTTGCCGCCCGCGAGGCGCTCGCCCATGATGCCGGAGCCGACGACGGTCGCGAGCAACAGCGCGGTGCCCACCGTCTCCGCCGCCACCCGGCGGCCGAGAGAGGGTTCCTGCGTCGCATCACCTCTCATGACCGCGCGCGACTCGCTTCTTCTCCGACCGTGCCGGCGCCAGCGCCTCGCGCACCGCCTCGAGCCGCGCGGGGACGATCCGGTAGTAGACCCAGGTGCCGCGTTTCTCGCGCTCGAGCAGGCCGGCGTCGTTCAGCACCTTGAGGTGGTGGCTCACCGTCGGCTGGGAGAGGCCGCTCGGACCGGTGAGGTAGCAGACGCAGGCCTCCGCTCCGGGTTGCGCGGCGATGACGCTCAAGAGCCGAAGCCGTCCGGGGTCGGCGAGCGCGCGAAACGTCCCGGCGAGCTCGGCGGCGTCCGCCTTACCGAGGCGCGCGTGGAGGAGCGGTGAGCAACACGGGGAAATCTTCGCGGCGGCCATATCGACATATTGACATGGATCGATGGAATATGCAACATCGACCATCATCGATAAAGGAGGAGTCATGACCACCAACACTTTCCACGTCGCCGTCTACGTCCGCAGCATCCCCGAGGCGGTCGAGCAGTATCGAAAGATCCTCGGCATCGAGCCGGCGAAGGTCCGCGCCGACTACGCCAAGTTCGAGATCGCCGACCCGCCGGTGATTTTCTCGCTGAACGCCGGCGGCAAACCCGGCACGCTCAGTCATCTCGGCATTCGCTACCCCGGCACGGGGAGCGTCGCCTCGGAAATGGTGCGCGCGAAGAACAACGAGCTCGCACCGTTCCGCCAGGAGGGCACGACCTGCTGCTACGCCAAGGCCGACAAGTTCTGGGTGCGCGACGCCGACGGCATCCCCTGGGAGATGTACACGCTCCTCGAGGACGCCGAGGCGGAGACCGCCGCCGATCCGCAACTGCGGGCGTTCCTCGCGCAGGAAGCGGCCGGCGGCACGCCGGCCTGCTGCGTGCCCGGGGAAGCGCCGACCGCGTAGCCGCTACGACATCGCTCCCGCTCCGGCCTCCGCGACCGCGACGCGCGCGAATTCGGCGATCGCGTCGAGGAGGCCGGGAGCGGCGAACACGTCGTTGTGGTGCGCGCCCGCGGCGCGGAAAAACCGTTTCGGTGCGGGCGCCGCGGCGTAGAGTGCCTCGCCGAGCGCGAACGGCACGAGTTCGTCCGCGTCACCGTGGGCGACGAAGATCGGCACCCGCAGCAACGGGAGACGCGTGCGCGAATCGAACCGATTGCCGGCGAGCGATGCGAGTACACCGTAGTGGTGGCGCGCGACGTCGGCGAGACTCGTGAAGGTCGCCACCACCGCGACGCCGGCGCACGGTCGCTCGCACGCGAGGTGGATCGAGACCGCCCCGCCGAGCGATTCGCCGAAGCAGAGGATCGTCGCCGGCGGGACGCCGCGCGCACGCTCGCTGTCGTAGGCGGCGCGCGCGTCGCGGTAGACGCCGGCCTCGGACGGCCGTCCCTCGCTGCGACCGTACCCCCGGTAGTCGTACGCGAGGACGCTGAGCCCGCGCGCGCAGAGCGCCAGCAGAACGTCCTCGCGCCCGGCGATGTTGCCGCCGTTGCCGTGCGACCAGACGAGGGTCGCGATCGCGCGCGCCGCGGGCGCGTACCACGCGTGCAGCCGTACACCGTCCTCGGTGGTGATCCAGCGCTCCTCGACACCGGCGGGCGGATCGGGAACATCCGAGTCGGGAAAGAAGATGAACTGCTCGAGGAGCACCGTGACAGAGCGGTAGCATCGCATCCTCATTGACGTCCAGGAGGTCCCATGAGCCCCAGCATTCGCATGACCGTCGCCCGCGCCTACGAGCGCGCGCTCTTCGCCGGCGACATGGAAGCGGTCGGACGGCTGTTGACCGACGACGTCGTCTACTGGGTCGCGGGCGCGCCGCCGCTCGGCGGCGAGTGGCACGGGCGCGAGGCGGTGATCCGCGCCTTCGTCGCCCGCGAGTTCGGCCTCGGCCCGGGTTTCGAGAGCGCCGAGGTGTGGCGCGAGTGGTACGAGGCCGACGAGCGCGTCATCGTCGAGATCCGCGAGCGCAGCTGGCTGCCGGCCGCCCCCACGGACGTCATGGATCAGCGCACCTGTGCCGTGCTGCGCTTTCGCGGCGATCGCATTTGCGACATGCGCGACTACACCGACTCGCACGTCTACGAGGAGTTCCGCCGCCGCCATCCGGAGCTGCAGAAGTTCCGCAGCGCCTGATCGCGCCTCAGGCGGTCGTGAGCATCACCGCCGACGGCCGCGCGAACGCGATGCGAAGCGGCGCGCCGAGGTCGATCGTCGGCGGCGTCGGGTCGGTGGTGAAGCGCGGCTCTTCGGTCGTCGCCAGCACCGACCATGAGCGGGCCGTGGTCGCGAGCGCCGGCGGCACGACGCAGGCGCCGTGGCCGACGAGGCGGACGACGAGGAGGAGCGCGGCGCCGCCGGCGGCCTCGCGACGGAGCGCGAGCGTGCCGTCGTCGAGCGCAGCGACTTGCACGCGGTCGCGGCCGGCGTCGCGGAACGCCGGTTCGCACCGGCGCCACGCGAGCAGCGCCCGGTAGAGCCGCGCGATCCCGGCGTGCGGCTCGCGGGCGCGCTCCTCCCAGTCGAGCCGGCTTGCGAGGAACGTCGCGAGCGCCTGCGGATCGGGGATGCGGGCGCGTGCCTCCGCCATCGCGAACGCGGTCGAGCGGCGGAACTCGCGCCGCCGTCCCTCGGTCACCGCGCGCCCGAGCTCCGGCTCGTGGTCGGTGAAGTAGCGAAACGGCGTCCGTGCCGCCCACTCCTGCCCCATGAAGAGGAGCGGCGTCTGCGGCACGCAGAGGAGGAGCGCCGAGGCGGCGCGATAGGTCGCGAGATCGATCGCGTCCGTCAACCGGTCCCCCATGGCGCGGTTGCCGATCTGATCGTGGTTTTGCAGACAGACGACGAACCGCGGCGGCGGGATACCCTGCGGATCGCTGCCGCGCGGCCGCGCGCGACGGCGCGACTGCTGGCCGGTGAAGAACCAACCTCGACGGATCGTCGTCGCGAGGTCGGCGACGGTGCCGGAGAAGTCTTCGAGCACGCCCTCGGAGTCGCCGGTGAGGAGCCGGCGCATCTGATGATGGAAGTCGTCCGCCCACACGGCGTCGAACCCCATGCCGCCCGCCGACTCCGCCCGCACGAGGTCCGCGAGGTTGCGGTCGTCCTCGGCGATCACGACGACCTCGCGATCGCCGACGGCCGCGTGCACCCGCGCCGTCAGCTCGGCGAGGAAATGGCGGCGGCCGTCGTCGGCGAACGCGTGCGTCGCGTCGAGGCGGAGGCCGTCGAGGTGATACTCGTGGACCCAGGCGAGCGCGTTCTCGATGAAGAAGTCGCGCACCCGGCGACTGTGCTCGCCGTCGAGGTCGATGCCCTCGCCCCACGGGCTGCGGTGGCGGGCGGTCAGGAAGTGGCGGCTGAAGGTCGGCGCGTATGCGCCGGCGGGACCGAAGTGGTTGTAGACGACGTCGAGGTGGACGCCGAGGCCGAGGCGATGCGCGACGTCGACGAGCGCGCGCAGATCGTCCGGCGTGCCGTAGCAGCGCGCCGGGGCGAAGAGCGCGGCGGGGTCGTAGCCCCAGTTGCGGCGGCCGGGAAAATCGCCGAGCGGCATGAGCTCGATCGCGGTGACGCCGAGGTCGCGCAAGATCGGCAGCCGCTCGGCGGCGGCGGCGAACGTGCCCGCGCGCGTGAAGGTGCCGACGTGCAGCTCGTAGAGGACGAGATCCTCGAGACGCACGCCGCGCCACCCGGCGTCCGACCAGGTGAAGGCGGCCGGATCGACGATCTCCGAGGGACCGTGGACGCCGTCGGGCTGTGAGCGCGACGCGGGGTCGGGAAACGGCCCCGCGCCGTCGACGAAGAATGTGTAGCGGTCGCCGGCTCGGACATCGGCGACGCGCGCTTCGCGCATGCCGTCACCGACGTCGATGAGCGGCACGCGCCTCGGGCTGCCCGTGCGCGGCTCGAGGCGCACTTCCACCCGGCGCGCGTCCGGCGCCCAGACGCGGAAGCGCGTGCCGTCGACGGCCGGCACCGCGCCGAGCGCCGGCCGCCACACCTCGCCGCCGAGCCCGCCGCCGACCGCACGCGGCACCGCGCCGCCCGCGATCGTAAAGTCGCCGCCGCGGCGCCCCTTCAGCACCACGACCGCGAGCGGCGGCGCGACCATGGCGAGCGATTGCGGCTGCCCGTGCCACGCGACCGGCGCCGTGCGCACACCGCCGAGGTTTCCTTGGCCGCTGCCGCCGTAGACCGGGGCGTCGCCGTTTAGGAGCTCGCGCCACTCGCCCGGCCACGGCACGCCGACGCGATAGCCGTGCCGCGGCACCGGCGTGAAGTTGCAGACGAAGAGGAGTGCCTCGTCGGGATCGGCGCCGCGGCGGAGGAAGCTCACGACGCTCTGCTCGGCGTCGTTGCAATCGACCCACTCGAAGCCGCGCGGATCGGTATCGCGCTCGTGCAGTGCCGGCTCGTCGCGATAGAGCCGATTCAAGTCGGCGACGAAGCGGCGCACGCCGTCGTGCGCCGGGTCGGCGAGCACGTGCCAGTCGAGGCTCTGATCGTGGTCCCACTCGCGCTCCTGAGCGATCTCGTCGCCCATCCAGAGCAGCTTCTTTCCGGGCTGCCCGAACATGACGCCGAAGAGGAGACGGAGGTTCGCGAGCTTCTGCCACGCGTCCCCCGGCATCTTGCCGAGGAGCGAGCCTTTCCCGTGCACCACCTCGTCGTGCGAGAGCGGCAGCACGAACTGTTCGTGCCACGCGTAGAGCATGCGGAACGTGAGCCGCTCGTGATGGTAGCGGCGGTGCACGGGATCGTGCGCGAAGTAGTCGAGGGTGTCGTGCATCCACCCCATGTCCCACTTGTAGTCGAAGCCGAGGCCGCCGACGTAGGTCGGGCGCGACACCATCGGCCAGGCCGTCGATTCCTCGGCGATCGTCAGCACGTCGGGATGCTCGGCGTGGACGCGCTCGTTCAGGCGGCGGAGAAACGCGAGCGCCTCGAGGTTCTCGCGCCCGCCGAAGGCATTGGGGATCCACTCGCCGGGCTGTCGCGAGTAGTCGAGGTAGATCATCGAGGCGACGGCGTCGATGCGCAGGCCGTCGACGTGGTAGCGGTCGAGCCAGAAGAGCGCGCTCGCGAGGAGGAAGTTCGTCACCTCGTTGCGGCCGTAGTTGAAGATGAGGGTGCCCCAGTCGGGATGCTCCCGCTGGCGCGCGTCGGCGTGCTCGAAGAGATACGTGCCGTCGAAGTAGCCGAGGCCGTGCTCGTCGCGCGGAAAGTGCGCCGGCACCCAGTCGAGGATGACGCCGATCCCGGCGCGATGGAGCGCGTCGACGAGCAGCATGAAGTCGTGCGGCGTACCGAAGCGCCCCGTCGGCGCGAAGTAGCCGATCGTCTGGTAGCCCCACGAGCCGTCGAACGGATGCTCGGTGATCGGCAGCAGCTCGACGTGCGTGAAGCCGGCGTCGCGGACGTAGGCCGGTAGCTTCTCGGCGAGTTCGCGATAGGTGAGCCAGCGATTCCCCTCCTCGGGGACGCGCATCCACGAGCCGAGGTGCATCTCGTAGATCGAGATCGGCGCGTCGAGGGCGTGCGCGCGGCCACGGCGCGCCATCCACTCGCCGTCGCCCCAGGCGTACCCCGCGAGGTCCCACACCTTGGACGCCGTCTGCGGGCGGATCTCGGCGGCAAACGCGAACGGATCGGCTTTGTCGACGCGGTAGCCGCCGAAGCGCGACTCGATCGCGTACTTGTAGAGCGCGCCGTCGTGGACGTCGGGCACGAAGCCCTCCCACACGCCGGCGTCCGAGCCGACGAGCGGATGCGCCCCCGGTTGCCAGCCGTTGAAGTCGCCGACGACCGAGACGCGCTCGGCGTTCGGCGCCCAGACGGCGAAGCGCGTGCCGCGCCTGCCCTCGACGGTCGCCGGGTGCGCCCCGAGCTTCTCGTAGAGCCGCTGGTGCACGCCCTCCGCGAAGAGGTGCACGTCGTAGTCGGTGAGGAACCGGACGGGAACGGATCCCGCCGCCGACCGCCGCGCCGATGCGTCCATGCTCATACCCTCATACTCGAAGGCCACCGGGAAGGCGAAAACCTCACCCGACCCGACACACGTTGCACGACGAGCACATGCCTCGCGACGCAACGTGTTAGCCGCGCGCGACAACAAAAATGTTTGCGAAATGTTTGGTTGCTGTTAGGACGCGGGCGGGCGGTGGATCGTATAGATGGCGCCGCGACGCGCTCGCCGCGAAAGGGGATTCCATCATGACGACCATGACCCACGACGTGCAGACCGCTGGTTCAACAGCCTTCATGCTCACCCCGAAACGCCGAGTCCACCCTCGGCGACGGGTCCTCGCACTCGTCCTCCTGCTCGGTGCCGTCTGGGCGCCGGCGGCGTCGGCAACCAGCGGTGACGCGACGGCCGACCGCTTTCTCGGTCAGGTGTCGTTCGCCTACAACGGAGTAAACCTGATCGACGATCGTGGTTTGAGCTCCGCCCGGGCGGTCGCGATCGACCAGAGCGGCATGCCGAACCGGATTTATGTCGCCGATGCGAACAATCACCGCGTGCTCGCTTGGGCGGACGCCACCGCCTTCGTGAGCGGCGCGCCCGCCGACCTCGTGATCGGCCAGCCGGACGTCTTCTCGAATACGTGCAACAACGGCGGCGTGAGCGCGGCCAGTCTGTGCAATCCTGCCGCCGTCGCGGTGGACGGGGCGGGCAACCTCTACGTCGCCGACCAGAACAACCACCGTGTCCTCGAGTACGACATGCCGTTCGCGAGCGGCACCACGGCCGACCGCGTCTTCGGCCAGAGCGGGGGCTTCACCACGGGCACGTGCAACAGCGGCGGCGTGAGCGCGACCAGTCTGTGCAATCCTATTGGCGTCACGGTGGACGGGGCGGGCAACCTCTACGTCGCCGACACGAGCAACAGCCGCGTCCTCGAGTACGACACGCCGCTCGTAAGTGACACCACGGCCGACCGCGTCTTCGGCCAGGCCGGGAGCTTCACCACGGCCACGTGCAACAGCGGCGGCGTGAGCGCGACCAGCCTGTGCAGTCCTCGGAACGTCGCGGTGGACGGGGCGGGCAACCTCTACGTCGCCGACGCGGGCGCCAACCGGGTCCTCGAGTACGACACGCCGCTCGCGAGCGACACCACGGCCGACCGCGTCTTCGGCCAGGGCGGGAGCTTCGCCACGGCCACGTGCAACACCGGCGGCGTGAGCGCGACCAGCCTATGTTTTCCTAACGGCGTCGCGGTGGACGGGGCGGGCAACCTCTACGTCGCCGACCAGGTCAACAGCCGTGTCCTCGAGTACGACACGCCGCTCGTGAGCGGTACGACGGCCGACCGCGTTCTGGGTCAGGTCGCGTTCGCCTACAACGGAGTAAACCTGATCGACGATCGTGGTTTGAGCTCCGCCCGGGGGGTCGCGATCGATCAGAGCAGCATGCCGAACCGGATTTATGTCGCCGATGCGAGCAATAGCCGCGTGCTCGCCTGGGCGGACGCCACCGCCTTCGTGAGCGGCGCGCCTGCCGACCTCGTGATCGGCCAGCCGGACGTCTTCTCGAATACGTGCAACAACGGCGGCGTGAGCGCGACCAGCCTGTGCAGTCCTTTCGGCGTCGCGGTGGACGGGGCGGGCAACCTCTACGTCGTCGACTTCAGCAACCACCGTGTCCTCGAGTACGACACGCCGTTCGCGAGCGGCACCACGGCCGCCCGCATCTTCGGCCAGGGCGGGAGCTTCACCACGAACACGTGCAACACCGGCGGCGTGAGCGCGACCAGTCTGTGCAACCCTATTGGCGTCGCGGTGGACGGGGCGGGCAACCTCTACGTCGCCGACCAGAGCAACAGCCGCGTCCTCGAGTACGACATGCCGCTCGGGAGCGGCACCACGGCCGACCGCGTCTTCGGCCAGGGCGGGAGTTTCATCACGAACACGTGCAACAGCGGCGGCGTGAGCGCGACCAGCCTGTGCGTTCCTCGGATCGTCGGAGTGGACGGGACGGGCAACCTTTACGTCGCCGACGCGAGCAACAGCCGTGTCCTCGAGTACGACACGCCGCTCGTGAGCGGCACCACGGCCGACCGCGTCTTCGGTCAGGGCGGGAGCTTCACCACGGGCACGTGCAACAACGGCGGCGTGAGCGCCACCAGCCTGTGCACTCCTTTCGGCGTCGCGGTGGACGGGACGGGCGACCTCTACGTCGCCGACACGAGCAACAACCGTGTCCTCGAGTACGACGCTCCCCTGGTGGTCCCCACGACCCCGACGCCGACGGTGACGGTGACGGTGACGGTGACCCCGACAGCAACGCCGACGCCGACGCCGACGGCAACGGCAACCGCGACGCCGACCGTGACGGCGACCCCGACATCCACCGCCACGGTCACGGCTACCGCCACGACGACGCCCACGCCGACGCCGATCGCGTCACCGACGCCGACCGCCACACCCGCGCTCGATCACTTCACCTGCTACGCGTCGGGCGCGACGAAAGGCTCCGTCAAGTTCTTGGGAATTGCGAACCCACCCGGCGTGTCCCTCGTCGACGAATTCGGGCCGTCGACGGTCCGGGTGAAGAAGCCGAAGCTTCTCTGCGCGCCGACGAACAAGCTCGGCGAGGATCCGACGGCCCCGGCGCATCCGGAGCACGTGATCGGCTACCCGATCACGAATCTGCTGCAACCCGTCTTTCCGACGCACATCACGGTGACCGATCAGTTCAACGTGACCGGGCTCATCGTCGATGCGAAGAAGCAGGCTTATCTCTTGGTCCCGACCGCCAAGAACCTGAGCGCGACGCCGCCGACGCCGGCGGCGTTTATGACCGATCATTTCGAGTGCTACGGCGTCAAGGTCACGCGAAATACGGTGAAGTTCGTGGCGGTGCCCGGGGTGACGCTCGCCGATCAGTTCGGCGCGATGACCGTGACCGTGAGGAAGCCGAAGGCGCTCTGCAACCCGGTCGACAAGAACGGCGAGGCGCCGACGGCGCCGACCGATCCGGAGCACCTGCTGTGTTACGAGATCAGGCAGACGGACCTGGTGAGGTTCGTGAAGGTCCCAGGGCTCTTCGTCAACAATCAATTCGGGCCGGAGACGTTGAACGCAAACAAGCCCCGGCTCCTGTGCGTGCCGGCGCTCACGGCACCGTAAGTGACGGGGGCGGCGCCGGCACGACGAAAAGATGTGCCGGCGCCGTCGTCGAGAGACAGCGGCTTGTCGTCCATTCGCCCCTTCACGCGGCCGGGAGATCCGTCTTCGTGAAGTCGTCGCCCACGAAAAGGAGGGGCGCCGAGCTGTCGACGATCACACGCCCTCAGGACCGTATCCCAGGATCTTCGCGCGCTCGCGGCGGGTCACCCGACGTCCGAGCATCTTTCGTGGAACCTGCGGCCACACCTCCTGCTCGAGAAAACGGTGAATCGCTTGGCCGCGGGCGACCTTCACAGCCCGCGTCTTGCTCTTGCCGGTCATCGCCGCCACTGCGGCGGCGAGCTTCTCCGCTTCTCGATTCTTGATGTTCAAGGCCATGACTCCATCAAAGGTACCATGGTGCCACGTCAAGACACGACGAAGACATGCGCCGGCGCCACCGCCGGATCGAGACGAACCCAGTTGCGCGACCCACGCCACACGTAGCGCGCGTCGCCGAGCAGATCCCGCATTTCATACGGCGCGTCGGCGGCGAGGCCGAGCTCGTCGAGCGGCAGGTACAGCCAGCCCTCGGCGGCGCGCTGCGGATCGAGATTGACGACGACGAGGACGGCGCTCGCCAAGTCCGGCGTCGTCTTCGAGTAGGCGAGCAGTCGCTCGTCGTCCACCTCGTGAAAGCGCAGGCGATGATCGAACTGGAGCGCGCGGTGCTCGTGGCGGGCATGATTCACGCGCGTCACGAGGTCGCGGATGTTGCCGGGCCGGTCGCGGTCCCACATCCGCACCTGGTACTTCTCCGAGTCGCGGTACTCCTCGGTGCCGGGGATCGCGTCCGCCTCACAGAGCTCGAAGGGCGGCCCGTAGATGCCGTAGGAAGCGCCGAGCGTCGCCGCCAGGACGAGCCGGATCTGGAACGCCGCCCGCCCGCCCCGCTGTAGATAGTCGTGCAGGACGTCGGGGGTGTTCGCGAAGAGGTTCGGGCGCAGGTATTCGCGGACGTCGGTTTGCGTGAGCTCGGTGAAGTACTCGACGAGCTCGGCCTTGGTGTGCCGCCACGTGAAGTAGGTGTACGACTGCGTGAAGCCGCCCTTCGAGAGCTGGCGCATGATCTTCGGCCGCGTGAACGCCTCGGCGAGGAAGATCACGTCGGGGTGGACGCGCTGGACGTCGGCGATCAGCCACTCCCAGAAACGGAACGGCTTGGTGTGCGGGTTGTCGACGCGCAGGATGCGGACACCGCGCTTCACCCAGAAGAGGACGACGTCGCGGAGCGCGTCCCAGAGCGCGCGCCAGGCGGCGCTCTCGAAGTCGAAGAAGTAGATGTCCTCGAACGTGTGCGGCGGGTTCTCGGCGCAGCGGATGGTGCCGTCGGGCCGGCGCGGGAACCACTCGGGGTGCTCGCGCACCCACGGGTGATCGGGCGAGCACTGGAACGCGAGGTCGAGCGCCACCTCGAGACGGTGCGCGCGCGCCACGCGAACGAAGGCATCGAAGTCGGCGAGCGTGCCGAGGGCGGGCTCGACGGCGGTGTGGCCGCCGACGGCGGCGCCGATCGCCCACGGGCTGCCGGGGTCGCCGGGTGCGGCGACGAGGGCGTTGTTCGGCCCTTTGCGATGGGTGACGCCGATCGGATGGATCGGCGGCAGGTAGACGACGTCGAAGCCCATGGCGGCGACGTCCGGAAGCCGCGCCGCCGCCTCACGCAGCGTGGCGGAGCGCGTCGGGTCGTCGCCCGCCGAGCGCGGGAACATCTCGTACCACGCGCCGAAGCGCGCCCGTTCGCGATCGACGCGCACGCGCAAGACCGGTGACTCGACGGCGCCCTCGCGCTCGTCGCCCACCGCCTCGCGCTCGCGCAGCGGCCACGCGACGACGGCGTACTCGCAGAAGCCGAGGCGCTCGAGTGTGAAGCTCCCGCGCCAGAGGTCGTTGCCGAGCGGCTCCATCGACGTCTCGTTCCAGTCGCTCGCGCCCGCGACGCGATGCCGCAGCACGACGGCAAGCGCGTCGTGCGCGTCGACGAAGACGTCGGCGAGGACCTCGAGGGTCTCGCCGACGGTGCGCTTCACCGCATGGCGGCCGTCGTCGACGCGCGGGCGGACGTTCTCGACGACGACCCGCGGCGGCGGGCCCGCGTGCGTCGTCGCGTCCATCAGCGCGGGACGAAGCGTAGCACCACCAGCGACTGCGGGCGCACCAGGTAGCGCTGGGCGGCGCGATAGAGATGACGCTTGGTGAGCGCCTCGGCGGTATCGAGGAGGAGCTCCCAGCGCTCCGCCGTGCGGATCGGCGCCAGCTTGAACTCGATCGGTTCGTGGTGCGCGTTGAAGAGGAGCATCAACGTGTTCGGCGGCGCCGGCCGCCCGCCCTCGGGATCTTCCTGCGTCTCGTCGACCAGGCGGGCGCCGAGCGCGCGCGCGCTCTCCGCGTTCCAGTCCTCCTCCGACATCTCGGTGCCGAGCGGCGAGAACCACGCCAGGTCTTTCACCCCCGTGCCGCGGATACGCTGGCCGTGCAGGAAGCGGCGGCGGCGGAGGGCGCGGTTTTCCTGGCGCAGCCGGATCACCCGGCGCGTGAACGCGAGAAACGCCCGGCGCTCCGCATCGAGGTCCCAGTGCAGCCAGCTGACGTCGTTGTCCTGGCAGTAGGCGTTGTTGTTGCCCTGCTGCGTATGGCTGAGCTCGTCGCCGCCGCGGATCATCGGCACGCCCTGCGAGAGGAGGAGCGTCGCGAGCAGGTTGCGCTTCTGCCGCTCGCGCAGGCTCCGCACCTCGACGTCGTCGGTCGCCCCCTCGACGCCGCAGTTCCAACTGAGGTTGTTGTTGTCGCCGTCCTGATTGTCCTCGAGGTTCGCCTGGTTGTGCTTGTCGTTGTAGCTGACGAGGTCGTGGAGCGAGAAACCGTCGTGCGCGGTGACGAAATTGATGCTCGAGTACGGACGGCGGCCGCTGTGCTCGTAGAGGTCGGCGCTCCCGGCGAGGCGCGTCGCGAGCTCGGAGACGGTGCCGCCGTCGCCGCGCCAGAAGCGCCGGATCGCGTCGCGGTACTTGCCGTTCCACTCCGTCCACAGCACCGGGAAGTTGCCGACCTGGTAGCCGCCCTCGCCGAGATCCCAGGGCTCGGCGATGAGCTTCACCTGCGAGATCACCGGATCCTGATGGATGATGTCGAAGAAGGCACCGAGCTGATCGACTTCGTAGAGCTCGCGGGCGAGCGCGCTCGCGAGGTCGAAGCGGAAACCGTCGACGTGCATCTCGGTCACCCAGTAGCGCAGGCTGTCCATGATGAGCTGGAGGACGCGCGGATGCGTCATGTCGAGCGTATTGCCGCAGCCGGTGAAGTCCGTGTAGTAGCGCCGGTCGGGCTCGGTGAGGCGATAGTAGGCGGCGTTGTCGATGCCGCGCAGCGACAGCGTCGGCCCGAGGTGGCTGCCCTCGGCGGTGTGATTGTAGACGACGTCGAGGATCACCTCGATGCCGGCGGCGTGCAGTGCCCGCACCATCATCTTGAACTCGCGGATGGCGTCGGTCGGCGCCGGCGACGACGCGTAGCGCGTCTCGGGCGCGAAGTACGAGAGCGTGTTGTATCCCCAATAGTTGCCGAGCCCTCTCTCGAGGAGATGGCGATCCATCGCTGAATGGTGCACCGGCATGAGCTCGACCGCGGTGACGCCGAGCTCGCTCAGGTGGTGGATGGCGGCCTCGGAGACGAGGCCCGCGTACGTGCCGCGGAGCGCCGCCGGCACTTCGGGATGGAGGTGGGTGAAGCCCCGCACGTGCAGCTCGTAGATCACCGTCTCGTGCCACGGCGTGCGCGGCGGGCGATCGTCGCCCCAGGTGAAGGCCGGGTCGACCACGGCCGCGAGCGGTGCGAGCGCGCCATTGTCGCGGTCGTCGCGCGAGAGATCCTCGGTGGGATCGCCGATCGTGTAACCGAAGTTCTCGTCCCCCCAGCGCACCATGCGCCCGATCCCCTTGGCATAGGCGTCGAGGAGCACCTTCGCGGGATTGAAGCGGTGCCCGTCGTGGGGAGCGTACGGCCCGTGGACGCGATAGCCGTAGAGCTGCCCCGGCCGGATGCCCTTCAAGTAGCCGTGCCAGACCATGTCCGTCTGCTCGGGCAAGGTGATGCGCACCGACTCGGTCGCGCTGTCGACGGAATCGAAGAGGCAGAGCTCGACTTTCGTCGCGTGCTCGGAGAAGAGCGCGAAGTTCACCCCGACCCCGTCCCAGGTCGCCCCGAGCGGATACGGTTGTCCCGGCCGTACTCTCATGCGCGCCGACGCTCGTCGTGGGCTTCGGACATGGGCCCTACCGTGCGCGACCGAGCGGCGAAACTCAACAGCGGCGTGCCGCGGCGTCCGCGCGCAGGCTCCGCGACGACGCCGTCGCCCGTTTGACCCTCGACGGGCACGTCGATATCTCGGATGCGGATCGCGGCGAACCGAGCGGAGGGCGACGCAACGCGGACGATACTCTTCTTCGGCGACAGCAACACGCGCGGATACGGCGTCGGGCGCGAGCAGCGCTACGCCGCGCATGTCGAGGCGGCGCTCGCGCCGGTGACGGGCGCCGGTTGGCGCTTCGCCGTGAGTGGCGCCGACAGCGATTTCCGCGCCATCCCGGAGCGATTGTACCGCGCCGTCGCCAAGCACCAGCCGGACGTTCTGGTGTGGCAATGCCCGACCGGCCCGGCGGCGTACTTCGTGCAGTACCCGCCCTGGCTGCGCCCGGTTCGCGCCGCCTACAACACGCTCTTTCGCTGGCGCCGCGAGCTCGGCATCCGCGTCGAGCAGGTGCGCGCCGATGCCGCGCACAGCTCGCGGCGCGACGTCCTCTACGACGGGCGGTACGTCGACACGCTCTATCGCTGGCGGCCGGCGTCGTGGCCGGGCACGCGTCACGTGAACGGCTGGTTGGCCGCGCGCTACGGCGTCTTCGTGAAGGCGACGCGCGAGCGCTACCTCGAGCTGATCGCACGCCATCGCGACCGGCTGCGCGCCGAGAGCGGGGCGCGGCTTCTCTTCCTCGGCCTCGTGCCGCACAGCGACCACATGTATCCCGGCTACGGCGTGCGCGTGACCGCTTGGAGCCGCGATCTCGCGGCGCTGTTGCACCATCCCGAGGACGGCTCCGTCTACGTGGACCTCTACACCCCGCTCGCGGCGCACCCGCGGCGCCATCTCCTGCGCGACGGCTCACACCTCGCCGCCGACGGCCACCGCCGCGTCGCCGAGCTCGTGATCCCCGCCCTCCTCCCGCTCATGCGCGCCTGCGAGCGCGCTGCATAACCACTCACCGCACTTGCCACACGATCCGCCGCCTCTTCGAGGCGCAGCGGAACAGGGGAAAAATCCTCAAGTTCGGCGCACGCCGCGTCGATTAGCATATGGATGTCCGCCGACGCCGACCCCGGTCTGCGGGTCTCCCGTGCCGCCTATCGCGTGGAGACCGTACCCGTGTTGCGCCAGCGCCTGTCGGTCGCGATGGCGATCTTCGTCTTCTTCATGGGCATCGGCACGTTCTTCGAGGCGACCGTTTTTCCGGAGCGCGCATCGTTGGCACTCCTCCTCTACGGCCTCGAGGCGTTGGTCGCGATCGGCGGCTCCGGCGCCTGCTGGCTGCCGCGCATGCGCGCGCGTTCGGAGACGATCGCAGCGCTCACGGCGGTCACGCTCCTGGCGTGCATCAACGCCTACCACGCAACGGTGCACGCGCAGGCGGAGCGCGTCGCGACCGTCCTCGGCTGCGTCCTGAACACCCTTTCGGTGTTGCTGCCGTGGGGTTGGGGAGCGCAGGCGGTCGTCGCCCTCGGCAGCTTCGCGAGCTTCGCGGTCGCGGCACCGCACTTCGTGACGCAGGACGCCCTCGCGATTCCCGCGATCGTCCTCGCCGCCGCCGGTACGACGTCGGTGTGGGGCGCGTTCTTCCTCGATCGCTACCGCTTCGAGGCGTTTCGCCGCACCGCTCTGGAGACCGAGGAGGCCGAAATCGCGGCCGCGCTCGCGCACGTCGGCGAGACGCTCAGCAAACACCTCGGCGAGGCCGACGCCCTCGAGCGCGTGAACCATCTCGCCGTCGACGTCCTCGGCTGCGACTTCAGCAGCCTCTTCCTCTTCGACGAGCGCCGCGGCGCGTACTGGCTCGCCTCCAACGTCGGCTCACATCCGGAGGTGCGGGCAGAGCTCAAACAGCTCGAGTTCCCGCCCGACAGCCTGCCGCTTCTCCGCGCCCTCCGCCCCGGCGAGCTGATCGCGATCCCGGACGCGAGCCGCGAGACCCTGGTACCGCCGGAGATGAGCCGTCGGTTCGAAGTGGCCTCGGAGCTGGTCGCCCCCGTCGCTCGCGGCGACCACATCATCGGCGTCCTCGTCGTCGGCTTTCGCGACCGCGTCGGTACGTTCTCGAGCCGCGAGCGCCGCCTGACGCTCGGCATCGCGCATGCCACCGCGATCACGCTCGAGAACGGGCGGCTGATCGCCGACCTCCAGACCGCGAACCGTCTCAAGTCGGAATTCGTCGCGACGATGTCGCACGAGCTACGGACGCCGATCAACGTCATCATGGGCTACTCCGAGATGCTCGCCGACGGCCTCTTCGATCCGAGCGAGCCCGAGTGGACGGGCACGATCGCCCGCATCCAGGAGCACGCACTCGAGCTGCTGCAGCTGGTGAACGCCACCCTCGACATGGGCCGGCTCGAGTCGGGGCGCGAGACGGTGACGATCGCCGACGTCGACGTCGCCCGCCTGCTCGCCGACCTCGGCCGCGAGCTGAAGCCGCTCGCGCAGCCGGGCATCACGCTCTCGTGGAGCAACGACCTCGGCGCCCCCTCCATCGTCACCGACGCCGTCAAGTTGAAAACGATCTTGAAGAATCTGATCGGCAACGCGCTCAAGTTCACCAGCGCCGGTTCGGTGCACGTCGGCGTCGTGCTCGACCACGACCCGGAGGGTGAGGAGCTGGTGGTGTTCTCCGTGCGCGACACCGGAATCGGCATCGCCCCCGAGCATCTGTCGGTCATCTTCGAGATGTTCCGCCAGGTCGACAGCTCGTCGACCCGACGCTTCAGCGGCGTCGGCCTCGGCCTCCACATCGCCCGCCGCCTCGTCGATCTCCTCGGCGGCACGATCCAGGTCGAGAGCACGCCGGGCACGGGCTCGACGTTCAGCGTGAGCCTGCCGCTGCGCCGCGGCGAGACGATCCTCGCCGACGCCGAACCGGTGCGCGCAATGCAGTGACGCGGCGGGGTGGCGTTGCAAAGTGCACGACTACCCGCGTGGGCGTCGACTTGACGCCCCGTCCAATGCCCGTGACAATCCCCCCGTGGGCGCTGCCGAGCTCGTCGTCCTGTTGGTGATCGGCGGCGCGTGCTACGTCGTGCTGGCGCCGCTGCGCCGCGCGATCGTGCGGCGGCTGCTGCGGCGGCGAGGGCACCGGCCGGGACAGGTCATCCCGCTCGTGCGCAACAGCGACGGCGTCTATACGCCGCCCGGGAGGAAGACCGATGGCGACAAACGGTGACGCGCGCTTCGACGCGCAGGCGCAGGCGCGGGCGGCAAGCAGTCTGATCTCGGTCGTGATCGTCGTCCTCGTCCTCGGGGCGGTCTACAACTCCTTCGCGGTCATTCGGCCGGGGAACGTCGGCGTCGTCTTCAACCGCTGGTCGGGAAGCCTGCGCGCCGCCGGTCAGGGCGTCGTCTGGCGCATCCCGTGGATCACCCAAGTGCAGTCGTATCCGATCGCGCTCCGCACCTACTCGATGGTCGCGCGCGCCCAGGAAGGCTCGGCGCAGGGCGACGATTCGATCGACCTCCCGACGCGCGAAGGGCAGCACATCCGCCAGGACATCTCGGTCACCTACAACACCACCCAGGACAAGGCGGCGGACGTGTTCCGCTCCTTCCGCGGCGCCGACATCGAAGACATCGAGCGCACCTTCATCCGGCGCACGATCATCACCGTCTCGCAGAACGTCGCCGGCCAGATGGCGCTCACCGATCTCATCTCCAACCAGCGCGGCGTGCTGCAGGACTCGATCCAGGACCAGCTCGGAACGCAGATGGAGAAGATGGGCTTCGTCGTCGACAAGGTGAACCTCGGCGCGAGCCACCTGCCGCAGGCGATCGAGGCGCAGATGCAGCAGAAAATGGCGGCGCAGCAGCAGGCGCAGCAGGCGGAGTACGAGCTGCAACGCCAGCAGACGCTCGCCAAGGCGAAGGTCGCCGAAGCCGAGGGCGACGCGCAGGCGACGCTCGTGAAGGCGAAGGCGCAAGCGGAGGCGAACCGCCTCCTTCAGGAGACGTTGAACCCGCTACTCGTGCAGTCGAAGGCGATCGACCGTTGGAACGGCATCCTGCCGCAATTCTCGGGGGGCGGCACGGTGCCGTTCGTGAATCTGACACCCGACCTCGGCAAGGACCACGCGAATCGGGCGCCCTGAAGCGCGCGGGGAGCGAGCCGCCGCATGCGCGCCGCTCACCATTTCGCGTAGTGGCTCTCCATGTAGCCGAGGAGCCCGTCGATCGCGACGCGCTCGCCGGCGGCGGTCGTGAGTGAGCCGCGGTAGCGGCCGAAGAGCTGGTTGAAGTTGCTCGCCACGATGCGGGCGTTGACGCGCTCGGCGTGGCGGCCCTCGGGGTGGAACTCGAGCGCGAGACGGCCGTCGTACGACGAGACGTGCCACGGGCGCATGAGGTCGCGCCGGTCGTACGTGAAGGCGATGCTGTCGAGCTTGTGCAGGCGGCCGTCGAGCCAGAAGCAATTCTCGGTGAAGCTCGTCTCGTTGACGCCGCAGGAGACGTTCATGCCGACGACGCGGCCGTCGGCGAGCGCGCCCGCGAGACAGCCCCAGTTCCAGAAGGTGTGACGCCGCATGTAGCCGGCGCTCCAGTCGTGGTGACCGTGGATCGGCATCGTGCCGAGATCGAACGTCCGGTCGTCCCACGTGAGCGTACCGGTGAGCCGCTGGCCGGCGGTCTTGCGCGCGTAGACCCAGCCGGTCGCGCCCGCCCGCGTGCAGATACGCATCGGCTCGATCGGCGGCGCGTCTTCGTGGAAGACGGCGTCGATCGCGAGCGCGCCGCCGGCGGTCGCGGCGTCGCCCGCCCGCGCTGTGCCGACGGTCGCGACCAGCCGGCGGCGCGGCGGGTTCGCGTCGCCGGTCATGGCGATCCTCGCCTTCCGCGCCGCGAAGCTGCACGTCCCCGTCTCGGGGGTCTGCGTGAAGCGCGTCCCGCGCGCCAGCGGTTGCGTGAAGCTCCACTCCGCGAAGCGGTGCGTCGCCGGCTCGTAGCAATATGCGAACGCGGTGCCGACGTACTTCAGATCGGCGATCGCGCACCCGAAGACGAGCTCCTCGGAGAGCGCGCCGAGAAATTGGAATTGGTTGAATCCGAAGTGGCGCGCGAGCCGGCCGGCGGGACGCGCGAAGGGATCGGTGAGCGCGTAGTCGCGATAGTTCACCTCGAGAACGGGCGCGTCGAAGATTCCGAGGCGGACGTCCCCCGCCGCGTCGACGAGCCTCGTCACCGCGCTCATGCGGGATCACGCAAGAGCGGCGCTCACTCGCCGAGCAGGTGCAACACGAGGCTCCGCTCGAAACGGCCGGCGCGGTGCTCGAAGACGTACACCGCCTGCCAGGTGCCGAGCGCGAGGCGCCCCTTTTGCACCGGGATCGCGATCTGGGTGAGCGTCAGCGCGGCGCGGATGTGGCCGGGCATGTCGTCCGGTCCCTCGGTGACGTGGCGGTAGCGTTGCGTGTCCTCGGGGACGAGGCGCCGGAAGAAGTCGGCGAGATCGCGCAACACGTCGGGGTCGGCGTTCTCCTGCACCGTCAGCGAGGCCGAAGTGTGCTGGATGAAGACGGTGAGGAGTCCTTCCTGAACGGGCTGCGCGCGCACCCACGCCGCCAGCGCGTCGGTCACGTCATAGAGCCCCGGCCCGGCGGTCGCGACCGTCAGCCGGTGCGACGCCTGCTTCATGCGCGCGCGACCCCGGCGACCGACGCGTCGGCCAGCTCCGCGAGCCGCGCGCGCTGGTAGGGGCCGTCGCCGTAGAGGAATTGGTTGTGCTTCTGCCGCTTCACGTAGATGTGGACGTCGCACTCCCAGGTGAAACCGATGCCGCCGTGGAGCTGGATGGAGCGATCGGAGCAGAACGCCGCGGCGTCGGAGGCGGCGGCCTTCGCCATGCGCGCCAGGCGCGGCGCGGCCGCGGGGTCGGTATCGATCGCGCACGCGGCCGCGTACGTCAGCGAGCGCGCGCGGTCGACGTCCATCATCATGTTGACGATCGGGTGCTTCACGGCCTGGAAGAAGCCGATCGGGTGCTCGAACTGCGTGCGCACGCGCGCGTACTCCGCGGTCGTCTGCAGCTGCCACTCGGCGGCACCGCAGAGGTCGGCGGCGACGATCGTGAGGATCGCCGGCGTCGCCGCCGCGAGGACGGCGGCGCCGCTGCCCGGCGCGGCGACGATGGCGGCGGCGTCGAGCCGCACGTCGTCGAGCTCGAGGCGCGCCTGATCGCGGGTGAGATCGGCGATGCGATCGGGCCGGACGGTCACGCCCGGGCTGTCGGCGGCGACCGCGTAGAGCCCGACGCCGTCCTCGCCTGCCGCGGCGACGACGAAGAACGCCGCCTTGCGCGCGTCCTGCACGAACGCCGTACCGCCGCGCAGCACGACGCCGGCGCCGCTGCGCTCGCTGCGGACGGCGCCCTCGGCCGCGTCCCACGCGCCCGAAGGGGGCGTCGTCGCGAGCGTCGCGGCGGCGCCGCTCGCGATGCGCTCCAGCCACGCGGGGGCGGCCGGCGGCACGCTCAGACGCGGCCCCATCGCCGCGGCCTCGCCGGCAGCTACCGCAGCGGCGGCGCGCAAGACCATCGTCGCGATGAGCGTCGCGATGAGCGGCGACGGCACCGCCACGCGCCCGAGCTCCTCGGCGAGCGCCGCGACCGCGATCATCTTCATGCCGGCACCGCCCGCCTCTTCCGGAATCGCGAGCGCCGTCCATCCGAGCTCGATCATCTGCCGCCACAAGCGCTCGTCCCAGGGCGCCGGCTGCACGGTGCTCTCGTAGGCGGCCTTGTGGTCGCGGGCGACGAGCGCACGCAGCGCCTCGATGCCGGCGGCGTCCTTCAAGAGCTTGCGCGCCGAGTCGCGCACCATCTGCTCCTCGGGCCCGAACCCGAAGTCTTTCGGCTGCGCCATCACGCCCTCTCTACTTCGACTTCGCGAGGCCGAGGACGCGCTCGCCGAGGATGTTGCGCTGGATCTCGTTGCTGCCGGCGGCGATCGTGAAACCGTAGGAGTTGAGGTACGCGAGCGGCCACTGGCCGTTGTCGGGCGCGTGCGCGTCGCCGAGGTAGAGGCTCGCGTGCGCGCCCTCGATCTCGAGCGCCACCGCCGCCATGTCCTGGAGGAGCTCGCTCAGCTGCACTTTCGACTGTAGCGGCAGGCGCATCGGATGGTCGGTGAGCGGCTCGACGCGGGCGCGACGCTGCGATTGCCGCAGGCCTTCGGCGCGGGTCGCGAGCTGCATGACGCGGTCGCGGACGAGCGGATCGTCCCAGGCCGATCCGCCGCTGCGCGGCATGCGGCGCGCGAGCGCGATCAGCGACGCGACGCGCTCGTCGAGCGAGACCCCGCCGCCGCTGCCCGCTCCCTCGGCCGCACCGCGCTCGTAGAGGAGCGTCGTCATCGCGACCGTCCAACCCTTGCCGACGGCGTCGACGCGTAGCTGGTCGGGCACGACCACGTCCTCGAACAGCACCTCGTTGAATCCGGTCTCGCCGGTGATCTTGATGAGCGGCCGCACGGTCACGCCCTTCGTGCCGGCGATGGGGACGATGAAGTACGTGAGCCCCTCGTACTTGTGGGCGGTGCTCGTGCGGCAGAGCATGATCATCCAGTTCGCGAAGTGCGCGAGGCTGGTCCACACCTTGTGGCCGTTCACCATCCAGTGGTCGCCGTCGCGGACGGCCGAGGCTTGTACGCTCGCGAGATCGCTGCCGGCGTTCGGCTCCGAGAAGCCCTGGCACCAGATCTCGTCGGCGGCGAAGAGCGGTGGGAGGAAGCGGCGCTTCTGTTCGTCGGTGCCGTGGTTGAGGATCGTCGGCGCGGCCATGCTGAGGCCGATGATGTTGATCATGTAGGGCACGCCGGCGCGCCCCATTTCGTGGGTCGCGATCTGCTGGAAGCCGCGATGCCCGCCGCCGCCGTACTCCTTCGGGTAGTCGGAGCCGATGAGCCCGGCCTCGTAGCACTGCTTCTCCCACGCGCACAGATACCGCCGCTGCTCCTCGGTCATCGCCTCGATCGGACTCTGCGGCAGGCGGAAGCCCGGCGGCGCGGGACGATGCTCGGCGAGCCAGCGCCGGCAGTACTCGCGAAACTCGCTCTGCTCCGCTGTGGTCGTGCGTTCCGCCATGAGCTCCTACGAGGAATGGCATGGGCCCTGCGCACGAGCAAGAGCGGCCCGCGACACCGCGCACGCCGTCGTCGTTGCGAGGCTATCCATCGCCGGACGTAACGCTTTCGTATCATTTCCCATGCGGACGCTGCATCGCATGGCGCAGATCAAACCATGATGCTGCCGCGATACGACTCTCACACGTTTGCGGTCCCTCGCAGCGGCGCACGATCGGCGTCCACGGCGCGCGCGAGGAAGCGCTGCGTCGACGCGGGTGTACGCACGTGCGGCGATGGAACGCTTCTTGGTCTGTGCCTCTCCCGGACGCTGCGATGCAAGTTTTGAAAGGGAGAGCGAACACTATGGCGCCTCGTCGGACCGCGCTGCTGACTCTGTTGAAGCTCACGGACCTACTGATCGTGACCGTGTGTCTCGGGCTCGCGGCCACGCTGGGGGCGCCGGAGCCGTACGCGCACGCCTGGCGATCACCGTTGCAGATGGAGGTCACCGTCTCGCACGTGTTGCTCGCGGCGGCGTACCTGCTCCTCTGGCACGTCGTCCTGAATCTGCGCGGCCTCTATCGCTCGTATCGCCTCTCACCGGTCTCCCGCGAGCTGCGCGACCTCCTGGCGACGATCGCGATCGCCACCGCGCCGCTCGCCGTCGCCGGATCGCTGCTCGGCTTCCGGGCGATCACGCCGCAGTTCCTCGTCGCCTTCGTCGCGGCGACGGTCGTCGGACTCGGATTCGGCCGCCGCCTGCTGCGCGTCGCCGCCGGCCGCATACGCTGCCTCGGCCGCAATCTCCGCGACGTCGTCATCGTCGGCGACGGCAGCGTCGCCCTCGAGACCGCCACCCGCCTCGCGCAGCGTGAGGCGCTCGGGTACCGCGTCGTCGAGGTACTGGCGCTCGAGCCGGAGCACGACGACGCCGCGCGCGCAGCACACGCGACGGCGCTGCTGGCGCGACTCGGCGAGCTCCTCGACCGCAAACCGATCGACGAGATCTTCTTCGCGTCCTCCCTCGACCAGGCGCAGCCGCTCGTGAGCCCCTTGATCGCGCTCTGCGAGGAGCTCGGCGTCACGTTGCGCGTCGTCGCCCAGCTGGCACCGCTCGACTGGGCGCGCGCTTCCCTCGACGCGCTCGGTGGCCAGCCCGTCCTCACCATCTCGAGCGCGCCGCCGGAGAGCATCTGCCTGGTCGCCAAGCGTCTCATCGACGTCGCAGCCTCCGCCGTCGGCCTCGTCCTCCTCGCGCCGCTCTTCCTCGCGATCGCGATCGCGATCAAGCTCGAGTCGGGGGGCCCCGTGCTCTTCGCTCAGACGCGCGTCGGCCTGAATCGCCATCGCTTCCGCATGCTCAAGTTCCGCACGATGGTGGTCGACGCCGAGGAGAGCCAGGCGGCCCTCGAGCACCTGAACGAAGCCGCGGGTCCGGTCTTCAAGATCGCGCGCGATCCGCGCATCACGCGCCTCGGCGCCTGGCTCC
Organism: Binatia bacterium; assembly: GCA_041476145.1. GTDB lineage: Bacteria > Desulfobacterota > Binatia > UTPRO1 > UTPRO1 > DP-19. Next base: position 27,522 of record JBGOSW010000030.1, read on the forward strand.
GCCGCCTGAGCCTCGACGAGCTGCCGCAACTCGTGAACGTCCTCATCGGCGACATGAGCCTCGTCGGCCCGCGCCCGCTGCCGCTGCGCGACGTCGACCGGATGGACGTCCGCTGGCATCAGCGCCGTTTCAGCGTCAAGCCCGGAATCACGTGCTCGTGGCAGGTCGAGAGCCGTCAGCCCGAGTTCGAGCAGTGGATCCGCTCCGACATCGAGTACATCCAGAATTGGTCGCTCGGACTCGATCTCAAGATCCTGGCGCGCACGCTGCCCGCGGTGATCGCCGGGAACGGCGCCTGGTGAACGATGCCTTCGCTCGCCGCGTGCAAAACACCCAGGCTTCCGCTAGAGCACGAGCGATGGAGAACACGCCTCGAGTGGTCGGGTCGGGCGTCCGGGCCGCGATCATGACGATGATCGTCGGCATCGCCGCGGGCTGCTCGCCGCATCACAACGACCGCGTGGCGTCGAGCACCGCGGCAGCGTCCGCGGCGAGCCCGCAAGGCGCACATGCCTCGGCGGCTCTCGGCTACGACCACGACAGGAGCGGCGCGACGCAGAGTGAGCGCGTCCGCGCGAGCAACCACAACCCGGACGCGCGACGCCCTTGCAGCCACAAGACCACCGGCGCGTCGCTGCACGGCGCCGCCGCCGACCACGATCTGGCGTCGCACGTGAAGCGCACGCTCGCCGCCAACAAGCAGACGCGATCGCTCCACGTCGGCGTCCAAGCGCACGCCGGCGTCGTCACCCTCACGGGACGCGTCCACACCGGGAGCCAGAAACGCCATGCCGGCGAAGTCGCGTACAAGGTCGCCGGGGTGAAGCGCGTCCACAACGCGATCAAAGTCGGACACGCGTCGCACGCCTGAGCGGTCTCGAGGCGCCGCCCGGCGGACGATGGACGCGAAGAAACGCGACAAGGAGCTCGCGAGCCTCGCATCCGATCTCGGCCTCGACCGCATCCGGCGACACATCTTCCTCTGCTGCGATCAGACGAAGCCGAACTGCTGCGACAAAGCCGTCGGGCTCGAGTCGTGGAACTACTTGAAGCGGCGGCTGAAGGAACTCGGCCTCGCCGGCCAAGGCGGCGTCTATCGCAGCAAGGTGAACTGCTTCCAGATCTGCCGGAACGGGCCGATCGCCGTCGTGTACCCCGAGGGCATCTGGTACCACTCGTGCACGCCCGCGGTGCTCGAGCGCATCATTCAGGAGCACCTGATGCGCGGCGCGCCCGTCGCGGAGTACACGTTCGGCGTGCACCCGCTCACGCCGCGCTGAAGTCGCGAGAGGAACGTGGCCGGATTGCGCGCGCGCCCGGCCTCGTGGAAGAGAGCGTGGTTGGAGGCCCCAAGACATGGACCCCACCATCCGCCCTTCCCGAACCCTGCTGTGCGCGCTCTACGCGGCGATCGCGGTGATCGCTCTCCTAGCCACCTGGCATCAAAACCTCGTGTACATCGGCGCGAATCCACTGACCGGCACGGTCCGGTTCTGGCGCGAGACGCTCGCCACCCCGGCGAGCGTCTCGATCATGATCGACATCTTCCTCCTCGGGGTTGCCGTCGTAGTGTGGATGGTCGTCGAGGCGCGTCGCTTGGGAATCGGCTACGTGTGGGCGTACGTCGTGGTCGGGTATCTCGTCGCGATCAGCGTCAGCGTCCCGTTGTTCTTGATCGCGCGCGAGCGACGACTGGCGGCGCCGGGATCCCGCCCCGATAATACCGCTCTCACCCGGGCGGATCTGATCGGCCTCGTCCTCTCCTCGTTGCCGGCGCTCGTGCTCACGTTGTGGAGTCTCGTCCGCTGAGCACGCGGGGCTACGCCGGGCGCGGGAAGCGCACGTACTCGTCGATCAAGAGCTCGACGAGCGCGTGATCGTCGGGACGCGCGCCGTCGATGCGACCGCGCGCGCGTAGATCGTCGACGAGCCGATCGACGACGTCCTCGACGCGGAGGTCGTCGGCACCCGTCCGCCACGCCCGGCGCTCCGCTTCGTCGGCGAAGCAGTACGCCTTCCACGACACCGAGAAACGGAGGTCGCGCCAGCGATAGCGCGTGACCACCTCGTCGCCCGCGACGACGCTCCAGGCGTCGTCGCCGTCGCAGCGCAGGCGCATGCCGGGACTCAGGCGATCGACCGGCTCGGCCGTCTCGGCAACGCGGTCGACGCCGTGGAAGATCGTATCGGTGTCGAGGAGGATCGCCGTGTTGTAGCGGACGCGGTGGGCGACGGGGGGCGCGTCCGGGCCGCCGGGATAGAACGCGAACTCGCCGCCCTCGCAGTCGTGGAACCAGGCGACTGCGGTTGCGATCGGCATCCGCCACTCCTCGAAGAGACCCGAGTGGCGCATCACGACCAGCAGCCACTGCGGATGCCGCGTGCGATTGACGCCGCGGAACTCGGGCACGTCGGTGTGAATCGCGAGCTCCTGCCCGGGAACGAGGAGGTTCGCGTAGACGATCGCCGGTTCGACGACGGGACGTCCGTAGAGGCGGCGCGCCGCCGCGACGAAGCCGTCGTGGCGGAGAAACGGCTCGACGCCAGGGACGCGCACCTCGTCGCCGTAGGCGTAGGTCTCGCGGAAGTAGTTGGTGCGCGCCGCGAGGACGTGCAGCGGCTCGGCGCGGCCGAGGCGGCCGCCGGTGCGCAGGAAGTTCCGCGCCGCGTCCCAGCGCGCCGGCAATCCCTGGCCGATGCCGGCGAACGTCGGCTCCTCCGAGTACATCTTGTACGAGCCGAGCCGCGCGCAGTTGTGCACCATCGCCGCGGCGTCGCCCGCGGAGAGGAGGGGATCGAAGACGGTGTGCGGCGTCTCGGCGGCGTCCGCCGTCAGCCCCGAGACGCGCGTCACGCCGCGCCCTCGATTCCGGCGAGGCGCGCGGTCGTGGCGCGGAATCCCGCAACGGTCTCGGCGATGATCGTCGCGACCGGCTTGATCGCGTCGATGCGGCCGACCACCTGCCCCGCAAGTGCGATCGCCGCCTCCATGTCGCCGCCGAAGTAGAGCTCTTTGGCGCGCGCGAAGATGTCCATGCCGACATGCTCCTGGCGCTCGAGCGCCGTCGAGCGCGCGGTGCGGAGCGCGCGCAGGCCGGGGCGGCTGTAGCGGTTCAAGAAAACGGTGTCGGTCTCGGCGGCGTCGAGGATCGCCTGCTTCCAATTGCCGTGCACCGGCGACTCGGCGGCGGAGACCATGCGCGAGCCCATCTGCACGCCCTCGGCACCGAGCGCGAACGCCGCCGCCATGCTCGGCCCGTCGCAGATGCCGCCCGCGGCGATGACGGGCACGCCGACCTTCGAGCAGACGAGTGGCAGCAGGACCATGGTCGCGACGTCGAGCGGATTCTTGAAGCCGCCGCCTTCCCCGCCTTCGACGACCAGCCCGTCGACGCCGGCGGCAATCGCCTTCAGCGCCGTCGCGAGCGACGGCACGACGTGGAAGACCGTGAGCCCCGCGGCTTTCAGCTTGGCGGTGTACTGGCGCGGGTCGCCCGCCGACGTGGTCACGAACTTCACGCCCTGCGCGACGACGAAATCGACGATCGCGGGATCGCGCACGAAGAGCTGCGCGATGTTGACGCCGAACGGCCGGTCGGTGAGGTCGCGCATCTTGCGGATCTCGTCGCGCACGGCGTCGAGCTCGCCCGACGAGGTCTCGATGATGCCGAGGCCGCCGGCATTGGAGACCGCCGATGCCAGCTGCGCGCGCGCGATCCACCCCATCGGCGCCTGGATGATCGGATAACGGACGCCGAGGAGGCGGCTGACGCGGGTGTCGATGCGATCGGTCACGGGCCCTTCCGCGCACCGCGGAAGACGAGCGCGAGGGCGACCAGCACCGTCCCGACCGCGAGGACGAAGAGCAGGTACATGAGGCTGTTGCTCACCGAGCCGCCGAACTCGAGACCGCGTCCGCCGAA
>JBGOSW010000031.1:0-31247 GCA_041476145.1 Binatia bacterium
ATCTCCGATTCCCGCTGCACGGCCGGACTCTCCGAGTGCTGGGACGGCATTTAGTAGAATTTTGGCGCCGCGCGGGGGTGCCGCGGGGGGGGGGGGGGGGGGGGGCGGGGGGGGCGGGGGGCCGCCAACAAACGCCCCGGCCCCCGGGCCCCCCCCCCCCCCCCCGCCGACGAGCCTTCACTGAGGCGAGCGCCGCTCTCCGCGCTCGCCCGGGCGCACGACCTCGATCACCAGCGCGCGGACGCACTCTGATTGGCATCTCTTGACTGCTCGTCGCGCTCAGAAGGCGCAATAGACGTCGGCGTTTTGGTCGTCCAGATTCGAGCGCATCGTGCTCGCGAGCACTGCCGCGTCGAGGCACGGCGGGCAACCGGTGCGCTTCGCATGCGCGGCGTCGTATTTGTTCTGGCCCTTCTGCTCGCACGCCTCTTCGTCGAACGGCTTGCGGGCGAACGCCTTCTTCGCCGCCTTGACGTGACATCCGAAGATCGCGCCGGCGAGCTTGCTGAAGGAATTCGCAACCCCGTCCGCGCACTTCGCCGTGACCTTGTCGGGCGGGACGAACGCTCCCTGGTTCCCGAACGTCGTGCTGCCCGCGCAGTAGATCGCCGGCGCGGCGGCGGCGACCGCGGCGGTCGCGATCTGGTGCAGGTCCACCGCCGACTCGATGCACGTCGGGCACTTGAGCTTGGCGCCGGCGGCGTAGAACTTCGCCTTGGCGGCGGCGTCGCACGCGTCCTCGTCGAACGCCTTGCCCTTGATCGCCGCCTTGGCGCCCTTGCGTACGCAGCCGGCGGTTTTCGCGAGCAGCTTGGCGAGCAGCTTGGCGACGGCATTCTCACACTTCGCCGCTGCCTTGTCCGGTGGGACGAACCCGCCGTCTTCGTCGCCGAATGGTGGGCTGCCGGCGTCGATCTCACGGATCCTCGGACCGCGCGCCGGTGTACCGGTACCGGCAGCCTGCACGAACTCGGCGCGGAAGTCCTGCGCGACGACGGGCGTGACGACGGCGCGAACCACGACCTCGCCGTCCGGGTAGGGGTTGGCCGCGGGCGAGAACGAGTAGATCTGCTCGAACAGCAACGTCGACGGGTTGCGCACCAGCAGGTGGAACTCCGAGAACCCGCGGTCGCCCGTCTGCGCACCGTCGTCGTTTGCGTAGAGCGTGAAGGCGTTGATCGTGACCGGGGCAGGCGTCCGCCACTCGACGAAGTGGACGAACCCGGCGGACTGGTCGTCGCGGAAGATCGTGCTCCCGGGCTCGACGGTGCTCTCCCGCGCGCCGAGAAGGTCGTTCGGCGAGCTGACGGCGACGGTCCCGCTATTGGTCGTGACGATTGTCCCCTGGCTGACGTCCCACACGTCACCGGTAGTGCCGTCGCTGAACGCCCACGCCGCTGCCGCTGGTCCCAGTATGACGCCCGCAAGGAGGCCTCTCAGCAACAGACCCTGCAAGAGTTTCGGAGGAACCACGAATGGCGTTCGGCGGTGGGCGGTATTTCGCGGCAACGAGTGGGTCCTCGGCACGTGGAATTCCTCCGCAGCGGCGCGTACCGTGACCGGGTGCGCGCGTCAACGACTCTCGTCGAAACGGCTGGGTGGGCGTGGGCGGAGGTCATGGGCGACTAGTGCCCGTGCCGGGAATCTTCGCCGGGACTCGGACGCGCGAGCAGGGCGCCGTCGCCGAGCCGGGGGCGATCGTGGTAGGCGTCGCGCGACACCGTCGACCGTGACGGACGAAGGGCGCGCGCGTCGCCCAGGGAGGCTCGATGCTGCACGACCCGAGACAGGCCGTCTTTGGCCGCCGCTTCGCGCGCAATCTCGTGCGCCTGGCCCGCGTCTACTGGGGCTCGCCGGACGCCCGTCGCGGGGCGCTCCTGCTCGCGGGAGCGATCGCGCTCGAGCTGGCGACGGTGCTCGCGAGCGTATTCGTCGCCCGCGCGGAGGGCGGCCTCATGGACGCGATCACGCGCAAGGAAACGCCCGCGTTTCTCGCCGCCGTCGCAACGTTCCTCGTCGTTTCGCTCGCGTTCCTGTTCGCGTCGACCTACCGCGTCTACGTTCGTCAAGCCCTCGAGATCCGCTGGCGGCGCGTGCTCACCGCGCACTACGTCGGGCGTTGGATGCGCCCTCAGGCCTACGTTCACGCCGAGATGCACCGCGAAGAGATCGACAACCCGGATCAGCGGATCGCCGAGGACGTGCGCGACTTCGTCGCCAGCGCCCTCGGTCTCTCGCTGTCGCTCCTCGCCGCGATCGTGACGCTCGTCTCCTTCGGCGGCTTGCTCTGGGGGCTCTCGCAGTCGTGGATGGTCGACGTCGGCACGACGCACCTGCGCATCCCCGGGCTCATCATGTGGATCGGATTGGGGTTCGCGGTGTTCTCGACGTGGGTCACGCACGTCGTCGGTCGCCGGCTGATCCCGCTCAACTTCGACCGCCTGCGCTTCGAGGCCGACTTTCGCTACGGCCTGGTGCGGTTCCGCGACAGCGTCGAGGCGGTGGCGCTCGCCGGCGGCCAGGACGTCGAGCGCGCGGGCGCGCTCGAGCGCTTCCGGCAGGTAATCCGTAACTGGTGGCAGCTCATCACGGCGCAGCGCAACGTCACGCTCCTGACGATGAGCATCGGGCAGGCCAACTCGCTGGTGCCGCTGCTCGTCGCCGCGCCCGCCTACTTCGCGGGCCACATCACGCTCGGCAGTATCGTGCAGGTGCGCTACGCTTACGGCCAGGTGTCGGCAAGCCTCAGCTGGTTCGTCAACGCCTACCAAGAGATCGCGCACTGGCGTGCGAACATCGAGCGTCTCTCGACGTTCGCCGAGATGATGGACACGACCGCGAGCGAGGTGGGGCACGGTGGCCTCCGCGTCGTCCGCGGCGAGAACGAGGGGCTGCGATTGAAAAACGTCCGCCTCACCGGACGCGATGGACGCGAGCTCTTCGCAGGCGCGAACGGCGCCGTCGCAGCGGGAGAGAACACCGTGCTCACCGGGCCGTCGGGCCTCGGGAAGACCGTGCTCGTGCGGGCGATCGCCGGGCTCTGGCCCTTCGGCGAGGGAGACATCGAGTTGCCGCGGGCGCCCATTCTCTTCATGCCGCAACGCCCCTATTTCCCGATCGGCTCGCTGAAGGCCGTGGTGTCGTTTCCGGCGCACGAGGGCACGTTCGCCGAGACGCGGATCCGCGAGCTGCTCCGGCTCCTCGGCCTCGGACAGCTCGAGGAGCGGCTCAACGAGCGTGAGCAATGGGAGCGCGCGCTGTCGCCCCACGAGCAGCAGCGACTGGCGTTGGTGCGCGTGTTTCTCCACGAGCCCGAGTGGCTCGTCCTCGACAAGGCAACCTCGGCGCTCGACGAGGAGATGGAGACGACGGTGTACGAGCGGCTGCGCGAGCGCTTGCCGCAGACGACGATCATCTCGGTCGCACATAGCGCCACGGTGGCGCGGTTCCACACGCACCGCTGGATCCTCGCGCGCGGCGACGACGGCCGAGTGATGCTACGGGCGGCGTGATCCGGCCGCCGGACTCCGTCCTGTGGGACGGCGACGCCGCCGGCATCGCCGGCTGGCACGCGAACGCGGCGAGCGGATCGCGCGCCGCGGTCGCTGCGGAACCCGGCGACCGCGGCGCGACGCTGCGGCTCGACTTCGCGCTCGTCGGACACGGCGCTTGGGCGATCGCGCGGCGCGAGATCGCGCTCGCCCTCCCCTCCCACTACGTCGTGAGCGCGCGCCTGCGCGGCGACGCCGGACCCGTCGAGCTTCAGGTCAAGTTCGTCGATCCGAGCGGCGCCAGCGTGTGGTGGTGGCGACGTCGTGGCTTCACCCCGCCGCGCACCGTCCAGCGGCTGACGCTCCACCAGGCGAGCCTCGCGCTCGCCTGGGGACCGGCGGGCGTTCGCGACCCCGACCGCATCGGTGCCGTCGAGATCGCGGTCGCCGCCGAGCACGACGTGCGCGGCACGCTCTGGATCGAGGATCTGCGGATCGAGACCCGCGAGGCGCTCTCCGAGCCGCCGCGAGTATCCGCCGTGCGCGCGTCGAGTCGGGTCGCGGGTCATGAGCCCGAGCACGCCGTCGACGACGACACCTCGACGAGCTGGCGGCCCGATCCGGATGATCGCCGACCGTGGATCGAGCTCGACCTCGGATGCATACGCGAATGGGGCGGACTCACCGTCGATCTCGCCGAGGATGCGGCGCCGGCGATGCGCCTCCTCGCCTCCGACGACCGGGCGCGTTGGACGCCGCTCGTCGAGACCCCGGCGGGGGGCGACACGCGCCGCTGGCTCGAGACCGGCGAGGTCGAGTCACGCTACGTCCGCCTCGAGCTCGGCGGCGGCGCGCGTGTCCTCCGCGTCGCGGTGGTACCGATCGAGCTCGCCGCCTCGCGCGCGCGCTTTGCGGCGGCGATCGCGAAGTCCGCGCCGCGCGGCCGCTTCCCGCGGCACCTGCTCGACGAGCAAGGGTACTGGGCCGTCGTCGGCGCCGACGGCGACGAGCGCAAGGCGCTCCTCGGCGAGGATGGCGCGCTCGAGGTCGACGCCGAGGCGTTTACCGTGGAGCCTTTTCTCCGCGTCGACGGGCGCCTGCTCACCTGGGCCGACGTCGAGCGGCGCGTATCTCTGGTCGACGAGGTGCTGCCGCTGCCGTGCGTCGAATGGAGCGCCGAGGCCGTGCGGTTGCGGATCACGGCGTTCGCGTGCGGCGAGCCCGGCGCGAGTACGGTCGTGGCGCGCTACGAGATCGAAGCCCGCGGCGCCGAGCGCAGCGACGGCGCCCGTAGCGACGGCGACGCCGGCCGACGCGACGTGCGATTGCTGGTCGCGATCCGTCCGTTCCAGGTGACGCCGGCGTGGCAAGGGCTCAACCTCGCCGGCGGCGTTGCGCCCATCGTCCGGCTGACGCGAACCGACGCCCGCGTACGGGTGAACGGCACGCGCGACGTCGTCGCCGTCACCCGTCCCGACGGCTTCGCGGCGACGTCGTTCGACGCCGGGATGCTCACCATCCTCGAGACCGGCGTCGCCGCGACGGACCGGATCGAGGACCCGCTCGGCTTCGCGCAAGGGGTCTTCGTGTTCGACCTCCGGCTGGCACCGAACACGCGCGCCACCGTGTCCATCGCCATGCCGTTGTTCGAGCAGAGCCCGCAGCCGCCGTCGGGACTCGCGCCGGCGGACGCCGACGCCTGGAGCGCCGCGCGGCTCGACGCGACCGCCGCGCACTGGCGTGCCCGCCTCGCGCACGTGCCCATCGCGTTGCCGCCGTCCGCGGCGCCGTTCGCGGCGACCTTGCAGGCGTCGATCGCGTGGATTCTCGTGAATCGCGAGGGCCCGCGCATTCAGCCGGGCGCGCGCGCCTATCGGCGCTCGTGGATCCGTGACGGCACGCTCACCGGAACGGCCCTCGCGGAGATGGGCTTCGGCGAGGAGGCGCGTGCGTTCCTCCGCTGGTACGCACCCCACCAGCTCGCCGACGGCCGCGTGCCCTGCGCCGTCGACCGCCGCGGCGTCGACCACGCCGTCGAGCACGACAGTCACGGAGAGCTGATCTGGGGCACCGTCGAGACCTTCCGCCTGACGCACGACCTCGCGTTCCTGCGCGCGCTCTGGCCGCACGTGCTGCGCGCCGCCGACGCGATCGCGGATCTGCGCTCGCAGCGCACGGCCGAGGAGTACCGCGGACGCTGCTGCTTCGGGCTTCTTCCGGAGTCGATCAGCCACGAGGGCTATGCCGCGAGCCCGGTGCACGCCTACTGGGACGATTTCTTCGCGGTGCGCGCGCTCGCCGACGCGGCGGACGCGGCCCTCGTGCTGGACGATCGCGCCGCGGCCGCGCGCCTCGCCGCGCTTCGGGACGCGATGCGCGGCGATCTGCACGCGTCGATCGCGTGCACGATCGCGCGCCACGGTCTCGATTTCGTCCCCGGATCGGTCGAGCTCGGTGATTTCGATCCCACCTCGACGGCGATCGCGTTCGACCCCTGCGGGGAGGCGGGACGCCTTCCTCGCGCCGCCCTCGAGCGGACGTTCGCGCGCTACTGGGAGGAGTTCGAAGCGCGCCGGGACGGGCGGACGGCGGCAGACGCCTACACACCCTACGAGATGCGAAACGTCGTCGCGCTCCTGCGTCTCGGCTGGAAGGAGCGCGCGCTCGCCCTCCTCACCTGGCTCGTCGACGATCAGCGCCCGAGCGCCTGGCGGCAGTGGCCGGAAGTGGCGCGTCGCGACCCGCGGGCGCCCGGCTTCCTCGGTGATCTGCCGCACGGCTGGGTGGCGTCGACGTATCTCCGGACGGTGCGCCGCCTGCTCGTCGACGAGGGCGGGGAGGACGCGCTCGTCCTCGCCGCCGGTGTGCCGGAGGTGTGGATTCGCGAGCCGCCGGGCGTTCGCGTGTCCGGGCTCCCGACTCGCCACGGCACGCTGGATTTCACGATCTGCGCCGCGGGCGAGTGCGTCCGCTTCACCTTCGGCTCGCCTCTCGCCCCGCCGGGTGGGATCGTCGTCGAGTCGCCGCTCGCGCGCCCGCTCCGCGACGCCGTCGTCGACGGCCGCGTGGTCGCCGCCGACGACGCCAGACGGATCCGTCTACGCCGGCTCCCGGCGGAGCTCCTCCTGCGCTACTGACCACGAGCTGGGCGCAGCCAGAATTTCTCATCGACGACGCGACTAGGGCAGCGTGACGCCGCCGGTGTCGAGGAGCTCGACGAGGCGCGGCAGCTCGGTCTCGAGCATCTGCTCGACGCGACACGCGTGGCGACGCTCGACGCAGTCGCTGACGGCGGCAAACGTCGCGAGCGACGGCACGCCGAGCGCGGCGCATTCGCCGCTGCGCGCCGCGAAGTCGAGCCCGGCGTTGCCGAGGACGTCGGCGAGTCCGAGCGGCGCCTTGCTGCAACTCTTCGTGATCGACGCGGTGAGTTTCGCCGCCGCGCCCTTCGTCGGATCGGTGAGCTTCGCGAGCTGCTTGGCGCACGTCGTGCCCGCCTTCGGGCGGCATTTCGCGTCGAGCGGTTTCTGCTCGAGGCAGAGGAAGGCGGCGCCGGCGCACTTCTGCACCAGCTTGGCCTTCGTGCTCGTGAACTTGAGGCTCGCCTTGCCGATCGCCTGCTGGCATTTCGCCGCGAGCTTCGCCTTCGCCGCGCCGACGTCGCCGGCGCCGCCGCCGGCGGCGAGGCATGGGAACTCGACGGCGGGATTGCGACCGGCGAGCTGCAGCAGCTCCGCGGCGCGCGGCGCCTCGATGCCGAGGAGATCGTCGACTCGGCAGGCGTGTTCCGCGACGACGCAGCTCGCGACATCGGCGGCCGAGGTCAGCATCGCGACACCGCGGTCGGCGCAGATCGACGCCTCGGCGTCGAAGCCGAGCCCCGCCGCGATCCGAAGATCGGACGGAGCGATGGCGGGCGGAGCGCACGCCTTCACGATCTTCGCACGCGCCTTCGACTCGTCGGCCGGCAGCTTGCCGATCTCCTTGCCGCAGGTGCTCCCCGCCTTCACGGGACAGCCCGCGTCGTTGGGCTTCACCTGCACGCAGGCGAACGCCGCGTTCACGCACTTCTGGAGATGCTTCAGCCGCGCCGCTGCGAGCTTCGCACCGACGTTCCCGAGCGCCTTGGCGCACTTGACGAGCGCCTTCCCAGGACCGGCGGGATCGAGGCCGAGCTCCGTGCCGTCGGCGCGCGGCGGGCATTCGCTGTCGTCCCGATCGACGTCGCCGTCGAAGTCGTTGTCGATGCAGTCGTCGCAGCGATCCGTCTCGGGGGCCGGCGTCCGCGTCGGCGTCGGGCTCGGCGTCGCCGTCGGCCCGGTCGGCGTCGGTGCCGGGCCGCCGCTCCGCGCCTCGGTGAGCTCGCCGAAGACGGCGAGGCCGCCGATCGCGGTCGAGAAGCTGGCCGTCGCGCCGGTGAACTGATGCGGCACGTTGCCGGTCGCGATGTCGACGTTGAAGAGGCGACCCGACTCGGAGGAGCCTTCGCCGTTGGTTGCCGCCCAGAAGGTCTGGCCGTCCGGATCGCGGCTCACCTGAAAGACGTTGCCGGTCGTGTTCGGCAGATACGTCTTCGTGACCATGTCGTTGGAGTTGACGCGCAGCACGGCGTCGCTCTCCGCGACCAAGATGCTCCCGCCCGGTAGGATGCGCACACCGAAGTCGCGCAAGATCCCGACGTGGAAATCGTCGGGGATCTGCGCGTTCGCTGCGACGTCGAACCGCGCCACGTCCTCGATATTCGAGGTGTAGAAGAGCGTCTTCTGGTCGGCGGCGAGATCCACCCACATCGCGGCGCCGCCGTGCACGAAGACGTCGAACTGCATGAGCGGCATGCCGGTCGAGCTCAGCTTCTGGACGTTGCTGTTGCCGCCGAACGTGCCGACGTAGAGGTTGCCGGCCACGTCGAACACCAGCGACTGCGGCCCGTCAGTGATGCCCGATGCGAAGGTGCCGGCGAAGACGCCGTTGGTGTCGAACTCGAAGACCGCCTTCTGGGTGATGTCGGCGACGTAGAGATTGCCGGTGTCGTCGAACGCCAAGCCGGCCGCATTGGTGCCCTGGGTGAACGTACCCGAGGGCAAGGACAGCGCGCGGACGAGCGTTCCCGTCGGCGTGAACTGCCGCACCTCGCCGAAGTCCGGCACGGAGATGAACACGTGGCCGACGGTGTAGGGCGCGCCGGCCGGCGCGGCGTCGTCGATGCGGGCGACGAAGGCGTCGCCGCCGCTGAACTGCGCGCTCCCCCGCGTCGGCTGCGCGGCGTTCACGGTCGGAAAGTCGCTCGACATCGTCTGGCCGACGACGAACGCGTGCCCCATGCCGTCGAGCGCGATGCCGCGCCCGACCTCCTCGCCGGTGCCGCCGAGATAGCTCGAGTAGACCAGCGCGTTCCCCGCAGCCGCGAGTTTGGTCACGATCGCGGCGTCGTTGCTCGACCCGATGCGGTTCTGCAGCGGTAGGCCGTTCACCACCGGGAAGTCGTTCGAGTCGGTGCGGCCGATGACGTAGATGTCGTGATTGGCGTCGACCGCGATCCCGTTCACCTCGTCGTCGTCGCCGTTGCCGCTGCCGCCGAGGAAGGCCAGGAACGTTACGCTGTTTCCCGTCGTGCCGAGCTTGGCGACGAACCCGTCGGCCCCGCCGCGGAAAGCGGCGTTCGGCGCCGGGAGCGACCCGGACGTCGCCGTGGTGTGGAGAAGGTTGTTCGATTCGGTCTTGCCGCCGATGTAGGCGTTGCCGTCGCCGTCGACGGCGATGGCGTTGCCGTCGTCGATGTCGCTGCTGCCGCTCAGGTAGGTCGAGTAGACGATCCCGTTTCCCGTGGTGTTGATCTTGGTCGCGAAGCCGTCGCTGAAGCCGCGCAGCGAGTTGTTCGGCGCGGGCAGGCCGCTCATCAGGGGGAAGTCCGACGATTGCGTCCGGCCGGTGACGTACGCCTCACTGTTCCGCACCGCGATGCCGAAGGCCTGGTCGGCGCCGCTGCCGCCGAGGAAGATCGAATAGACGAGGGAGCTGCCGTTGGTCGCGAGCTTGGTGACGAACGCGTCGATGACGCCGTGGAGCACGTTGTTGGCGAGCGTCCCCGCCGTCGGGAAGTCGTCGGAGAAGGTGCTTCCCGCGACGTACGCGTTGTGCGTGGCGTCGACCGCGATCGCGCGGCCGATGTCGGACGAGGACGTCCCTCCGAGATAGGTCGAGTAGACGATCGTGTCGCCGTTCGGGCCGAGTTTGGTGACAAAGGCGTCGTCCCCCTGGGCGGCATCGTTCGGCGGCGGCAGCGGGTTCACCGTCGGGAAATTCGTGGAATCGGTCTCCCCGGTGACGTAGACGTTGCCGTCACCGTCGACGGCGATCGCGTTGCCCTGCTCCCGGGCGGTGTTGCCGTTCCCGCCGAGGTACGTCGAGTAGACGAGCACGCCGCTCGAGTCGAACTTGGCAACGAAGACGTCGCGGTCGCCCTGGAGGGCGTTGTTGGGCGCCGGCAGCCCGCCGACTCTCGGGAACGTCGCGGACCTGGTGTAGCCGGTGACGTAGGCGTTGCCGTTCGCGTCCGCGGCGATCGCGCGCCCGTCGTTGTCGGGATTGCCGCCGAGGTAGGTCGCGTAGCTCAGGACCGGGTCGATCACGAGCGGCCGGCTGCGATCGTAGGCGCCGATGCGGAATCCGACGTGCTGCTCGCCGCCATGGCGGCCGCGCGGAACGAACGCACCGGCGACCGCGCGCTGCTCGCCGTCGACGTCTTGGTAGACGACGGGTTTTCGCTGTACGACGTCGCCGCCGCTCGTGTGCAGGACGAGCGCGCCATCCGCATCGATGCGGATGTGCTCGGCGCCGGTGAACGCGAGGACGATGCGCGAAGGGTCGGCGCCCGGCGCGACGACGAGATCGTACTCGAGTGCGCGCTGGTTGCCGTAGAAGACCGCGTCGACGCCGGGGGAAACGCCGTCGTAGCGTACTCGCGCGAAGTGCGGCACGCCCGTCCGCCACCGCGCCGGGTCGCGGCCGATGAAGTAGTTGCTGCGGCTGGGCAGGGGATCGAGGCCGGCTACGTGGACCACACGCCTGGTGTCGAAGAAGCGCATCCGCAGCGTCGCCTCGCGCAGGGCGAGCGCCACGCCGTCGCGCGTGATCGACAGCGCATAGCCGTCGCCGCGCGCGACGAAGCCGTCGCCGCGCTCGGCCGCAGCACCGTCAACCGCCTCGAACGCGAGCGGCGCCCGCAGCAACGCGGCTGATGGCGCTGCGACCGAGGCCGGTGGTGATCCGTTCGCGAGAACGGTCAGGATGAGGAGTGGGAACATGATAGGAAGCCTCCGCTCTCCCGCCGCGACTTCGTCCGTGCCACGCACGCGACGGCGAGCGTGATGGCGGCGGTGCTGCGTGAGGAGTCTCGTGTTGCGCCTCGCCGGCTAGCACGCGACTGCGTGCGGTGTCCATGCCGGCCGCTCGCGGGCAGCCGAGATCGTCACCCGCGCGGGCCTACCTCGAGTCGGCCTCGCTCAAACGGGAGGTCGACGTCTCCGTGATTCGGAGAGAGGTCAAAACCCCGAGCGGTCGCGCGCCCGATAACGACGCGTTCCATCACTTACGCGCTTAGTCTAGAGTTCCGCATGCTTCCCGCCAGGCAGGCGCACCGGCGGAAGAGACATGAGCGACGGCACACAACCAGCTCGTAACGGCCGGGCAACGGTAGGCGCCGGCCGCTCAACCGCCTGTCGTTAGCCGGCAACTTCGAAACCTCCGTCTTGGACTCCATCAACCGCTCTGCCACTCTCGCCTATTCTCCTCGCGCCTTCGACGCTCCGTCGCGCACCGCCAATCCAAGGTATGCCCGCCTCGCGCTCTCTGCCACATCGCGAATGCGCCTACTGTAGCCATGATACAATACCGCTTCCTGGCCGAGATGGTACAGTTTCTCCAGCTCCTTTCTCTTCTCCGCGCGGTCAGTCACCCACATCTCCACCCATCGGAGCATGCGGTTAACATACACGTGATAAGGATACTCATCTTGCGCACCGCCTGCCCTTATCTGCGTCAGGAGGATTTCCTCCGCCTCTTTCCGAAGCGCCATGGCGTCTTCAATCGAAGTGGCATCAAATGATTCACGCAGCGCCAAGTGGGCCTTCGTAGTCAGAACGTAACGATGCTCTGGCATCAATGCTTCCGCATGCGCTAGATGGGGGCGGGCGTTTCGAGCCTCTCCGTATTCAATCTCTAAATTCGCGAACTGCAGCCAGAAATGACCGTCGTTCGTGAAATACTGCGCCACAGACAGGTAGATGGAACGAGCCAGCTCGAGGTTGTGAGCAAAGCGCAAGAAAATCCGCTTGTGATCGATAAGGCGAACGAAGAGCCGCCATGTTCGTGTGGCCCTACCCGGTCCGGAGTAGATATCGTGCGCAATGGTGTTTAGTAGCCGGACATAGGCCTCACTGACATCGGTGCGCTCCGCAATACGATCGACGATTAATTCCGCAATTATTGAATGCCGCGCGGCCACTCGACCCCGCTCATCTTGGAGTAGGAGGCCGCGTAGATTGCTGGCGAAGATCGCCAGCGCCTCGGCGGGAGCTACCTCAGCGCAAGCCAGCCATTGTTCCCTCGTAAGATCGATGAGTTCCGCGGTGGCTACGGCAGCGCATATGAACAAGATCCTTGCCTCTCGATTGTCAATCTCTGCAAACTCATTGCGGACGATCTCATCGAAACCGTAGCCCTCCGTCGCTTCACGCATAGCGACGAGAATCTGCTTCTTCGCGCGAAGCTTGAACTCGCTAAAGCGCTGATCTTCAGTCTTATCTGCCAGGTGTCCCAGCTGAGCATATCGACCCAGTGTGGCAATCAGGGCAGTAATCTCCTCATCCGCAAGATCATCAACTTCGAACACACGAGAGTCTTGACGTTGGGCGATCGTCTTTAGTTGTCGCTCGAAAACGTTGAGGCGGGCGCCGAACACTATCACCGGCGGTCGTTTACAGTTTGCAACCGCCCGAAGCAGCTTATGAATTAATGGCCCGAAGAGATGCGCGTTGTCCACGAATAGAACGGCGCGCTGGTTCAGCCTGTCCAGCCCAGCAACGACGGCATCGATCTCTGGCCGCTCACTACCTTCGGAGAAGAACACCTGTCGGCCGCCTTGTCGGAGCGCGAAGGCCGCTCGCATCAAGATCGTGCTTTTGCCTGAACCTCCTGTGCCTACAACCCCGAAGACCGCGAGGGCATCCGGAGCATGCCATGCCGCCTCGACGGCCTCCAGGAGGGACTTGGTGAGAATGCGGGGCGCGTCGAAATCCGTCGCAATGTCCTCCCATCGTGGGGCGACGCCCAAGAAATACGTTCGAGCCCTTGCCTGCTGAGACGCGGGCTGCGGCACGCGCGGGAATGACGTTAAGAACTCGGCAAAGGCATCCTTGTCCGCGGTCGATAGAGACTCTGCAAGGAGGAACTCGACCGCCTCTGGGGCAACTAATCGCAGAACGGCACCGCGATCGGGGAAATCGTAGGTGGCTCTTAGCCACGTGAAGAAATCACACGCCCTAGCTCGCACGTGGACGATATTCAGATCTTGCAAGATCGGAAGCTTCGCGGGGGACACGCTTGGCGCAATCAAGAAGGAGCGGGGGCGCTCCTCCGGGTTCTTGCCTCTCGCCTGCCGGGCTTCTATTGCCTGCCAGAATAGCGGCTCTCGAAGCTCACTTCCGACGAAGATGGTCGGGTGAAACGTGTAGTCCCGAACAAAATGATCGTACCATTGGTCGAACTGGGCGGATCGGCGCGCGTACTCGCGAGTAGAAAACGTCAAACCCTCTGGACGGCCCGGGAGAGAACCGTTGAGTTTGATGTATTGAATGGTCCGCAGAAATTGATCGCGGTCTTCGTAGTCATCTACAACCGCGTTGACACACGATACTTCAGGAGCGCCACCGCGCTGCCGGAAACTGCTCTCAACCACGTTATCGGCGTTAGTGGAGTACATTCGGAACCAATAGATATCGGTAGGAATCCGGTACCAATCGGGAACTTCGACGGCCAAGAGTCGTTCCTCCAAGAATCCCTTGAGGTCGGCCATTGACCTGCCTGAACGGAGCGCTGCCTCGTAAACCTCGCTCAACGGACTGTCGTCAAAGTCACCGTCGAACCTCAGCCATGACCACAGGTCTTTCGCGAGACCTTGGCCATCGGGGATACTCTTCGCCAGAGCGTTCTGGGCTTCGCGCGAAAAGCCAGCCCCCACGAACAGAAGGCACCTGTTGGCGCTGATCGCACGAAAGAGGAACTTCCGATCGCTTTCACCGAGCATGATGACTGGCCCCCTGAGGCAGATCTTACGCAACGAGGCTGCCGGCTAACAAGGCGCTGTACCTGGCGCCAAGCAGCCGTCCTGTACGGCTACCGGTGCTTCGCAACCGTCGCTTCTCCGATCGCTCTGACCCCTGCGCGCTAGGGGGGAGAGTGCATGCCGTCGAGAAGTGCGTCGAAAATCCCAGCGCCAGTGTCGCGGATCCTCGACCGTGCGCTCGTCGGGGTCCCGGCGAGGGCCTAGCTACTCGCGCGTGCGAGCGCTATGCTGGCTCTTGCCGGTGAGACCGGCGATCTGCCCACCGAAGGAGAGGGCATGCTATGCAGACTAGAGGTTCACCATGAGTCAGCACCGAACTTCATCTACGCAGGCGTATACGGCTCAGACCGCTCGGACCCTCAATAATGATGCGATTGTTTCTGATGCAAATCATTATGGGGCGGAGCGATGGGCCGGCAGCAACGACAGAAGTCGCTAGAACGAGAATTCAGGTCTGCTCTACAAGATGCGCTTCGTAACGATGCTCCGACAGCTTGGAACTTTGCCCTCAACGTTCTCGCCAATCTCCTCGGGAGCGCCATCGGGGGCGTCATTGGTACTGTACTCGGCGTCTTCATCTCCAAATACTATTTCG
The DNA here is from genome assembly GCA_041476145.1 of Binatia bacterium. Taxonomy (GTDB): domain Bacteria; phylum Desulfobacterota; class Binatia; order UTPRO1; family UTPRO1; genus DP-19. Next base: position 14,429 of record JBGOSW010000031.1, read on the forward strand.
GATAGGACAACGGACGGGGATACTGTCCCCGGGGGTGTTCCCATCTAAACGCCTCCAGGGACTTGCATTGGTACTTCCCGCCCGGGGCTCAGCGCCCCGGGCTTTTTTTTGCCCAGACGCCGTCTCTGCCTCACTCGATACCTTCGTGAACTATTCGGAGGGCGGCGGGCGGCCACCGCCACCGCTCGCCTGTACGATCGCGCGCGCTGTTCGCTCCCTCCCCGCGATGCGGCGAGCGCGGCGGTTCAGGTCAGTGGGTGTCGCGGACGCGGCCGTTGCCGTTCGTCGCCGGCAGCCACGCGCGCACGCGCGTGCGCGTCGCGGTGACGGCGCTCGCGATCCCGCGCACGACGCCATAGCGGCCGAGGTCGTCGAAGAGCGAGTAGGCGACCGGGGTCACCAGCAAGGTGAGTAGCAGGCAGAGCGTCTGCCCGCCGATGATCACCTTCGCCATCGACGCGCGCGACGCGGCGCCCGGACCGCGACCGAGCGCCATCGGCAGCATGCCCAGCACCAGCATCACCGTCGTCATGAGGATCGGCCGCAGGCGGGCGTGATTCGCTTCCAGGATCGCGCGGTCGCGCTCCATGCCGCTGGCGCGCAAGGTGTTGGTGTAGTCGACCTGGAGGATTCCGTTCTTCTTCACGATGCCGAACAGCATGAAGAGGCCGAAGATCGAATAGATGTCGAGCGGGTTGTGCAGGAGGATCAACGACAACACCGCGAACGGCACCGAAAGAGGCAGCGCCAGCATGATCGTGATCGGGTGCAGGAAGCTCTCGAACTGGGCCGCCAGCACCATGTACATGAAGAGCAAGCTCAACAGGAACGCGGTGAAGAAGCTCTGCACCGTCTCGGCGAGGACCTTGGCGCGGCCGCTGAACCGCACGTGGTACGCCGTCGGTAGCTTGAGATCTTTGGTGATCGCCTCGATATGCTGGACCGCGGTGCCGAGCGGGATGCCGCTCAGGTTGGCGAAGATGCCGACCTTGCGCTGGCGGTTCTGGCGCTCGATCTGTGCCGGGCCGCGCGCCTCGTCGAGGTGGAGGAGGCTGTAGATCTTCACCAGCTGTTGCGCCTTCGGGGCCCACAAGGTGAGCGCGTAGACCTCGGCGGGATCGTCGCGCTGCGCCTTCGTCGCCCGCAGCCAGACGTCGTACTGCTCGTCCTCCTCCTTGTACTTCGAGACCGGCTCGCCGCCGACGAAGAGACCGAGCGTCGCGGCGATGTCCTCGACCTGGATGCCGAGTTCGGAGGCGCGCTCGCGGTCGATGACGGCGCGCAGCTCGGGCTTCCGCACCGAGAGTGACGTATCGACGTCGACGAACCCGGGATCCGCGTGCATGCGGGCGGTGATGTCGTCGGAGTAGCGCGTCAGCTTCTCCAGGCTCGGTCCGGCGAGATCGAACTCGACCTCGCTCTGCCGCGTGCCGCCGCCGCGGAACGCCGACACGCCCTGCACGCTGACGCGCAGGTCGGGATAGCGCGCCAGGATCTTCCGCGCGTCGGCCATGACGTCGAACTGGGTGTAGTCGCGCGCGCCGAGGTCGACGAGGCGGAGGTAGATCGAGCCGCTCGTCACGTCGCCCTCGCCGGGGCGGACCTTGCCGGTGATGTCGCCGATGGTGGTGAGGACGTCGGTCACGCCGCGCAACGCGTGGAACTTCGTCTCGAGGTCTTGGAAAAGCGCGTCCGTGCGCTCGAGCGTGTAGCCGCCGGGTGTCTGGACGATCACCTCGAACTCGCTCTGATCGTCCAGGGGGATGAAGGTCGTGCCGACGGCGTTCATCAGCGGCAGCGTGCTCGCCGTCGTCGCGATCGCGAGTACGACGATCACCCAGCGGTGACGCAGCGACCAGCGGAGCGCGGCGCCATAGCCGCGGTCGATGGCGCGATAGAGCCGGCCCTCCTTCGCCGAGCGGCCGGCCTGTTTCGGTTTCAAGAACCGCGACGACAGCATCGGCGTGAGCGTGAAAGAGACCAGCAGCGAGACCGCGATCGCGAACGCGACGGTGACACCGAAGCTCCGGAAGAAGCGCCCGATGATCCCCGCCATGAAGGCGATCGGGAGGAAGATGACGATCAGCGACAGCGTCGTCGCCATGACCGCCAGCGAGATCTCGCGCGTCGCCGTGCCGGCCGCCGACATCGGCGTCTCGCCCCGCTCCTCGACGTGGCGGAAGATGTTCTCCAGGATCACGACCGCGTCGTCGATCACGATGCCGACGGCGAGGACGAGGCCGAGCATCGTGATGTTGTTCAGCGTGAATCCCATGTAGCGCATCAGGGTGAAGGTCGAGATGATCGAGGTCGGGATCGCGACCGAGGCGATCAAGGTGCTCCGCCAGTCGCGCATGAAGAACAGCACCGTGAGCGCGACGAGGATCGCGCCGAGGACGAGGTGGCGCTGTACCTCCTCGATCGTCCGCTTGATGAAGCGCGACTGGTCGGTGACGATCTCGGTCGTGATGTCGCCGGGCAGGCCGGGCTTGATCTCCGCGAGCTTCGCCTTCACCGCGTCGACGATGCTGACGACGTTGGTGCCGCTCTGCTTGCGGACGACGAGGCTCACGGCGTTGGCGCCGTTCAGGCGCGCCAAGCCGCGCGGCTCGGCGGTGCCGTTCTCGGCTCGCCCGATGTCGCGGACGCGGATCGGCCGGCCTTGATACTGGCCGACGATCAGGTCGGCGAAGGCATCGACGTCGGGCATGCGCCCCATCGTCCGCAGCACGAGCTCGCGGTTGCCCTCGTCGACGCGGCCGCCCGGCAGCTCGACGTTCTGGCGGCGGAGCGCGTCGCGCACCTGGAGGATCGAAATCTGGTAGGCCGACATCTTGTCGGGATCGACGGTGACGTTCACCGCGCGCTCGCGTCCGCCGACCATGATGACGGCGCCGACACCGGGAACGGTCTCGATGACCTCCTTGATCTGCTTCTTCGCGATCTCCGTCACCTCGCGGAGATTGCGCTTGCCGGCGACGACGACGCTCATGATCGGGCTCGCGTCGACGTCGAACTTCTCGATGATCGGCGGCTCGGTGCCGGTCGGAAGTTGCGAGACGATGGTCGCGACCTTGTCGCGCACCTCCTGGGCGCCGACGGCGCTGTTCTTCTCCAGGAGGAACTGCACGATGATGGTCGAGACGCCCTCTTTCGTCGTCGAGCGCAGCTCGTCGATGCCCTCGATGGTGTTGACGATCTCCTCGATCGGCTTGGTGACGCCGCTCTCCATCTCCTCGACGCTCGCGCCTTTGAGCGTGGTGGTGACGGTGACGGTCGGGAAGTCGACGTTCGGGAAGAGATCGAGGCCGAGCTGCTGGTAGGAGAAGAAGCCGAGGACGACGAGCGCCATGCTGAGCATGGTCGCGAAAACCGGCCGGCGGATGCAGACGTCGGCGAGGCTCATCGCACGGCGTCGGCGACCGGCTCGTCGCGTGTGACGGTGACGGCGGCGCCGTTCTCGAGTCGGTCGACGTTGGTCACCGCGACGTCCTCGCCCTCGCTCACGCCGTCGGCGATCTCGCGCCGCTGCTCCGCGGCGCTGACGCCGGTGCGGACGATGCGCTCCTCCGCCTTGCCGTCCTTCACGACGAAGAGCTTCGTGACCCCGGCGAAGGTGGTGAGCGCGGCCTCGGGGACGACGAGGGCCGGCCCCTCCGGATCGTAGACGATCTCGCCGGAGCCGAAGAATCCCGGCTTGATCAGCCCGTCGGGGTTCCGCACCTCGGCCTCGATGAGGATGGAGCGATTGGCCTCGTCGGCGGTCGGGTTGATGCGGGTGATCGTGCCGGTGAAGCGGCGATCGGCGTAGGCGGCGATGCCGAGGCGCACTTCTTGCCCGAGGTGCAGGAAGCCGGCGAAGCGCTCGGGGATCGGCGTCCGGAACTTCAGCGGATCGTCCTGGACGATCTTGTAGAGCGGCCGCCCGATCTGGGCGACCTCGCCGACGGACACCGTGCGGGTGGCGATCGCGCCCGTCAGCGGCGCGTGGATGACGGTGCGATCGAGCTTCACCCGCAGGAGATCGCGCTGCGCCTCGAGCACGGCGGCGTCGGTCACCATCCGCTCCGCTTCCTGACGCGACATGATGCCGCCGGCGCGGAGCTCGCGGGCACGCGTGTCGTCGGCGTGGGCCTTCACGAGCCGCGCCGCGACCTCGCGAAGCTGCGCCTGGAGATCGGCGTCGTCGAGCTTCAGGATGACGTCGCCGGCGACGACGTGGTCGCCCATGTCGGGTCCGAGCCAGACGACGCGCGACTCGAGCTGGCTCGCGACCGTCACGTCCTCGTTGGCGAAGAACGCGCCGACGAGGTCGGCGACGCGCTCGACGCGCGCCGTCGTGACCGGCGCCACCGCGACCGCGATCGGCGCCGGAGGCGGCGTGGTCTCCTTCGCGGTCGTGTGATCCGCGCAGCCCGACGCGACGAGCGCCGCGACAACCAGCGTGCGCGCGCGCAGAAGTCTCATCGCGGCACCGCCGCCGCGCGCGCGCCCGGCGCCCGCGCGCGCCGCGGGCGCGCCGCCGAGAGGCCGTGGAGGAAGACGCGCACGACGATGTCCGACGCGCGCTCCGGGCGCTCGCCGTCGCGATGGTTCAGCACCGCGGCGCGAATGAGCGCCAACAGCATCTCTGTCGCGAGCGCGACGTCGCGACCCGCGAGCGGCACCAGCGGCACGACGAGCGTGCGCGCCATGGCGACGAGCTGCGCCCGCCGCGCCCGCCACTCGACCCCCTCGGGCTCCCGCAGGCGGTGTTCGTAGCTGTGCATCAGGACGGCGAGCTGGCGACGCCTCCAGAAGAAGTCGAGCATGCAGCCGACGAAGGCATGGAGCGCGTCCTCGCCGTGACGGCCGCTGATCGCCGCGCGCAGCTCGACGCGCAAGACGTCCAACGCCTCGAGGATCGTCGCATAGAAGAGCTGCTCCTTGGTCGGAAAGTAGAGATAGAGCGTTCCCTTGCCGACCCCCGCCGCCGCGGCCACGTCGTCCACGGGGACCGCGTGGAACTCCCGCGTCGAGAAGATGTCGGTTGCGGCACGCAGGATCTGCGCGCGCTTTTTGGGATCGGGCTTACGGCCGGGCATCGGGGGGGCACTCCAGAACTGACCAGTCAGTTCTATGGAGGCCCCGGCGGTGAGTCAAATCACGCTGGCGCCGCCGCGGTCAGTCCGACTTCGCCTTGAAGCTACCGGCCACGTTCTTGCCGAACGTGCTGAAGGTCGCCTGCCAGCACTGCCCGTTACCCGATTGGAGCTGTACACGGACCGGAGCCGGCGCGAGCGGCGTCGTCGGCAAGCCGAAGGGGCGACCCGTGAGGTTCACGCCGCGGCTCTTGACCGCGGCTTTCGCCTTGGGGTTGGGACCCGGCTTCAAGCCGATGCTGAGGACGCCGTCGGGCGTGGCGTCCTTGTCCTTGTACTTGACGCCCTTACCGGCAACCCAGCAGGACTTACCGGTGCAGAGACCGCCCGCGGGTGCGAGCGCGCGGAAGATGAGCGTCGGCGTCGGACCGGCATAGATGCAGAGCGCGTAGTCGTCGACGGCGACCGGGTTGCCGAACTCGGGGAGCGTGGTCGCCTGCCCGCTCCATTTGAAGGCGACGGCGTCGCCGGTGTCGGGCGTCTTGTCCGCGATCGCCAGCGCCGCCTTGTGAGCGATCGTGGTCAGGTGGCAGGCCGGGGTCGTCTGCGGAACGTCGGCGCACGTGCCACTGCCGTCGCACGCTTCGCAGAGCGGACAGGAGTAGGCGGTGCCGCCGCCGCAGACGTCGCTGGTGCAGGTCTCGCCGAACGTACAGGGGTCACCGTCCGAGCATGCGCCGCCGTCGCCCACCGGGGTCGAGACGCAGGTGCCGGCGCCGTCGCAGGCGTCGCCCGAGGAGCAGGCGTCGCCGTCGTCGCATGGCTCCGCCGCCCCCTCGAACTGGCACGTGGACGAACAGCAATCGCCGTCCAGGACGTTGCCGTCGTCACACTGCTCGCCCGCATCGATGTTGGTGTCGCCGCAGCCGCCCCAACCGATGTCGACGAGCACGGCGGTGCTCAAACCGACGTCGTGGAGGGCGGTCGTGTAGATCGGCTCCATCAGTTGGTTGGGCGTGAGCGAGGTGCTGAAGTGCGACACCGACGAGCCCAATTGCAGCGTCGCGGGCGCGTACATCTCGACGTGACCGCTCGCATGGCGACCACTCGTCAGAAAGCCGCTGCTGGCGACCGTGACGGGTCCTGCCCAATGGAGATCGCCGGTATCGGTCGCGGCGGTGACGCGCTCCGCATCCGTCATGTCCGGGAAGAACTTGGTGGTGCTGTGGTCCTCGAGCCCGATCATGAAGATGTCGTCGAAACCGGCGTTCTTGGCTCCGGTCGCGACATTGTACTGAGCCCCGAATCCGAGGCCGTGGCCGAGCTCGTGCAGCGCGACCGAAAGCAGATCGAACTGCCCGGTACCGGCCGCCCCGTCGAGGCCGAGATAGAACGAGATCATGCACCCGGGTGCGCCGATGTCGCTGTTGAAGGTGAGGCGGATGTCGTCGGTGCCGGGATCGAGGTCGATGCCCGCGAACTTGTTCGCGAGCGCCTGCGGGTAGAGAGTGTCGGCCCGCGGGGCGCCGGCAAAGTTGAGGTGCAGGGTCGAGGGACCGCCGTTTCCGAGGACGCCGGACGAGCCGCATCCGAGCGGGTTGAAGCGCGCGAGAACCGTGATCGGCACGCTGCTGGGGAGAATGCCGGCCCAGATGTCGGCGGCGGCCTGAAAAGCGTTCATGCGCTGCGCGCCGCGAGTGGTCCCGGGATTGCCTCCGACAGGCGCCGCAGGCGTGGTGTCCTCGAGCCCTTCGCCCGGACTGTCACCGCTCACGATCGTGATGGTCGTCGCATCCGCCGTGACGGTGAGGAGCGTGAGAAGCGCCGTGGTCGCCAGCACGAAACGGACGGAAGTGACATTTCGGTGCGTCATGGACGGCCTCCCGTGCTCGGGACGCACTCGCCGCGCGCGTGCCCGTGGGCGTCGAGCGTGCCGCGGAACGACAGTGCACGGTCTTCCGGAACGACGATCATCATCCCGCCGCCGGGCGCCGGTATGGGCACCGGCTCGGGGGCGGGCGCCGTCACCGCTCGCGGCGACGGCGCCTGCGGAGCACCTGCCGGCGGCTCTGGAAGAATCGCGCCGGTCTGGGGATCGACGTAGTATCGCATCTGCGATCCATCGGCGGCATCGGCGGCGACGACTTCGCCGCGAGATCGCAGCGCGTCGGCGCGGGCGATCGATGAAGTGGTGAGGACGATCGTGCAGGCGAGGGCCGGAGCGATGAGCCTCCAGCCGGAGCATCGTCGGAGCATGGCCTACCTCCTATTGCGCTGGCCGTCCGAAAGAGGGGAGAAGCTGACCAGTCGTTACAGTTGTGTAGACCTTTGTGTCAACGACATTTTAAGCGTTCGACCGAACGGAAACGTCTAATGTGCGCCAGCATGGCGCATATTAGGCCGGCGATTCGCATATTGGCGGTACGACAACGCTCTGCGCGAACGCCGGTCGCCCACCCACCTCCGCGAGCCAGCGGCTCACGTTCGGGTAGCGCTCCGCGTCGATCGGCAGCTGGATCATCGGATACATCGCTACCCGCGGCAGCACCGAGACATCGGCGATCGAGAAGCGGTCACCGACGAGAAAGGCATGCCCGTCGAGGGCGCGCTCGAGGTGGCCGAGGCGTTGGTAGAGCTGGCTCGCGAGATGCGCCGCCTCGCCTTCGCTCACCGATGACACGCAAATACATGAGCGGGCGGTACTCCTTCGCCATCGCCAGTTCGAACGCCTGCCACATCTTCGCCCGCGCGCGCTCCCACGGGTCCGCGGGATAGAGCCGCGTCGGTAGGATGCCGTTCGGGTTGAGCGCGAGATACTCCGGCCGCTTCTGCTCCATCTTCGTGAGATCGACAGATACGCGTCCGCCAGCGGAGACCCTTCTCGAGGAGGACGATGCGAACGCGGCGCGCGCACGGCGAGCCTTGGGAGTCGTAGAGCGTGAGCGTGTCGTCCATCGTCATGTCCTCTTCAGTCGGGCGTGCACCTGTGTCAAACGCGCCGTCGGCGCGCCATGCGTCGCGAGCGCGGGTGGACTCTGGTACGGTCGGCTCCCATGGCGACGAGCGCCCTCCAGGGTGCGTGGAACAGGGTGCCCCCCGGGGTCCGGCAGGCGCTGTCGACGGCGACGAAGGTCGTCCTCACCGTCGGTGCCTTCTACCTCCTGCTGACGCACCAGGTACGCACCGACGACGGCCGCCACGTGAGCGCGCTGCGTGCCATCGCCGACTACCTGCCGCAGATCGACGCCGGCGTCTTCTGGCGCTTCGTCGCGCTCGCGGCGGCGATCAAGTTCGTCGGCATCCTGTGCTCGATGTACCGCTGGCAGTTACTCCTCGAAGGGCAGGGGATCCGCTTTCCCTTCCGCCACATCTTCGGGACGTTCCTCATCGGCCGGTTCCTCGGCACGTTCCTGCCGTCGACGGTCGGCCTCGACGGCTACAAGCTCTACGACGCGGCGCGCTTCAGCGGCCGGACGCCGGCCGCGACCGCGGCCACGGCCGTCGAGAAGGTGCTCGGCATCATCGGCATGTTCCTCACCTTCCTGATCGCGTTCCCGCTCGGCTACGGGATTCTCGGCGAGCAGGCGACGCTGGTCGCGGCGGCGACGGTGCCGATCGCGCTCGCGGTGATCGGCGGCTTCTTCGTACTCGCGTTTCGGCCGACGCTCGTGCAGGCGCTCATCACCAGCGTGCCGCTCCCAGGAGGTGCGCGTCTGCGCGGCTTTCTCGGGCGCGCGAGTGACGCCGCGGCGGCCTACCGCAATCAAAAGCTCCTGCTGGTGAACGCCGCCGTGCAGAGCTTCTTCGTCCACTTCTGCACCGCGGCCATGTACTTCTTCACCGCCCTCGCCATCGGCGCCGCCGGCGCGCACTTCTGGGAGGTGACGTTCGCCTCGACGATCCAAATCTTCGCGACCGTGATGAGCCCGTTCACGATCGCCGGCGAGGGCGTCCGCGAGATCGTGCAGACGCTTCTTCTCGCGAAGAAGATCGGCACCACCGAGTCGATCATCTCCGCCGCCCTCGGCTTCTGGGCCGCGGAAGCGCTCACCCTCGGCGGCGGCTGGTTCTGGTGGCGCCGCGGCGCCGGCTACCGCCCGGCCTACGTCGTCCTCGACGGCGAGCGCCAAGCCGCCGCCGACCGCGCCCCACGGCTCCGCAGGGCGCGTGGCTGAGCGGCGCGGCCGCGGGCGGCGCGTGACAGCGAGCAGCCGAAATCGGTGAGCGATGGTCGCGGCGAGGACGCGTCGACGACCGCAGGAATCAACGCCGGATGCGCACCGTGTCGGGGGACGCGCCCGCCGGCAGCTCGGTGCGGACGGCGTCGGGCGCGATCGGGGCGCGATCGAGGCTGAGGAGGAAATTCGGCTCGGCGCGGGTGACCAGAGGCTCGTGGCCGTATTCCTCGGCGGCGCGGAAGACGTTGGCGTCGGGGGCGATACGCAGGCGGTAGGCGCCGTGCTCGCCTGCGAGGGGCAGGAGCGCGGTGGCGTGGTATTTGGCGTTCAGACGATCGAGCGACGGGACGCCGAAGCTCAGCCATCCCTGGCTGACGCTCGCGGCGGGAACGACGGCGCGCTCGCCCTCCGGGGTAAAGTGGAGGACGAGCTCGCCGTCGACGAAACCGTGGTGCGTCAAGCCGGCTCCGGAAGCGCTCACCGCACCTCGCGTCCCCGGCGTCGCGACCGGGCGCGTGGTGCACGCGGTGAGCGCGAGCGGTAGCAGCGTGGCGACGAGGCGAGCGGCCGGCCGCGTGGGAGCTACCCTTTCTTCTTGGCTTTCAGCGCTTCGTCGATCTGGGCCTTCATGCCGTCGACGGAGCGGTTTTGAAGCACTTTGCCGTCCACGAAGATGCTCGGCGTGCCGCGGACGTCCACCGTCTGTCCGAGCGCGAGCTCGGCGTCGATCTGTTTCTTCACCTCGTCGGACTGTCGATCGGCGTCGAACTTCTTCATGTCGAGGCCGATCTTCTCGGCGATGCCCTTGATCGCATCCGCGCTGAGATTGCGTCCGGCCTTGTAGAGCTCGTCGTGCATCTCCCAGAACTTGCCCTGCTTGCCGGCGGCGAGCGCGGCTTCCGCGGCGGGCTCGGCGTTCGGGTGGATCTGGCGCAGCGGGAACTGCTTCATGACGAACTTCACGTCGGTCGGGTACGACTTCAGCACCTCGTCGACGATGTTGATCGCCTGCTGGCAGAACGGGCACTGAAAGTCCGAGAACATCGTCACGGTGACGGGCGCGTCCTTCGAGCCGCGCACCGCCGAGTTGGCGATGGGGATCTCGTAGACTTTATTCGGGTCGGCGGCCGGCCGTGCAGCCGCCGCCGGGCCGCTCACCTTGGCGAGGAGCTGCGCTTGATCCTTTTCCATCTTCTCGAGCTTCGCCAGGATTTCCTTCTGGGTCGCCTGGACGGCTTCGATGTCGCTCTTCTGGGCGCATCCGGGAGCTACGAACGCCAGCGCGAGCGCCAGGGTTCCGATCGTACGAATCTTCATGAGTACTGTCCTCCTGTTGGTCGTGGGTAAAGGCGGAGCCGAGCAACGTGCGCTCAGCCCGACTTGTTCTTCAGCTCTTCCTCGATGATCGCCCTGAAGCCTTCGAGGGAGCGGTTCTGCGTCATTCTTCCATTGATGAAGAAGCTCGGTGTGCCGCGGACGCCCGCCACCTTCCCCTGCCGCACCTCGAGGTCCACCTGCGCCTTGACCGCCGGCGACGTCATGTCGGCCTCGAACTTCGCGACGTCGAGGCGGAGGTTTTCGGCGAGGCTCCGGATCGCCTGCGACGAGAGATCACCCCCGTGTTTGAAGAGTTCGTCGTGCATCTCCCAGAACTTGCCTTGCTTGCCGGCGGCGAGCGCGGCGCGCGCGGCCGGGTCGGCGTTCGGATGCATCGGCAGCGGGAAGTTCTTGTACACGAAGTTGACGTCCCGCGGGTACGCTTTGAGCACCTGATCGACGAGCGCCGTCGCCTGCGCACAATACGGGCACTGGAAATCGGAGAACTCGACGATCGTGACCGGGGCGTCTTTCGGGCCGCGGACGTATGCGTTCGCGAGCGGGATCTCGTGCTCCTGCGCGGTGACGGGTTCCGCGGCGGCCGCGCCCCTCGTCTGCAGGCACGCGGGAGCCGAGAGGGCGATCGCGACAGCACAGAACAACAGCCATCGAGTTCGCGTCATCGGCACTCCTTCCAGGATAGTCGCGCGGCGGGGGCTCCGCGTTGCGCTCGTACACTAGCGACCGTCGACCCGACAATTCAAGCGGGGCGGGTCGTTTCCGCGAGGCGGGCCGCGATGACCGCGCGCACCTCGTCACGCAGTCGCGTCCGGTCGTCGTATGTGAGCTCGGCCGTCGAAATCGGCGGCTCGACGAAGACGTCGCACTCCCCCGGTAGGATCGAGAGATAGCCGCCCTTCGGCATGATCGCCGCCGTGCCTCGACAGACGATCGGCACCACCGGGATCTTCATGTAAATGGCCGCCGCGAACGGGCCCTTCTTGAAGGGCAGGAGGGCGCCGTCGCGCGAGCGCGTGCCCTCGGGGAAGATGATGAGCGAGCAGCGCTCCTCGATGGCGACCTGGTTCAGCAGCTGGATCGCCTCGAGCGGGTTGTCGCGGTCGACGGGCACCATGCCCATGGTGCGCAGTACCGTGCCGAGGACGGGCTCGGCGAAGAGCTCACGCTTGGCGACGAAGCGGTTGTGACCGGGGAGGTAGCCGAGCAGCGCGGCGATGTCGAAGTTGCTCTGGTGATTCGGTGCGAAGATGTACGGCCCCGGTCCGGTGAGGTGCTCGAGGCCGTGCATGTGGACGCGCACCCCGCAGGCGCGTGCCAGGTTGCGCGCCGAGATCTTCGCGAACTCCCAGGCGACACTCTTCCACGGCAGCACCCGATGCAGCACCACGGCGATCGAGCCCATGGAGAAGAGCATGCCGCGAAAGATGAAGCGGTTGAGGACAGCGCGTGCGCGCTGCCGTTCCGCATCCGCGGCGTCGGCGACGAGCGTCGAGTCATGCGACGAAGGAACCATCCGCGGCGGCGAACATACGCGCGCGGCGGGAGGCTGACAAGCGGCGTGCGTCCCGTCCGGCTATCCCCGCCCCGAGCCCTTGCTTGCGTCCGCCGTGGTCCGCAACTAAGTCAGGACGCGATGCGGATCTACTTGATCTCGCCGACGCACTACGCCGCCGACGGCTCGCTCCACAAGACGACGCGCTACTGGACGAGCGCGACCACGTTGCCGTACCTGAAGGCGATCACGCCGCCGGAGCACGAGGTGTCGTTCGTCGACGAGCTCTTCTATGACGTCGATTTCGAACGCCCGTGCGACGTCGTCGGCATCACGGCGATGGGGCCGCAGATCGCGCGCGCCTACGACCTCGCCGCGGAGTTCCGCCGTCGCGGCCGCAAAGTGGTCCTCGGCGGCACCTGGGTGACGCTCACCGCCGAGGAGTCGCTGCGGCACTGCGACGCGGTCGTCGCCGGTGAGGCGGAGCCGGTGTGGGCGGACGTCCTGCGCGACCTCGCGGCGGGACGGAGCCGTGGCATCTACCGCGCCGAGAGCTGGAGCTCGCTCGCCGGCATGGCGACCTTCGACTACACGAGCCTGCCGCTCTTCAAGCAGGACGCCTTCCGCTCGAGCGCGCTCTACCGGATGTACTTCCACTGGCCGGTCATCTTCTCGCGCGGCTGCCCGCACCCCTGCGAGTACTGCGCGGTGCAGACCTACTACCAGCGCTCGTACCGTACCCGCCCCGTCGACGACGTCATGGCCGATCTGCGCGCCATCCAGCGCCACGGCGGCAACCGCATCCTCTTCCTCGACGACAACCCGATCGCGCATCCCGAGAAGGCGAAGGAGCTCTTCCGCGCGATGATCCCGCTCAAAGTGAAATGGGCGTCGCAGTCGACGATCAACATCGCGCGCGATCCCGAGCTGCTCGACCTCGCGGCGCGCAGCGGTTGCGTCAGCCTCTCGATCGGTCTCGAGAGCATCAACGAGGAGAGCCTCGCCGGCGTCCGTAAGGACTTCAATCAAGCGCCGCGCTTCACTGAAGACATCGCCAAGCTCCGTCGTCGCGGCATCCAAGTGATCGCGCTCATCATGGTCGGGCTCGACGGGGACACCCCCGACACGTTCGGGCGGACGCTGCGCTTCCTGATCGACAGCAAGATCTCCTTCCTCAAGCTCTTCACGCCGTGTCCGTATCCGGGGACGAAGTATCACGCGGACATGGTCAAGGCGGGCCGGATCCTCGACGGCAACTGGGCACGCTACGACTACGGCTCGCCGCTCATCCGCCCGACGGGGATGACGGCGGACGAGATGATCGACGGCTTCAGGTACGTCTACGAGGGCTTCTACTCGATGCGGAACATCGTGCGACGCTTCACGCCGCCGCCGCCGGGGCAGCTGATGGAGAGCCTCGCGTACGTCGTCGCCAACCTCAAGGTGAACCGCTACCTGCGCTCGCACGAGCGCGCCTGGGCGACCATCTCCTGACTTGTCAGACGTTGCCGCGCGCCGCTCGCAGAGCCGCCCGCTCCTGTAGGTGAAAGATGATCATCATGAGCGGGTAGAGGACGAGGAGCCCGTACGGCCCGCTCGGCGAGTCTGCGAGCCTCGGCTCCAACTCGGAAAGGCGCCCGAACACGTCAGTGATGATCAGCGCGGCGGCGGCCGAGATGCCCATGGAGCCGACGAGGCACTGGAGCGCCGGATAGGGAAGGAACCGCCCGCGTAGCGACCAGAGCGCGACACCGATCAGATTCGCGGCCACGGAACACGCGACGAGCAGCGCAGCGAGGAGCGGCTCGGAGCGCACGAAGACCAAACCGGAGAGCAGGATCCACAGCGTCGCACCGAACTGCGCACCGAACCATCCGCCCGCGTACCACTGGAAGTGTCCGGGCCCGAGCTTGGGGTGCGTGTTTGCCATGATCGACCCTCCCCGCTCAAGATTAGCAGTCCGCGCGGTTCCTGGTGTACGAAACCCGGAAGGAAGACCGGTAGCATGCCCCGCGTCGACTGCGTGTCGCCATGAACTGCGCGAGTTGTGGGAAAGCGACCCGGCCGGGTGCGCGGTTCTGCGCCGGCTGCGGCACGTCTCTCGCACCACGCTGCCCGGCGTGTGGGATCGAGAGCGAACCCGGCGCGCAGTTCTGCGACGCCTGCGGGGCCTCTATCGTCACCCGCGGCGCCGACCATGCGGTGGCGCGGAAGGTCGTCACGATCGTCTTCGCCGACCTCGTGGGATCGACGTCGCTGCACGAGCGCCTCGACGCGGAGTCCGCCCGCCGTCTGATGGACCACTACTACCAGGCGCTGCACACCGCGGTCGGAGCGCACGGCGGCACCGTCGTGAAGCTGCTCGGCGACGGCGTCATGGCCGCATTCGGCGTGCCTCATGTGGCCGAGGACGATGCGATCCGCGCCGTACGCGCCGCCGTCGGCATGCAGCAAGCCTTCCGCGACCTCGCCCGCGAGCAGACGGCGGTGTTGAGCGACGTCGGTCTGCGAGTGGCGGTCAACACCGGCGAGGTCGTCGTGAGCGACGATCACACCGACGTCGTCGGTGATCCGGTCAACATCGCGGCGCGGTTGCAGCAGGAAGCGCACGACGGCGAGGTGTTGATCGGCGAGTCGACGCGCCGCCTGGTGAGCGACTTGGTGACCCTGGCGCCGTTCGGCGATCTCACCCTGAAGGGTCGGTCGGAGACCGTGGCGGCGTACCGCGTCGTGTCGCTCGACCGGCCCGCCGGCGCACCGGCGACCGCATTCGTCGGGCGCGACGACGAGCTGCGGCGCATCATGACGGTCTACGACACGGCGGTGGCGGCGCGCGGTGCGCGCCTCGCCGTGATCCTCGGTTCGCCGGGCCTCGGCAAGTCGCGCCTGCTCGACGAATTCGCCCGCCGCCTCGGGGACGGGGCGACGGTGTTGACCGCGCGCTGCGACGCGGCCGGCGGCGCCACGTTCGCGCCACTCGCCAGCGCGTTGCGCGCGCTCCTTCGCTTCGACGACGGCGCCGGCGGCGACGCCGTGCGTGCGGCGATCGAGACTGTGGTGCCCGGCGACGAAGCTGAGCGCGCGCGGATTGCGGCTGGGGTGGCCGCACTCCTCGCCGGAGCACCGGCGTCGCCGGAAGAAACCTTCTTCGTCGTCCGCCGCTTCCTCGCCGCGCTCGCGACAGCCCAGCCGGTGGTGCTCGCGATCGATGATCTTCAATGGGCGGAGCCCCTGCTGCTCGACTTGACCGAGCACCTCGTGCAGTGGAGCACCGGCGTGCCGCTGCTCGTCCTGGTCGCGGCGCGCCCCGAGCTGCGCGACGTTCGCTCGTCGCTCGCATCATCGCGGCCATCGCGTTCGACCCTGACGATCGCCGCGCCGCCAGCGCGGAGATGCTCGACCGCTACGCGCGCAGCGAGGCCGCACGGGTTACGCATCCGAGCGGGATGGAGTTTCAGCGCGCCTTGCTTGATCACGACCTCGAGCGGTGCCGCGCCACGATATCCGACGGCTTCGTCTTCCACGATCATCGGCGCACCGGCGGGGGCCGGTTCGAGAGCGTCGACGAGTTCATTGCCTGGCTGGCCGCGCTGGTCGAGCTGTCACCCGACGCGATCATCGAGCCCCTCTACTATGTCGCGGTGGAGAAGCACGGCTTTCTCACCGTCGCCCACACCTACGGCACGCTCGCCGAGGGCGGCGAGTTCGAGTCCGTCTTCGTACAACTCGCATTGCACCGGGGCGGCGCACCCGTCGGTGCGGAGGTGTTCGAGATCGAGGACCTCGACCTCGCGCGGGCGCGGTTCGAGGAGCTGCGCCCCGACTCACGGTGATCGACGCCGCCGGGCGGCTCGCGGCTTCGATCACCTTCGACCTCGACGATCGCGACGCCGCCGGTTAGTCCCCACCTCTTGACTGTACATTCAGAATAATCTAAACGTTCGCAACAGACAGGATGTGAAGGAGGCGAGATGGAGCGTGCGACGGCGATCTTCGTCGATGGGATCGGAGCGGCGGCCGCGACCTCGGGCGTATTCTCGCAGCTCCAAGGCCGCATCTTCGCGCTGCTCTATCTCCAGAGCACGGCGCTGCCGCTCGAGGACATCGCCGCCGAGCTGCAGCAGAGCAAGAGCAACATCTCGGTCAACATCCGCGGTCTGATCGAGTGGCATCTGGTGCGCCGCATGCCGATCGCGGGCTCGCGCAAGGATCACTACGAGGCTGCGACCAACTTCTGGCGGGTGATGCAGGAGGTCATGGAGCGCCGCTTCCGCTGGACGGTCCGCCAGGTGCTCGCGACCATCGGCGAGACCGAGCGGGCCGCCGCCGCGGCTCCGTCCCGCAGCCAGGGCGTGGGGAAGCGCGAGACGGCGACCTTCATTGCCACCAGGCTCGCGGCGCTCCGGTTCTTCTTCAATGCCGTCGACGGCGCCATCGGTGCGTTCACCCAGGGCAAGCCCGTCGACGCCGAGACGCTGCAGAACGTGATCCCGTTCGCGCCAGCCCAGCCGCAGCGGCGGCGGTGAGGGCGCGTTCCGGAAAGGAGAGTCTCAGATGAAGCCGGCCTTGATGATGACATTGCTGTGCACGCTCTTTGTGGGGACGCACATCGGTCTTGCGACGCGGCGGGTGCGCGCCGCGCTGGTCGCTCGCCTCGGCGAGGCGGGCTTCGTGGTGTTCTTCTCGCTCGTCGCCGCCGCATCGTTCTCCATGCTCGTGTCCTTCTATGC
>JBGOSW010000032.1:0-30945 GCA_041476145.1 Binatia bacterium
CCGCTCACCTCGATCAAGCACGCCGGCATTCCCTGGGAGCTCGGTCTCGCCGAGACCCAGCAGGTGTTGGTGATGAACGATCTGCGCAGCCGCATCCGCGTCGAAACCGACGGCCAGCTGAAGACCGGCCGCGACGTCGCGATCGCGGCGCTGCTCGGCGCCGAGGAGTACGGTTTCGCCTCGGCGGCGTTGGTCGCTTCGGGCTGCATCATGATGCGCGTCTGTCACCTCAACACCTGCCCGGTCGGCATCGCCACCCAAGACCCGGTTCTCCGCAAGAAGTTCGCGGGGACGCCCGAGCACGTCATCAACTTCATGACGTTCGTCGCCGAGGAGTTGCGCGAGATCATGGCCGAGCTCGGCTTCCGCACGGTCGACGAAATGGTCGGGCGCGTCGACAAGCTCGAGGCGCGCGAGGCGATCGTGCACTGGAAGGCGTGCGGCCTCGATCTCACCGAGATCCTGCACCGACCCGAGGTGCCGGAGCGGATTCCGATCCGCTGCACGCAGCCGCAGGACCACGGTCTCGAGAAGGCGCTCGACCGGGTGCTGATCGAGCGCTGTCGTCCGGCGCTCGAGCGCCGCGAGCCCGTCGAGGTGTCGCTGCCGATCCGCAACGTCAATCGTACCGTCGGCACGCTGCTTTCCGCCGAGATCTCACGCCGCTACGGAGCCGACGGGCTGCCGCCGGAGACGATCACCCTGCGTTTCAACGGCTCCGCGGGACAGAGCTTCGGCGCCTTCCTCGCGCCCGGCATCGCGATCACGCTCGAAGGCGACGCCAACGACTACTGCGGGAAAGGCCTCTCCGGCGGCCGCATGGTCGTCTACCCGCCGCGCGCGGCGACCTTCGTCCCCGAGGAGAACATCATCGTCGGCAACGTCTCCCTCTACGGCGCGACCGGCGGCGAGGTCTTCTATCGCGGCATGGCCGGCGAACGCTTCGCGGTGCGCAACAGCGGCGTCACCGCCGTCGTCGAGGGCGTCGGCGATCACGGCTGCGAGTACATGACCAAGGGCCTCGTCCTCGTGCTCGGGAAGACGGGCCGCAACTTCGCCGCCGGCATGAGCGGCGGCGTCGCCTACGTCCTCGACGTCGACGGCGACTTCAAGGGCCGCTGCAACATGAGCATGGTCGAGCTCGACCCGCTCGAGGAGCGCGATCTCGCGACCGTCAAAGACCTGCTCCATCGCCACTACGAGTACACCGCGAGCACGGTGGCGTGGCGCATCTTGTCGGGCTGGCAGGAATTCGCGCGCCAGTTCGTGAAGGTGATGCCGGTCGAGTACCGCAAGGTGTTGGCGGCGGCGCACCTCGACACCGACGCCGCCCGCGTCGCCGCGGTATGACGGCGCTGAGGACGCAACGACAGATGACACCACGACATCGAGGAGCACCCGGGATTCACTCCCGGGTGCGACGCCCATCGCGAGCCGTAGGCGAGCGGGGGCGAAATCAAATGTCACGCCCGTCGCGAGCGCAGCGAGCGGGGGCGTAGTGGGAAAAATCACCGGATTCCTCGAGATCGAGAGAGAGTTGCCGGCGCGCCGGCCGGTCGCGGAGCGCTTGCGCGACTGGCGCGAGCTCGAAGGGAAGCTCCCCGAGGACAAGCTCCAGGCGCAAGGCGCGCGTTGCATGGATTGCGGCATCCCCTTCTGTCACAAGGGCTGCCCGCTCGGAAACATCATCCCCGATTGGAACGATCTGGTGTATCGCGGCCGCTGGAAGGACGCGATCGACCGCCTCCACTCGACGAACAACTTCCCGGAATTCACCGGGCGCATTTGCCCGGCGCCGTGCGAGGAGGCCTGCGTTCTCGCCATCAACGACGACGCGGTCACGATCAAGCAGATCGAGAAGCAAATCATCGATCACGCGTTCAAAGAGGGGTGGATCGCGCCGGTGCCGCCGTCACAACGCAGCGGCAAGCGGGTTGCCATCGTCGGTTCCGGCCCCGCGGGTCTCGCCGCCGCCGCGCAGCTGAACCGCGCCGGCCACACCGTCGAGGTGTTCGAGCGCGCCGATCGGATCGGCGGCTTACTCACGTACGGCATCCCCGACTTCAAGCTCGAGAAGTCGATCGTCGAGCGACGCCTGCAGCAGATGCGTGCCGAAGGCGTCGTCTTCCGCGTCAACGCGAACGTCGGCGTGAACGTACCCGTCGGCGAGCTGCGCGCCAACTACGATGCGATCGTCCTGGCCGGAGGTGCTACCTGGGCACGCGACCTGCCGATTCCCGGCCGTGAGCTTAAAGGCATCCACTTCGCGATGGATTTCCTGCCGCAACAAAACCGCAAGGTCGCGGGCGACACCGTGCACGAGCAGCTCGTCGCGACCGGCAAGAACGTCGTCATCCTCGGCGGCGGCGACACCGGCTCCGATTGCCTCGGCACGTCGAACCGCCAGGGTGCCAAATGCGTCCATCAGTTCGAGCTGCTGCCGAAGCCGCCGGAGTCACGGACGGAGGAGGTCGCACCGTGGCCGTACTGGCCGATGATCCTCCGCAGCTCGAGCTCGCACGAGGAAGGCGTACAGCGCGATTGGAGCGTCAACACCAAGGCGTTCTCCGGGGATGCCGACGGGAACGTCCGTAAATTGCACGGCGTCCGCCTGGAATGGAGTAAGGACACGAGCGGGCGGCCGCAGATGACGGAGGTGCCGGGCAGCGAGTTCGAGATCGACTGCGAGCTCGTGCTCCTGGCGATGGGATTCCTCGGTCCCGAACGCGCCGGCATGCTCGAGGAGCTCGCGGTGCGTCTCGATCAACGCGGCAACGTCGCCGTCGGCGCCGACTATCAGTCGAGCGTATCCGGCGTGTTCGCCTGCGGCGACATGCGGCGCGGACAATCCCTCGTCGTCTGGGCGATCTGGGAGGGTCGTGAAGCGGCGCGCGGCGTCGACGCATTCCTCATGGGCCACACCTACCTGCCGTCGAGCCCCGAGCTCTAGACGACGCGCCGGGCCGCGCCGCCCGCACGCGCGCGGGCTTCGCGTGACTACTCGCGGAGCTGCTGCGCCAGGTAATCGACGGCGCCGAGGGTGGAGATCAGATTCAGTTGGGTTTCGAGCCAGTCGAGGTGCTCTTCTTCGCTGGTGAGGATCCCCTCGAGGAGCTCGCGGCTGCCGTTGTCGCCGACCTCGACGCAGAGGGCGATGCCCTTGTTGAGGCGCGTGATCGCCTCGACCTCGGTAGCACGATCGAGACTGATCTGCTCCGGCACGGTCTCGCCGACGCTGATCTTGTAGAGGCGCTGCACGTTCGGCAGCCCTTCGAGGTAGAGAATGCGCTCGATCAGCTCGTCGGCGTGCTTCATCTCGTCGATCGATTCCTTGCGGATGATCTCGGCGAGACGAAGGTAGCCCCAGTTCCGGCACATCTTGGCGTGCAGGAAGTACTGGTTGACGGCGGTGAGCTCGCTGCTGAGGACGTCGTTCAGGAGCTCGAGGACCTTCTTGTTGCCCTTCACGCCACACCTCCACGCGGAATCTGCAGCGATGGTACCACGGAGGCGCGGTGCACGGCGAATCGGCCCGTGCGCGCGGAGTGCCTTGACGTCAGGCCGGCGCCAGCTCGGGCGCTTCCGCCGCCGCGAACTCCATCGTCACCGGCGCCGCCGTCTCTCGGCTGTCGCGCAGGCACTGCCGGACCGCGGCGCGGCAGGAGCCGCAGCCCGCCCCCGCCCCGCAGCGGCGCTCGATCTCTCGCAGCGTGCCGGCGCCGTCGGCGATCACGGCGCGGAGTTTCCGTTCAGAGATGCCGGCGCAGATGCAGACGACCATGCCGTCCTGACTACCGACTTTGAGAATCATTTTCAATAGCAAATCGCGGCAAATCGTATGCCCTAGCGAAATCAGACGCTTAGGTCAGATGTTGATCGACCGCTTGGCGACCGCGAGCGCCGCTTCCTTCAACGCCTCGGCGAGCGTCGGGTGAGCGTGCGGCGTGCGGGCGACGTCCTCCGCGCTGGCGCCGTACTCGATCGCGAGGGCGGCCTCGGCGATGAGATCGGAGGCGCGCGGTCCGAGGACGTGGACGCCGAGGATGCGGTCGGTGCGCGCGTCGGCGAGCACCTTCACTCCACCCTCGGTCGCGCCCAGGCACTTGGCGCGCGCGTTCGCCATGAATGGAAAGCTGCCGACGTTGATCGTGACGCCGCGCTGTGCGGCGTCCTCCTCCGAGAGGCCGACGCTCGCGAGCTCGGGCCAGGTGTACACGACGTTGGGGATGGCGTCGTAGTTCACGTGGCTCGCCTGCCCCGCCATACGCTCGACGGCCACGACACCCTCCTCCTCCGCCTTGTGCGCCAGCATCGGCCCGGGCACGACGTCGCCGATCGCGAACACGCCCGCGACGCTGGTCTCGAAGTGCTCGCCCACCACGATCCGACCGCGGTCGTCGAAGGCGACGCCGATCTCACGCGCGCCGAGACCTTCGGCGTACGGACGGCGGCCGATCGCGACCAGAACGACGTCCGCATCTTCGGTGACCGACTCGCTTTTCGATTCGAGCGTCACCCGTACGCCGTGCTCGGTTCGCTCGGCCCTGGTCGCCGACGTCTCGAGGCGGAAGATCATCCCTTGCTTCTTCAATGCCGCGTGCAGTTGCCGCCCCATGCCGCGATCCATGAGCGGCACGATGCTGTCGAGAAATTCGACGACGGTCACCTGTGCGCCGAGGCGCGCCCACACCGAACCGATCTCGAGGCCGACCGCGCCGGCACCGACGACGAGGAGCCGCTGCGGGACGGTCGGCAACGCCAGCGCCTCGGTCGAGCTGACGATACGCTCGCCGTCGAAGGGCAACGTCGGGAGCGAGCTCGGCTTGCTCCCGGTCGCGATCAGGACGCGCGCGGTCTCGAGTGTCCGCTCGGCCGCTCCGCTCGCCATCACACGCTGCGCGGAGGCGAGCCGAGCACTGCCCACGACCCGCTCGATCTTGTTCTTCTTGAAGAGTGAGGCGATACCCTGCGTGAGACCGCGCACGATCTTGTCCTTGCGCGCCATCATCGCGCCGAGATCGAGCGCGACTTTCTCGACGGTGACGCCGTGCACGCCGAGCCCGCGCCGCGTCTCCTCGTAGTGTTCGCTCGAATCGAGCAACGCCTTGCTCGGAATGCAGCCGACGTTGAGGCAGGTACCGCCGAGCCGTTCGTACTTCTCGACGCACGCGACGCGCATGCCGAGTTGCGCGGCGCGGATCGCCGCCGTGTAGCCGCCCGGGCCGGAGCCGATGACGACGAGGTCGAAGCGGTCGTCGGCCATCAGACGTCGAGGAGGAGACGCGCCGGATCCTCGAGGCGCTCCTTTACGCGTACCAGGAAGGTCACCGCCTGCGCGCCGTCGACGAGGCGGTGGTCGTACGAGAGCGCCACGTACATCATCGGTCGGACGATCACCTGGTCGTCGACGACGACCGGGCGCTTCTCGATCTTGTGCATGCCGAGGATACCGCTCTGCGGCGGGTTGAGGATCGGCGTCGACAGCAGCGAGCCGTAGACGCCGCCGTTGGAGATCGTGAACGTGCCGCCGGCGAGGTCATCGATGGTGAGCTTGTTGTCGCGTGTCAGCTGCGCCAGCCGCGCGATCTCGCGCTCGAGCTCGGCGAACGACATGCGGTCGGCGTGATGCACGATCGGCACCACGAGGCCGCGCTCGGTGCCGACGGCGACGCCGAGATGGACGAACCGCTTGTAGACGACGGCATCGCCGCGGATCTCGGCGTTGATCTCGCGGATCTCCCGCAACGCCGTGATGCAGGCGCGTGCGAAGAACGACATGAACCCGAGCGGAACGCCGTACGTCTTCTGGAAGCGTTCTTTCTGCGTCGCGCGCAGCGCCATGACGGCGCTCATGTCGATCTCGTTGAAGGTGGTGAGAATCGCGGCGGTGTGCTGGGCCTGGACGAGGCGCTCGGCGATGCGTTTGCGGAGCCGCGTCATCGGCACCGGCTCCTCGCCTTCGATCGCTGCGCCCATCGCCGGCGCTGCGCCCATCGCCGGCGCTGCGCTCGTCGCAGCGGATGCGCTCGTGGTGGGGGCGGCCACGGGCGCGCTCGCGGCACCGTCAGCGCGTGGTGCGACGGTCGCGGGAGCCCCGGCCGACGCGCGCTCGAGGTACGCCAGCACGTCCTCCTTCAACAGGCGTCCGCCCTTCCCCGACGCCGGGACGACGGCGGGATCGATCGCGTGCTCCTCGATCAAGCGGCGCACGGCCGGACTGAGCGGTCCGACGCCGCGTCCGGAGGACCCGGCGACCATCTCCCGCTCCGCCGCCGCTGCGACACTCGGACTCGCGACGGACCCCGATCCCGGTACCGCAAGCAACGCCGCGGGCACGGGTGCCGGCGCCGAGCGGGACGCGACGCCGCCGGCCTCGTCGATACGCGCAACGACGTCGCCGACACGCACCGTCTCGCCCTCCTGCCGCGCGATGCGCAGCGTCCCCGCCACCTCGGCCGGGATTTCCATGCTCGCTTTGTCGGTCTCGAGCTCGAGGAGGATGTCGTCCTTGGCGACGACGTCGCCGTCACGCTTCACCCAGCGGACGATCACGCCCTCGGTCACCGACTCGCCAAGCGTCGGAATTCGGACCTCGACTGCCATGCCACCTCATCCTCTCGGCGCCGCGCCCTCGCTCGGACGTTCGCGGGCGAACGCCCGATTGATCAGATCGGCCTCCTCGGCCTGATGGAGCTTGTACGAGCCCGTCGCCGGACTCGCCGCCTCCGGTCGACCGACGTAACTGAGCGCCCGCGAGGCGGGCAGGATGCGCCGCAGGCGATGGTACATGAAATGCCAGGCGCCCATGTTCCAGGGCTCCTCCTGAACCCAATAGACCTGTCGCGCCTGCGGATACGCGGCGAAGATCGCCTCGAGCTCGCGCTGCGGAAAAGGATACAGCTGCTCGACGCGTACGATCGCGGTGGTGTCGAACTCGCGCTCACGCCGTCCGTCGAGGAGCGTGTAGTACACCTTGCCGCTGCAGAGGACGATCCGCGTCGCCCGCGCCGGATCGATCCGCACGCCGGCTTCGGGCGCTCCCGCGACGGCGACGTCGTCGAACACCGGGCGGAAGAGGTCGTGCGTCAGGTCGCGTGCGCTCGAGACCGCGAGCTTGTGCCGCAGCAGGCTCTTCGGGCTCATGATGATGAGCGGCTTGCGGAACGACCGATGCATCTGGCGTCGTAACGCGTGGAAGTATTGTGCCGGCGTCGTCAGGTTGCAAACCTGCAGATTGTCGTCGGCGCAGAGCTGGAGATAGCGCTCGAGCCGTGCGCTCGAGTGCTCGGGCCCCTGCCCCTCGTAGCCGTGCGGCAGCAGCACCACCAGGCCGCTCATCCGCTGCCACTTCGACTCCGAGCAGGCGATGAACTGGTCGATGATCACCTGCGCGCCGTTGGCGAAGTCACCGAACTGCGCCTCCCAGACGACGAGCTTCCACGGATCCGCCGAGCTGAAACCGAACTCGAACCCGAGGACCGCGTTCTCCGAAAGCATGCTGTCGAGGATGACGAACCTCGCCTGGCCCTCGCGGATGTTGTCGAGGGGGACGTAGCGCGCGCCATTCTTGTTGTCGTGCAGAACGGCGTGACGGTGGCTGAAGGTGCCGCGGCCGGTGTCCTGCCCGCTCACTCGCACCGTCGTACCTTCGATCACGAGGGATCCGATCGCCAATGCTTCGCCGCATCCCCAATCGATCTTGCCGCCCTCGCGTGCCATCGCGGCGCGCGCCTCCATGAGGCGCGCCACTCGCGGATGCGGCGTGAAACCCTGAGGCACGCGCGTGAACGCGGCGGCGATCTCGTCGAGAACCGTCTGGTCGACGGCCGTGTCGGCGCTCCAGTCGTCGCCGGCCCACCCGAGCCCCTTCCACAAGCCGCCGAACGCGAACACCGGCAGCCGCGGCATGAAGTCGCGGGCGTATCCTTGGGCGTCGTCGAGGAGCTCGCGGAACTCGGCGGTGCGGCGGTCGCCGTCCTCGCGCGTCAGCAGCCCCTCGGCGAGGAGGCGGGCGCGGTACTGCTCGAGCGGCGACGGATGCCGGGCGATCTGCTGGTACATGACGGGCTGGGTGAAGGTGGGGTCGTCGAGCTCGTTGTGTCCGTGCTTGCGGTAGCAGACGAGATCGATGATGACGTCCTTCTTGAAGCGTTGCCGGAACGCGATCGCGAGCCGCGCCGCCTGCACTGCCGCTTCGGGGTCGTCGCCGTTCACGTGGAAGACCGGCGCCTGGATGATCTTGGCGACGTCGCTCGGATAGG
This sequence comes from Binatia bacterium, assembly GCA_041476145.1. Taxonomy (GTDB): domain Bacteria; phylum Desulfobacterota; class Binatia; order UTPRO1; family UTPRO1; genus DP-19. The sequence continues at coordinate 8,262 of JBGOSW010000032.1, forward strand.
GCGTGAAGCGAAACGCTTCGGGCGAGGTCGTGAAACCGATCTGATTGTTCACGATGATGTGGATCGTGCCGCCCGTCCGATAGCCCTCGAGCTCGGAGAGCCACAACGTCTCGGCGACCATGCCCTGTCCGGTGAACGCCGCGTCGCCGTGCATGAGGACCGGCACCACGCGCCCACGTTCGGTGTCGCCGAGTCGATTTTGCTTCGCCCGCACCATGCCCTCGATCACCGGATCGACGGCCTCGAGGTGGCTCGGGTTCGGGCTCAGCGACAGATGCACCTTGCGCCCGGCGCGTGTCGTGTGGTCGCGCGAGTAGCCGAGGTGGTACTTGACGTCGCCGTCTCCCATCGACTCCTTGGCGAGAAAGCTGCCCTCGAACTCGGCGAGAACCATCTCGTAGGGCTTGTGGAGCACGTTGCCGAGGACGTTAAGCCGCCCGCGATGCGGCATGCCGATCACCATCTCTTCGACGCCTTGCGTGCCGGCGTCCTCGACTAGCGTGTCGAGGAGCGGGATCAGCGCCTCGGCACCCTCGAGCGAGAAACGCTTCGCGGTGGGGTAGCGCGTCTGCAGGAACTGCTCGAAATTCTCCGCGACCATCATGCGATCGAAGATCCGCAGGCGCTCGTCGTGGCCGAGATCGGGGTGGTTGGAGCTGGGCTCCATGCGCTCCTGCAACCAGACGCGCTGCGCACGGTCTTGGATGTGCAGGTACTCGACGCCGAGCGTCTGGCAGTAGGTCGCCTGCAGGCGCTGAATCAGCTCGCGCAGGGTCGCCGTCGCGCACCCTTGGAAGCTCCCGCACTCGATCACCCGATCCATGTCGGCCTCGCCGAAGCCGAACTCGGAGGGCTCGAGAAGCGGATGCCCCGCGGGCTTCGGCGCGAGCGGATTCAAGTGGGCGACGAGGTGGCCGAGCTCACGATACGAATGGACGAGATCGAAGACGCCGATGACCGGCGCCGCGTCCGGTCTCACCGTCGATGCGACCGCGGCGCTCGCCTCACGACCGTTCGGATGAGGAATCGCCGACGCGTCGGCGCCGTTGCCGTTGGCGGCGAGTTCGAATCCGGCGAAAAAGAGCGCCCAGTTGTCGTCGACCGAGCTCGGGTCTTGTCGATAACGACGATACTGCTCGTCGACGTACGACGCGTTGGCGCGGGTCACCAGATCCAAGCTGCGCATGCGTTCCTTTTAGCCTCTCGGCGCTGCGCCCGCCACAGGGGCGCGATCTCCGCTCACCCGCGCGACCGCGATCTGATACACTGCGGCCCGTGACCGTGACGGACTGCGAGCCTGGCGATGGCTAGACCGCAACGCAGCGACGTCGTCGCCATGGTCCTCGCCGGCGGCGAGGGCAAACGGCTCTACCCGCTCACCCGCGACCGCGCCAAGCCGGCAGTGCCCTTCGGCGGCCGCTATCGGATCATCGACTTCGTGCTCTCCAACTTCGTCAACTCCGGCATCTTCAAGATCAGCGTGCTCACGCAGTACAAATCGGGATCGCTGGTGCAGCACCTGGCGCGCGGGTGGCAGCTCGCGCCGCAGATGGGCCACTACGTCACGCCGGTACCGGCGACGATGAACGTCGGCCGCGAGTGGTTCCGCGGCAGCGCCGACGCGGTCTACCAGAACCTCGACGTGGTCGCGAACGAGCGCCCCGCCTACGTCTGCGTCTTCGGTGCCGACCACATCTACCAGATGGACATCGGCCAGATGCTCGACTTCCACTGCGAGTGCGGCGCCGACGCCTCGGTCGCGACGATCCCCGTCCCCGCCGAACAGACGGACCAGTTCGGGATCCTCGACTGCGACGTCCAGCGTCGCGTGATCGCGTTCCGCGAGAAGCCCGCGCCCGAGCCGGGTGCAACCGGCACCGTCCCGGCTTCGATGGGCCTCTACGTCTTCAACGCCGACGTCCTGGTGCGCGCCGTCACCGACGATGCCGGGCGCGTCGATTCGAGCCACGACTTCGGCCGCGACATTCTGCCGCGCCTCGTCGAAGGGTCGCGGGTCTTCGCCTACGACTTCTCGACGAACGAGATCCCGCACATGCACCAGCAGCAGCGCGGCTACTGGCGCGACGTCGGCACGATCGACGCGTACTGGCAGACGTCCGAGGATCTGATCTCGGTGACGCCGATCCTCAACCTCTACAATCCCGCGTGGCCGATGATCTCCGCCTTCTACCCCAACCCTCCCGCGAAGTTCATCTTCGCCGACCCGGAGCACAACCGGGTCGGGCTCGCGACCAACTCGATGGTCTCGGAGGGTTGCATCATCAGCGGTGGCCACGTCGATCGCTCGATTCTCGGCCCGCGTGTGCGCGTCAACAGCTTCTCGTTGGTGAGCGAGTCGATCCTCTTCGACGGCGTCGAGGTCGGCCGCCACGCGCGCATCAAGCGCGCGATCATCGACAAGGGCGTCGTCGTACCGCCGGGCACGACGATCGGTTACGACGACGTCGAGGATCGCCGGCGCTTCGCCGTCAGCGAGGGCGGCGTCGTGGTGGTACCGAAGGGCCTGGTGCTGTAGCGCACCGCACTTCGCATGGGCGCGCCCGACGCCGCGCTCTGCGACCCCGCCGCCGCCCCCCTTTCGCGTTGACACGACACGCGCGGCACACGTACCCTTCCGAGATGCCGGCGCCGTTTCGGGTTCTCGCCGGCCGCGGTCCCATGGTCGATCACGCCCCTTCGTGTTCCGCGATTCGCCGGCTGCTCGCCCTCGCGAGCGTCCTCGTCCTGCTCGCACAGGCGCGATCCGCGCCCGCGACCACCCTGTTGCCGCTCGACCTCGACGCGCTCACCGCCGCCGCCGATCGCGTCTTCATGGGCCGCGTCCTCGCCGTCCGCAGTGGTCGCGACGCGAAGGGCCTGCCGGTCACGTGGACGACCTTCGCCGTCGACGCGGCACTCAAGGGAGCACCGGCGAAGACGATCGAGATCAAGCAGCTCGGCGTCGAGACGCCGCTGGCGGACGGCGGCGTTTTCCACATTCCCGCACTGCCGAGTTATCGCGTCGGCGACGAGGTCATTCTCTTTCTGCATCCCGAGAGCCGCGAAGGCTTCACCAGCCCCGTCGGCTTCGGCCAGGGTCGGTTCCGCATCCGCCGTGACGGCGGCACCTCGGTCGCCGAGAACGACGTCGGCAATTCCAACCTCACGTCCGCGACCGGCGGTAGCGCGCCCGCCGGCGCCGCGGGTCCGCGCACCGAGACGCTCGTCGCCGGCCCGCCGTCCGCGGCAGGCGCGCTCCGGGCGCCGGCGCCGATCGCCGTCGACGAGCTCTTGACGCGCATTCGAGCAGCGGCCGGTGCATCGCGCTGACGGCCATCTCCGCGGCATGCGCGCCCTCGCCGCGTCGCTGCTGGCACTCGCCGCGCTGCTCACCGACCACGCCGACGCCGCCGGCCCGTTGATCGTGAACGGCGCCGGGACGCCGCTCGTCTGGAGCGGCGGTATCGTCTCGTGGAATCCCGATCGCGGCACGCTCGGCACCCTCTCGAACGCCGAGGCCGTGAGCCTCGCCAGCGACAACTTCGCGAAGTGGCAGGCGGTGCCGACCGCGGCGCTCGCGATCTCCAACACCGGCACGCTTCCCGTCGACGTCACCGCCGCCAACGTGAACGCCTTCATCGGTATCTGCGGCGACGGCTTCAGCCCGATCGTTTTCGACAGCGACGGTTCGATCACCGATTCGCTGTTCGGCGTCGGCGCCTCCAATTCCATCCTCGGTTTCGCCGGTCCGGAGTGCGGCTCGCTGGTGCCGCCGGTGATCACCGAGGCCTCCGCCGTCCTGAACGGCAAGTTCATCGACGGCATTGCGACCGCGGGCAATCCGGAGATCAGCATCACGAGCTTCGCCGCAGTCCTGCTGCACGAATTCGGTCACTACCTCAACCTCGAGCACTCGCAGATCAATCTCCTCGAGGCGTTCGATCACGACGCCGCGGGTGACGACGCCATCGCGACGATGTTCCCGTTCCTGGTGAACGGCACGGAGGAGTCGACCCTGTCTCGTGACGACGAGGTCGCGATCTCGACGCTCTATCCGACGGCGGCGTTCACCACCGCGTTCGGGCGCATCACCGGCTCCGTGCTTCGGAGTGATGGGGTGACGCCGTTCCAGGGGGCGTACGTGATCGCCCGCAACGTCGCCGATCCCCGTCACGACGCCATCGGCTACGCGTCGGGCGAGCGCTACGTTCCGGGCGCGGTCGGCGGTCCGCCGGCTCCCGCGCTGCAAGGATTCTACGAGTTCCCGGGCCTCACGCCGGGGGCGAGCTACACCGTCGAGATCGAGCGGATCTATGCCGGTTTCACCGGCGGTTCGAGCGTCGGCCCGTTCAGCACGCCCGTCGCCCTGCCGGGGCCGGCCGAGTTCTGGAGCGGAGCGAACGAGGCCGGCGGTGATCCACCCGACGACCCCAACGCCCCGGGCACGCCGATCACGGCCGTTGCGGGTGCGACGACCGGCGGCGTCGACGTCATTTTGAACGCCGTCGTGCCGCCGCCGAACGACGCCTGCGCCGACGCCATCACCATCGCCGCCTTCCCGTACGGCGACGGCGAGAGCACCGACGGCGCGACCAGCGCCTCCGGCGATCCGATCCAGAACTGCAGCCCGGGCACGACGACCGCGAACGCCAACAGCGTCTGGTACCGCTTCACGGCGCCGGAGGACGGCACCGTGACCGTCTCCACGATCGGGAGCGACTACGACACCGTGCTCTCCGCCTACACCGGTGCGTGCGGCACGCTCGCCGCCGTCGCCTGCGACGACGACCTGACCGCCACCGACTTGCAGTCGGCGATCGGGTTCGCGGTGTCGGGCGGCACCGGCTACCTCGTCGAGGTCACGCAGTACGGCGCGCCGGGCGGTGGCGCGCTGCAGATCGCGGCGACGTTCACCGCGGGACCCGTATCGGGCTGTGATCTCCCCGCACCGGGAGCGTGCGTCCCCGGAAGGGGCAAGGCGAGCAGCGATTGCGTGACCGAGTGGTTGCTCGAGCCGGTGCCGCCGGTCGACCGCGCGAAGGTGCCGCGGCGTAACGTCCCGGCGGCGCGTCTCGCCTGCCACGACGGCGATCCGAGCTGCGACTTCGACGGCGGCGTCAAGAACGGCGGCTGCACCTTCCACGTGGCGGTGTGTGTGAACAACGACGACCCGCGCGCCGCAGCGTCCGGCTGTGTGCCGACGTCGATCGCGAGCTACCTCGTCAAGAAGCCGAGCGCGACGCGACCGAAAGACGCCGCCGACGTCGCCAACGGCACGGCGCTTCGCAACGCGATGGCCGCACTCGCACTCTCCGGTGGCACCGTCACGGGCGGTCTGGTCTCGTTCGTGCCGGCGGAGTCGATCGCGAACACCTGCACGCCCTTCCAAGACATCCGCGTTCCGATCGGCGCGCGGACGCTGCGCACGCGTGCGGCGACGGCGACCGGCGTCGTCGACACCGATCAGCTGTCCCTGCGGTGTCTCCCCCCCGTGGCGGCCGCGAGAGTGCCGCGCGGCGGCGGGCATCACTAGGCGCCGCGGGGCGCCGCTCGCTCAGCCGAGCAGCCGCCGCGTCGCGAGGTCGGCGCCGGCGCGCAGCGCCGCGAGCTTCTCCCACACGATCTCCTCCGCCACCTCGCCGAGTCCTGCGGCGGTCGCGAAGCCGCAATCGGTGCCCGCGAGGACACGGCGCGGGTCGCCGACGGCGCGCGCGGCGAGTTCGATGCGGTCGGCCACTACCTCGGGGTGCTCGACGTAGTTCGTCGTCGTGTCGATCACCCCGGCGACCAGCAGCATGCCCGGCGGCAGCGGGTGGCGGGCGAAACAACGGTGCTCGTGGGCGTGGCGCGGGTTCGCCATCGAGATCACCAGCGCGCCGACCCGCGCCTCGTAGAGCCGCGGCAGGAGCTCTTCGAGCGGCACGTCGAGCGTATGCGGGGCCTCGTAGTTGCCCCAGCACACGTGCAACCGCACCCGCTCCGGCGGAATCCCGTCGAGCGCGCCATTGATCGCGCCGACGTTCAGCTCGACCCAGCGCAGGAACTCCGCCAGCGGCCGGTCGGCGAAGAGCGTGTGGCGCTCCATCGCGAGATCGGGGCAGTCGAGCTGGAGGACGAGCCCGTGATCGACGATCGCGCGGTACTCGACCCGCAGCGCCGCGGCGAGCGCGAGCACGTACTCGTCGAGCGTCGCATAGTGGGCGTTCGCCATCGCGGCGGCGACGATCCCCGGCGACGCCGCGGTCATGAACGTCTCCACGAAGCGTCCGGACGACTCCCCGAGAATGCGGGCGAGATCGGCGCACTCGCGCTCGACGTAGCTCGAATCGGCGTAGCGCACCGCCGCGATCGCTTGCGGCGCGTTCATCAAGCTCACCATGGTGCGCGAGAACTCCGGCAGCTTGAGGGCGAGGAAGCTCTGGAACTGCACGATGTCGCGCATGATCGGTCGCGCACTCGCACCGCCGAAGCCGCTCATGCGGTGTTGCACGTAGGTGAAGAAGCTCTCACGCGGCTGTTCGCCGTCGTTGCCGACGTCGACACCGGCGGCGAGCTGGCGCGCGATCACGTGCCGCGTCGATGCCTCCACCTCGCGCGCGAGCGCGTCGGCGTCGACCGGCTCGCGCCGGCTGACGCGCACCAGCATCTCCACCAGCGCCGGCGTCCGCGGCAAGCTTCCGGCGTGCGTCGTCAGGATGCGCTCGTCACTCCGCTTCATCGTCGTCCTCCGTCCCGTCCCCGAGCCGCCGGCTGACGACGATCTCGATCTCGTCGAGTGGCGAGACGCCGCGATTGCGGATGCGCGCGCTCCACGCCGGTACCGAGCGGAGGTGCGCGAACACGGCGCGAATGAGCCCGGGCTTGACGCCGACCTCCCACTCGTCGAGCCATGCGTCCTCCTCGAAGTCTTCCTGCTCCCAGAGCGCGTCGGGAATTTCCGCCTCGAGCGTGAAGCGCAAGAGAAACGTCTTGGCGCGGGTCTCCATGCGGCGTTCGTAGCAGCGGGCCCGCGCTCGGCCAAGTCTGATGTTGCATTCGCGACGCGGCCGATTCAGAGTCCGCGCGTGCGGCGGGAAACGCACAGCGCGGTCGTGCCGAGCGGCTGGCCGCTCGTCGGCTGGCTGGCGCTCGCCCTCGTCCTCATGGTGGCCCTCCTGCTCGCGCGCTTCGGCGCCGCCGAGGTGGGGATCCGTGTCGTCATCCGCGCCACCGCACGCACGTCGTGCACGCTCTTCCTGCTGGCGTTCGTCGCCAGCGCGCTCCGCCGCGCCTGGCGCGGGCGCGCGAGCGCGTGGATCTTGGCGAATCGCCGCTACCTCGGGGTTTCCTTCGCGGTCTCGCACCTGCTCCACCTGTGCGCCATCCTCGCGCTCTACGACTGGTCCATACGGCGCTTCTTCGTCGAGACCGGCGTCGCCGCGAGCGTGTTCGGCGGCATCGGCTATCTCTTCGTCCTGGCGATGGCCCTCACCTCGTTCGACCGCACCGCGGCATGGCTCGGCCCGCGTCGCTGGGCGCGGCTGCACACGCTCGGCGTGTACTATCTCTGGCTGATCTTCGCGCTCAGCTACGTACCGCGCGCGTTCGTGGAATCGCCGGCATACGCGCCGCTCGCCGCCGGCGTGATCGCCACGCTCGTCCTGCGTCTCGTCTACCGCCCGGGCCGCGTACGCCGTGCGGGCCTCGCCGCGCCGTGAGACCGCCGCGCGGCGCGACACTCCCGCCTCAGCGCACGGCGCGACGTACCGCCGCGAGCCGGGAGCGCGCGCGCCGCAGCGCCGCCTCGCCGGTCGTCACGCCCTCACGCGCCGCGTCCTCGAAGACGGCGGCGAGACGTACCTCGATCCGCCGCACCACATCCAGCGCGTGCGCGCCGCGCCCGGCGAGAGTCTCGAAGCCGACGATCACGGCGCCGGCGTTGGCGGCGAAGTCCGGCGCGTACCAGACGCCGCGCTCTTGCAGGATGCGTCCCGCGGCGTCGCTCGCGAGCTGGTTGTTCGCCGCCCCGGCGACGCCGCGCGCCCGCAGGCGTCGCGCCACCTCTTCGGTGATCACCTCGCCGACGGCGCACGGCGCCAGCACGTCGACGTCGGCGTCGAAGATCGCCGCCGCCGGCAGGCGCGGGATGCCGAGCTCGCTCGCACAGCGCGCGGCGCGCGTCTCGTCCACCTCGCTGAAGCTCACGCGCGCCCCGGCCTCGACGAGCAGGCGGGCGAGCACGACGCCGACGTCGCCCACGCCTTGCACCAGCACGCGCGCGCCGTCGAGCGATTCGCGCCCGGCGATGCGCCGCCACACCGCACGGACGGCGACCAGCACGCCGGTCGCGGTACCGAGGTCGAGGCCGCCGGCCGCGTCCTCGGCGAGTGCGAAGCGCGTCCGCGACTTGACCAGGGCGAGTTCGGCGGCCGTCGTGCCGTAGTCGCACGCCGTCACGTAGCGGCCGCCGAGGGCCTCGATCGCCTCGCCGAGCGCGAGAAACGCCGCCTCGCGCCGCATCGCCGCGTGGCGCAGCACGACGGTCTTCCCGCCGCCGAGATCGAGCTCGGCGAACGCGTTCTTGTAGGTCATCGCCCGTCCGAGCCTGAGGACGTCGCACGCGCCCTCCTCGGGCGTCGTGTAGGCGCGCCAGCGGATGCCGCCGGTCGCGGGACCGAGACGGGTATCGTCGACGGCGATGAACGCCGTGAGACCGAGGTCGCGGCGGTGGATGACGTGGAACTCCTCGGGGCGGAACTCGTCGAGGAGCGCGAAGAGTGAAGGATGGAGCGCCATGCACTCCGGTAGCGGCCGCGCCGCGACCCGTCAACGGGGCGCGGCGTTCAGGACGCGATCGCGATCTCGGAAGCGACTTCCACACGCGCCGACGGCGCCGGCGTGAGCGCGGGGCGCGGCACCGGCTCGCGCGGCAGCGTGAACTCGAAGGCCGCGCCCTCCTCGTCGACGTACGGCGAGATGGCCCGGATGGCGCCGCCGTGGTGCTCGATGGCGAGCCGGCAGAACGTCAGCCCGAGGCCCCAACCGCGCAGCCGATCGGCACCCTGTTGGTGCTTGCGGAACAAGTTCGGCAGCAGCGTCGGCGGGATCACCGGACCGCGATTTCCGGTGCGCACGACGAGCGAACCGTCGTTGCGCCGCTCGGTATGCAGGTCGATGTGCGTGCCGCGCGGCGCGGCGCTGACGGCGTTGTCGAGCAGATTCAGCAGCACGCGCTCGACGAGCTGCTGATCGCAGCGCACGATCACCTGCATCTCCCCGCTGGAGACGATCGTCAGCTCCTTGGCGCGCGCCATCGCCGCCGCATCCTCGATCATCGGTTCGCAGATCGACGACCACGGCACGTCGTTCAAGCGGAGCGGCATCCATCCGCTCTCCAGCCGGTTGACGTCGAGGATGGTGCTGACGAGCGTCGTAATGCTGCGCGTCGAGTGGTGCAGGATCGGGACCATCTTGTCGAGCGACGCCGGATCCAGCTCGAGCATCTCGACCGCCGAGGTGGCGGCGTGGATCCAGTTCTTGATGTCGTGCACGGTGAGGTCGAGGAGGTCGTTTCGCTGGCGCTCGCTCTCACGGAGCTGCACCGTGCGCTCGCCGACGATGCGCTCGAGGTCGCGCGCATACTCCCGCAGGCGCGCGTGCGCCGCCCGGAGGAGATCGGTCTGCGTCACGATGCCGCGCAGCTCTCCCGTCCGCGACACCACCGGCAGCCGGCGGATGCCGTGACGACCGATCTCGGCGATCGCGTCGGCGACGCTGGCTTCGGGCTCGACGACGACGAGCGCCCGTTGCGTCGTCTCACGGACCGTGCGCGTCGCCCAACCGCTCGGATCGTGCGCACATTCGCGCACCACGTCGCGCTCGGATACGACGCCGACCGGCCGGTCGCCGTCCATGACGACCGCGCAACTGATCGTGTGCGCCGCGAGCAGCTCGGCGACCCCGCCGAGCGACGCGTCGACCGACACGTGCCACACCTGTTCCGACATGTGCTCGGCGACGGACACGCCCCGAATATCGAACCGCGAAGCACCGAACTTGAGCGCACGGCACTTCGCATGGGGCGCCGCGGGCACACCGTCGGTCACGCCCCCGGCCCGGTCAGGAACGCGCGGGTTCGGGCTTGAACCGCCGGCCGAGGACTCCCGAGACGCGCCGCACGAGAGCGCGCGGCGCGAGGCCGGTGAGGCTCGTCGCCACCCGGTTGCCGGCGCCGGGCACGCACACGACGTCGCCGCGTCGCAATCCGTGGAGCGCGGCATCGACGACGGCCTCCGCCGACATCCAAAAGAAGGCCGGAATGTTCGCCACGTCGATGCCGGCGCGTTCCTGGAACTCGGTGCGCGTGAACCCGGGACAGAGTGCCTGCACGTGCACGCCGCTGCCGCGCAGCTCCTCGGAGAGCGCTTCCGTGAAGCTGTTCACCCACGCCTTGGTGGCGCTGTAGGTCGCGTTGAAGGCCCCGGGCTGAAAGGCGCCGACCGAGGACACGTTGACGACCGCGCCCGCGTGGCGCGCCAGCATGCCCGGTAGCACGGCGCGCGTGAGACGCATGAGCGCGATCACGTTCAGGCGGATCTCCTCCTCCTCACGCACCGGGTCGAGTTCGGCGAACGCGCCGACGGTGCCGAAGCCGGCATTGTTGACGAGTAGATCGAGAGGCGCGGCGGTGACCGCTGCGACCGTCGCGTCGACGCCGCGCGGGTCGCTCAGGTCGGCCACCAGCACGTCGACCGCGCCGCCGTGTGCGCGCAGACGCGCCGCCAGCTCCTCGAGCCGACCGCGCGTGCGCGCGACGACGGTCAGGTCATAGCCGTCGCGGGCGAGGCGTGCCGCGAAGGCGGCGCCGATCCCCGACGACCCGCCGGTGACGAGCGCGCGCGGACGCGGGGTCGATCCCTTCTCGGCTGCGGATGATTGTGTCATGCGTGTCCCTCCCGATCGTGGGCGGCTATCGCACGAGGATTCGTCCCTTTCAATGCGCGCCTGCGCTCGCGCCGGCGTCCTCTCGCGGCCGCTCGCGATCCGTGTGGTCGAGACCTACCCCGACCCGAACTCGTGTCCGTTGGACCGCCGCGCTCATCCTCGCCGCGGTCGGGTTCGCCCGCGACGCCGCCGCCGTCGACACCTTGGCGCGCGTGCGCGCCGCCGGGGAGCTCCGCTGGGGCGCCGACGCCCAGGGCGGCGCGCCCTACGTCTTCCAGGACCCGACGGATCCGAATCACCTCATCGGCTTCGAGGTCGACCTCGCGGACGCGCTCGCACGCGAGCTCGGCGTCCGCGCCCGGCCCGTGCAGGGTCAGTGGGAGACGCTGCTCGAGCTCCTCGCGCGCGGCGACTTCGACGTCGCGCTGAACGGCATCGAGGTCGCGCCCGAGAAGGAGCGCGTCTGCCGCCTCTCCCGCCCCTACTACGCCGCCGCCGAGCGGCTCACCGTCCGCCGCGACGACGCGCACGCGCCGCGCACGCTCGCCGAGCTGCGTGACCGTCCGGTCGGCACCCTCCCCGGCTCGCTCGCCGAGCGCATCCTCACCCGCGCCGATGCCGCCGTGCGCAGCTACGAGGGTGGGCAGAACGAGATCTACGCCGACCTCGTCCTCGGACGCACCGACGCCGTCCTCCTCGACGCACCGATCACGCGCTACTACGCCGAGATCGACCCGAAGCTGCGCGTCGTCGACGGCGCCTTCGGTGAGGTGCGCTACGCGGTCGCCGTGCGGCGTGACGACGACGCGCTCGCCGCCGCGATCGACGACGCCCTCGGCGCCCTCGCCCGCGCCGGGACGCTACGGCACGTCTACGAGCGCTGGGGCCTGTGGAACGCGGAGACGGCGGCGCTCCTCGGCGACCCCGTGCCGGCGTCGCACGCCGTCGCCGAGGCGTTCGAGAGCTGGCGCGCCGCGGTCGGGGCGCTGCCGCCGTTTCTCACCCGCGTGCGTGAATGGTACCCGCGCAGCCAGGCGCTGTTCGCACGCGCCGCCCTCCTGACCCTCGCCCTCTCCTTCGTCGCCATGGGCCTCGCGATTCCCCTCGGCGTGCTGCTCGCGCTCGCGCGCACGTACGGGCCCACCCCGCTGCGCTGGCTCGCAATCGGATACATCGAGTTCATGCGCGGCACGCCGCTCTTGGTGCAGCTCGTGATGCTCTACTTCGGCCTCCCCGAGCTCGGCCTGACGCTCGATCCGTTCGTCGCCGGCGCGCTCGCCCTCGGCCTCAACTACGCCGCGGCCGAGGCCGAGAACTACCGCGCCGGCATCGAGAGCGTGCCCGCCGCGCAGCTCGAGGCCGCATGGGCGCTGCGGCTCTCGACGGCGCAGGCACTGCGCTACGTCGTCGGCCCGCAGGCCGTGCGCGTCGCCATCCCGCCGGCGACGAACGACTTCATCGCGCTCCTCAAGGACAGCTCGTTGGTCTCGCTCGTCACGCTGACGGAGCTGACGAAGACCTACGTCAACCTCGCGAACGCAACGCGCGACCACCTCGGCCTCGGCCTCGTCGTCGCGCTGTGGTACCTCGCGATCGGGCTGCCGTTCGCGCGCCTCGCCCGCTACGCCGAGCGGCGCCTCGGCCGCCACCTGCGCGCCGCCTGATGCTGCGCGTCCGCGACCTCGAGCACACGTACCCCGGCGCCGCCGTGTCGACGTTTCGCGCCGTCTCGTTCGACGTCGAGGCGGGCGCGCTCGCGACCATCACCGGCGCGAGCGGTGCCGGAAAAACGACCTTGCTACGCTGTCTCGCCGGCCTCGAGCCGTTTCATCATGGGAGCGTCGAGCTGCCCGGCATGCGGGTCGTCGCCGGGGCGCGGAACGGCCGCGCCGGCGGCGGCGCACGCCTGCGCGGACACGTCGGGCTCGTGTTCCAGGCGCTCGAGTTGTTCCCGCATCTCACCGCGCTCGAGAACTGCGTCCTCGCACCGCTGCGCGTGCGCCGCATCGCCCGTGCCGACGCCGAGCGGAGCGCGCGGGATCTTCTCGCGGCGCTCGGCCTCGCCGACAAGACGGATGCGTTCCCGGCACACCTCTCCGGCGGGCAGCGCCAGCGCGTCGCGATCGCGCGCGCGCTCGCAATGCAACCGAGCGTCCTCCTGTACGACGAGCCGACGAGCGCCCTCGACCCGTCGCTGCGAAGCGAGGTCGTCGAGACGCTGCTGCGCGTGCGGGCAACCGGCGTCGCGCAACTCGTCGTGACCCACGACCCGACGCTCGCCGAGGGCGCCGCCGACACACGCTTCACCCTCGCGAACAACACGCTCCTCGGCGCCGTTGTGACCGGAGGCGTGAATCACTGACCGCGGGCCTACATGTACTTCTGAAACTCGAACTTCGCGATCTGGTTGCGGTGCACCTCGTCGGGGCCGTCGGCGAGGCGGAGCGTGCGGATGCCCGCCCACGCGTAGGCGAGTGGGAAATCCTGACAGACGCCGGCGGCGCCGAAGGCCTGGATGGCGTCGTCGATGACCCGCAGCGCCATGGTCGGCGCCGCGACCTTGATCATCGCGATCTCGGCGCGTGCCGCCTTGTTGCCGACGGTGTCCATCATGTAGGCGGCCTTGAGCGTCAGCAGCCGGCACTGCTCGATCTCGATGCGAGCCTGCGCGACGCGCTGCTGCCAGACGTTGTGGCGCGCGATCTGCTTGCCGAACGCCTCGCGACTCATGAGACGCTTGCACATCGCCTCGAGCGAGCGCTCGGCGATGCCGATCGTGCGCATACAGTGGTGGATGCGGCCCGGTCCGAGGCGGCCTTGCGCGATCTCGAAGCCGCGTCCCTCCCCGAGCAGAATGTTCGACGCCGGCACGCGCACGTTGTCGAAGCTGACGTCGGCATGGCCGTGCGGCGCGTCGTCGTAGCCGAAGACGTTGAGCATGCGCTCGACCTTCACTCCGGGCGCGTCCATCGGCACGAGGATCATCGACTGCTGGCGGTAGCGGTCGGGGTTGTCGGGCGCCGACTTCCCCATGAAGATCATGATGCGGCAGCGCGGATCGCCGGCGCCCGACGTCCACCACTTGCGGCCGTTCAGCACGTAGGTGTCGCCGTCGCGGCGGATGCTCGCCTGGATGTTGGTCGCGTCCGACGACGCGACCGCCGGCTCGGTCATGGCGAACGCCGAGCGGATCTTGCCGTCGAGGAGCGGCGCCAGCCACTGCTTCTTGTGCTCGGCGGAGCCGTAGCGCACGAGCACCTCCATGTTGCCGGTGTCGGGCGCCGAGCAATTGAACACCTCGGAGCCCATCGGCGAGCGTCCCATGATCTCGGCGAGCGGCGCGTACTCGAGGTTGCTGAGGCCGGCGCCGTACTCGCTCTCGGGGAGAAAGAGGTTCCAGAGCCCCTGCGCCCGCGCCTTGGCTTTCAGCTCCTCGACGATCTGCGTCGGCTGCCAGCGGTCGCCCGCCGCGATCTGACGGACGAACGTCGCCTCGTTCGGATGGACGTGCTCGTCCATGAACGCGTGGACGCGACGCTGCAGCTCCTTGACCTTGTCGCTGTAGTCGAAGTTCATCACGTCTCCTCTCGGGTGACGGACGACGCTAGCGCATGTCGGCGGCGAGATCGAGCACGAGGCGATGCAGGAACTCCACGCCCGTCCGCAGGCTCGCGACCGGGATGCGCTCGTCGACGCCGTGCGCGCGACGCCCGTCCGCCTCCGTCGTCGCGATCGGACTGATCCCGTAGGCGGCGATGCCGGCAGCGCGTAGAAAGCGCGAGTCGGTCGCCTCCCGTGACATGAAGGGGACGATCGGCACCCCCGGCCACATCGCGTCGAGTACGCGCCGCAGTGCCGCCGGCCCCGGTCCGTCGAGCGGCGACGGCTCGGCGTGGCTGAACTCGTCGGTCGCGCGCACCTCGAGGTGCGGGTCGGCGAGCACGGTCGCGAGCATGCGCTGCACGTCGGCGACGGATTCGTCCGGCAGGATCCGGCAGTTGACGTTCGCCGTCGCCTCCGCCGGCAGCGCGTTTCGTCGCGTACCGCCGACGAGCATGGTCGCGACGCACGTGGTCCGCAACGACGCCGCGAGAATCGGATCGCGGTCGAGCACCGCGAGGGCGGCGCGCGGCGGCGCCCCCGGGGATGCGACGGCACGCATGGCGCGCGCCAGCGCCGGCTTCTCGACCGCGGCACGCGCGTCGAAGTAGGCACGGGTCACCGGCTGGAGCCGCACCGGAAAGCGGTGCCGACCCAGGCGGTCGAGACCGCCGGCGAGCTCGTAGATGGCGTTCTCGGCGAGCGGCACCGACGAGTGCCCGGTCGGCCCGCGCGCCGTCACCTCGAAATCTTGATACGTCTTCTCGGCGGTCTGCAGGCTCGCGAACTTCACCCGACCGTCGTCGTCGAGGACGAGACCGCCGCCCTCGTTCAACGCCAGCGCGGCGCGGATCGTCTGCGGGCGATTGGCGAGGAGCCAGCGGACGCCGGCGCCGCCCGACTCCTCGTCGCCGGTCCAGGCGAGGATCACGTCGCGCCGCAGCGGGGTCCCCTCGCGCGCGAGGAGAAGCACGACCTCGAGCGCCACCGTCGCCATGCCGAGATCGTCATCGACGCCGCGCCCGATCAGATAGCCGTCGCGCTCGATCATCACGTGCGGATCCGTCGCCCACGTCTGGCCGGTGGCGCCGACGACGTCGGTATGCGCGAGCAGGAGGAGCGGCGGCTCGCGACCGTCGCCCGCGAGCCGCGCCACGAGGTTCTGCCGGCCGGGGGCGAAGTCCGTCACCTCGTAGGGGATTCCCGCCGCACGCAGGCGCGTGGCGCCGAGCGCGACGGCACGCGCCTCGTTGCCGGGAGGATTCGAGGTGTCCGCCGCGACCAGCGCCGCGAGGAGCGCGCGCGTCTCGCTCGCGGCTTGGTCGTAGTCGATCGCGCGCGCGCGTGACGGCTCGGATGCGGGCGCGCCGCCCGCGCCCGATCGTGGCTGCACCGCGCACGCGCAGAGGCCGACGAGCACGAGCGCGACCAGCTTCACGGCCGCGCACCTTACGGCGGCTCCGAGGTCGACACAAACGATCACCTTCCTCCACATCCGCCTGCTGCATAGGATCGCGCCGCCGGAGGAGATGCCAATGCCGAAAGCGACGTGGAACGGCGCCGTGCTCGCGGAGAGCGATCGCTGCGAGGTGGTGGAAGGGAACCAATACTTCCCACCGGATGCGCTCGCGCGCCGATACTTCCGAGAGAGCGCGACTCACACCATCTGTCCGTGGAAAGGGACGGCGAGCTATCTCGACGTCGTCGTCGACGGCAAGACGAACGCCGACGCCGCCTGGTACTACCCGGAGCCGAAGGAGGCGGCGCGGCAGATCACGGGCTACGTCGCGTTCTGGCGCGGCGTCCGCATCACGAGCTGAGCCGAGCGCGCGTTCATTCCTCGACCGGGGTGTCACGACTTTGTCGCTCGCCCGGTGGACCGCTACGGGCCCGCGCGGTGCAGGCGGTGGCATGTGGGTTGCTGCTCGCGTCCGCATGGACGCGGACCCGGGACAGATCATCCGCTCGCTCCGGCTGGCGCTCGAGATGAGCCAAGCGGAGTTCGCGCGCGCAGCGGGCTGGTCGCCGTCGACGATCTCGGGCTGGGAGCGTGGGCGGGCGAAACCGAGCCGTCTCGCGTTCAAGACGATTCTCGCGTTCGCCGAGGAGCGCGGCGTCCGCTACCGGCCGCGCGTCGCGACGACGGCCTTGGTCCCGTTAGCGCGACCGGCCGTGAGCGAGGGCGCGGCCGGGATCGCGCCCCCGGGAGCGCCCGCGGCCTTTCGCTCTCTCCTCTATCCCGATCGCTCGGAGACGTCGCACGCGGCGCGTGACGCGGGACCCACGCGCCCCGAGCATGCCCTCCCCGACATCGCAGCGCGCTGGACGCGCGCCCGCGACGCCGAGTCGCGCCCACGCCTCACCGAGCCGCCGCGCTGGCACGCGGAGGCGAACTTTCGGCTGACGCTCGGCGCGCGCCACGACCGATCGAGTACGCTCGCACACCGACTGATCGAGGTCGCGATCGTCGCGCTCGGGTTCTGCGCCGCATTCGCACTACGCGAGCCGGTGCGCCAGCTGCTGCACGGCGCGGCTCCGTCGCGAGAGGCGTCGATCGTCGCCGCTCCGCCCGCCGAGTCGGCGACGGCGGCACCGCGCACCGCCGTCGCGACGCAATCCTCGGTCGCCGAGACGGAACCGCCCGTCGCTGCGGCGGCATCATCCGGCGCCGCGACGACGCGTGATACGGCACCACGTCGAGAGCCCACGGCGGCGCGCCTCGAAAGCGTGATGGCGATCGGCGGCGCCGGGCGAGCGACGTTTCGGACCGCGAACGACACGGTGACGGTGATCCTCGGCGAATGGCTCGGTGGTCAGCGTGTCGTCGCGATCGACAGCAACGCGGTCACGCTCGTCGATCGCGCCGGCGAGCATCACCGCGTCCAGGTCGGCCAGCACGCGCCGTTCGACTAATCCGCTCAGAACATGTTCCAGCGATCGTTCTGCTGATTGGGAGTGCCGAGCTCGGACTGCATCTGAGTTTGACGGCTGTCCGCGGAGGACTTCTTCGCGTCCCGCGTCTCCGCTCCCTGCAGGTCGTTCTGCTCGCGCCGTTTGGCTTTGCGATCCTCGTTCCGCTTGTGCTGAGTCTCCGCTCGCACGAACGGGTCACGGGAGCGGCCGTGCGCGCCGACCGTGCTCGGCCACGACGTCCCGACCGCTGTTGCCACCACCAGGACAATACCTATTCGCTTCCAGCGTTTAATCGACTGCATATCCCTCTTCTCCGATCTACTTGGGATACGCCGCCGCTCGGCGCGAGTCGATCCCCCAAAACGCTACACGTGCGTGTTCGTCGCCCGGGCACCTTGCGGCATCGAACACATCCTATACTATGTTGGGCCGTAACGTTCGGTCGACCGCGGCAACGCGACGTCGATCGGCGCGGCGTCCCAAGACGCCGTCTCGAACGTGGCCGGCGGCGCGTGTGGCGCTATGACGCGCGCGCGAGGTTCCGCCAAAGACGAAGGAGGAAGATATGCGTAGAGGAATGCTGTTGGGACTTACTGCCCTCACCATCGGCATGGGTCTGATGAGCGGCGTGCCCGCACGGGCCGACGGTCCGGAGGTGGGCGTCGACGTCGGCGCGGCGATCCCGCTCGATAAGTACCGCCACGTGGTCGACGGCGGCCTCGGCGGAACCTTCGGATTCTGGAGCGGCTACCGTTTCGACCTCACCGACAATCTCGCGTTGTCGCTCATCGGCCAACCGCAGTTCACCTTCTTCCCCACCGACCCCGGTTGTTGCCGAGGCAAGAACGATCACGAGATGTCGAGCCTCTTCAGCATCACCGGCGGGCCGAAGTTTTCGTTGCTCACCGGCATCGTCGAAACCTACATCGGCGCGCAGGGCGGCTACTATCGCGACATGAGTGGTCCGATCAGTGATGACGGCGTCGGATTCAACGGCGGCGGCGGCGTCAATATCGAGATCGCGGACAATACCCACCTCGGATTCTTCGGCCGCTACGACTACATGAACCTCGTCGCCGAGCCGGGTTCCGACGTCGCCCGGCAGATGGTGCTCGCCGGCCTCACCCTGCAGCACGTGTTCGAGCCGCCACCGCCCCCACCGCAGGTGGCCCAGGCGCCGCCTCCCCCTCCCGCGCCGCGCGTCACCCGCAAGATCGTGTTGCGCGGCGTCAACTTCGACTTCAACAAGTCCAACATCCGCGCCGATGCACGGCCGATCCTCGACGAGGCGATCCGCACCCTCCACGAGGAGCGTGAGGTCGACCTCTCGGTCGAGGGACACACCGACGCGATCGGCAGCGACGCCTACAACGAAGGCCTCTCGGAACGCCGCGCCCATGCGGTCGCGGACTATCTCGCCGCGGGCGGCATCCGGCCGGGTCGCATGCGGATCGAGGGCTACGGCGAGTCGAAGCCGGTCGCGAGCAATTCGACCGAAGACGGTCGCGCGCAGAATCGCCGCGTCGAGCTGCACGTCCTCGGGCAGTGATGCCGGCGGCGCCCGCACGGGCGCCGCGTGATGCCAACGGCCGCGGGGCACCGGTCACTCCGGCGCTCCGCGGCCGTGTTCATTCGGGACGCCCTGCGCGCGTCAGAATTCGTCGTCCGGCGGTATGCAGAAGAAGCTCCCGGGGAGCGTGCGATTCACCAGCGCCAAGAGCTCCTGGGCGCGCGGCGCCGTGAAGCGCATGATGTCATCGCTGGCGCACTCCGTGCGGCGATAGGTGCAGATCGCGTAGTGCGGCACGGTGGCGATGCCGGAGACGCCGAAGTCGACGCACGTCTCGTCGTCGATCAGCGCCTGGTAGTCGACGCCGGTGTCGGCGGCGAGCGTATCGAACGGAATCGCTCCGCAGCTCTTCCCGATCGCGGGCTCGACCGTACGCGCACTCTTCTCGACCGCCGCGAACGCCGAGTCGCAGGTCTTCTGCGCCTTCGCGAGGCACGTGCCGTCGTCGTGCGCCGCGAGCTGCACGCAGGTGAAGACGGCGTCGAGACAACGCCCGACGCTCTTCAGCTTCGCACCGACGAACGCCCCGCCCGCGTTCGTTACGCCCTGCTGGCACTGCGCGACTTGCCGGCCGAGCTTGACGTCGTCCACGCCCTCCCCCGGGCCGCCCAGGTCGTCGAGACACGAGTCCGGGCCGAGGTCCGCGTCGGTGAGGTCGAAGAGCTCGCCGGCACGTGGGTGCTCGGCGAGATAGATCTGCTCGATCGCGCACTCGTGTTGCTGCATGATGCACTCGGCGACGCTCGCCGTGTCCCCGAGCGTCACTCCGAAATCGAGACAGTCGGGCGCGATCAGCTCGTAGCCGACGCCGTCGGCGCGCAGCAGATCCGCGGGGTCGAGCGCGGCGCAGCCCTTGATGATGGCGTCGGTGAGCCGCTGCTCTTCGGCGGTGATGACGTCGGTCGCCGCCACACAGCGGAGCGACGCCTTCTCCAGACAAGCGTCGACCGGATCCACATCGGCGTCGAAGTTGTGGGCGACGGTCTGGAGGCACTTGAAGACCGCGCCGGCGCATTTGTCGAGCTGCTTCAGCTTCTTTT
This sequence comes from Binatia bacterium, assembly GCA_041476145.1. Classification (GTDB taxonomy): domain Bacteria; phylum Desulfobacterota; class Binatia; order UTPRO1; family UTPRO1; genus DP-19. The sequence continues at coordinate 28,308 of JBGOSW010000032.1, forward strand.
GCGCGAACGGCGTGGTGGCGGCGATGAGCGCCGATTGGCAGTTGGTCGCGAGCTTCGGCTGGGCGAGAAACCGCTCGCCCGCTGCCGCGCTCCGCGGGACGACGACCACGCTCACGAGTGTTGCGAGTATCCATGCGATCATCATTGTCGCGCCTCCTCCATGGGGTGCCGCCGGGCGGGCGGTGCAATGTGCGGTCCACCCACGCAACGCGGCGCCGCCGGCGTAAGTCCTCGCCCGAGCAGCGTGCGCCGGCGCCTCCGGACCGCTGCGAGCGCACGGATTTCGCTTTCCGCGTCGATCCACTGACGCAGCGGACCGATCTCCGTCGCGGTCCGCCTGCGAAGCGACATGGAGAACCGCATGTCCGGCGCCGTCGCTCGCCGTCGCTTGACCGTTTCCGAACTCCTTTGCTAACGCCGAGGGACACCAACGGCGATCGGAGTGGTCGCCACCTCTCGATAGAGGTCCCAGGGCACAAGGAGGTCGTTCGCAATGCGAGTTCACGCCACCACGTCTGTCATCGCGGCCGCGCTGGTCGCGCTCAGCCTCGTCGCCGGCTGCGGCGATTCCACCAACACCGACATCGTGCTCGGTGACGAACCGACACCGACGCCCACGATCGCCCGGACCTCGACGCCGGTCGTCGGGCGCACCGCGACCCCCGTCGCCACCGCGACGCCGGGTACCGGCGCGACGGCGACCACCGGCAGCAATCCGACGCCGACCGCGACCCCCGGCAGCAGCGTGGATGCCGACGTACAGGCGGTCGTCTCCGACCTGCTTCCGTTCCTGACGGCCGGCCCGAGCCTTCTCTCGGGCGGAAGCGCCAGCGCGCTCACCGCAGGCTCGGCCGAGATCGTCACGTCGGTGGAGGGGCTGAAGAACGACCCATGCCCGGACGGCGGGAGCCGCGTCGACGACGAGGGTCTTCCGGTTCGGACGATCACTCTCACGACGTGCAGAGTCTCCGACTCACAGCTCGGCTCGTTCGAGTTCAACGGCACCATCACGATCACGATCAGCCTCGCAGGCGGCAGCATCGACTTCGACTTCACCTCGAAGGACCTGCTCCACAACGATCACACCGTCCACTTCTCGGGATCCCTCACCGGCCCGCCGCAGCTCTCCGGCTTCGTCCTCGACGGGCAGGTGGTGGTCATGACTCCCGAGGGGAACTTCACACTGAACCTCCACAGCATCACGATCAACTCCAACCATAAGCTGGTGTCGGGGTCGGGAACCGCGAGCGACGACGACAACAATTTTACGATCGACACGATCGCCATGACGGTAGCTCAGGGTGGAGCGACGGCCAACTTCACCGTGACGTTCGACGACACCTCCGTCCACACCTACACCCTCAATCTGACGAGCGGGCAGCTGACGCAGACGAGCTGAGCGCCTCGCGGTGGACGCGCGCACGCGGCGCGTCCACCGCCGTCACTTCACCCGGCGGCGAGCCGCGCCCGACCGGCGAGCCGCGCGCGACCGGCGAGTACGCGGCGGCCGGCGCGCGTGCCGACGCCGCGCATGAAGACGTCGACGACGGTCGCGACGAGACGCTCGAAACCGTCCTCGCGGGTCCGATAGCGGTTCACGCCGCGCATCATCCCGAGGAGCATCTCGGCGGCGATCCGACAGTCGATCGCGCGGACGTGACCGGCGGCCGTCGCCTGCTCGAGCGCCTCCTGGACGAGAGCCGAGAGCTGAGCGCGTTGCCGCAGCCATTCGCGCGCGTCGCCGTCGGACTTGGACTCGTGGCCGTGGATGAGCGCGAAGAAGAATCGTCGATCCCAGAAGAAGGCCAGCGTGCCGCGCACGATGCGCTCGACCTGCCGCGCCGGCGCATCGCCGGCCACGAGCGCCGACTCGAGCTCGACCCGGAGCCGCGCGATGCCGTCGAACATGATCGCCAGGTAGAGCTCGCGCTTGCTGCGGAAGTGGCGGTAGAGCGTCCCCTTGCCGACACCACATGCCGCCGCGACGTCGTCCATCTGCACTTCGTGGTATTCGCGGCGCGTGAAGACAACCTCGGCGGCCCGGAGGATGTTCTCGCGCAGGCGGGGGATCGGCGGGCGTCCACGCCGCCGCGGCAGGCGCCGCGCCTGGATGGCCGGGCGCGGCGTCATGCGCGCGACCCCGCGGCCGCCGCGACCGGTCCACGCAGGCGTCGGCGGACGTGCAGGCACCACAGCCGAAAGCGGTCGAGGTACAGGTAGACGACGGGCGTGGTGTAGAGCGTGAGCAGCTGGCTCACCAACAGGCCGCCGACGATGGTGATCCCGAGCGGCTGGCGGAGCTCCGCCCCGGTCCCGCCGCCGAGCGCCAGCGGCAACCCCCCGAGCAGCGCCGCCATCGTCGTCATCATGATCGGCCGAAACCGCAGGACACACGCTTCGTAAATCGCCGCCTCCGGCGTCTTCCCCTCTTCCCGTTCCGCTTCGACCGCGAAGTCGATCATCATGATCGCGTTCTTCTTCACGATCCCGATCAGCAAGATGATCCCGATCAGCGCGACCACGCTCAGATCCGTCCGACAGAGCAGCAACGCCACCAGCGCCCCCACCCCGGCCGACGGCAGCGTCGACAAGATCGTGAGCGGATGGACGTAGCTCTCGTAGAGCACGCCGAGCACGA
>JBGOSW010000033.1:0-30062 GCA_041476145.1 Binatia bacterium
ATCTTGAGATTCAGCTCTTTGAGCTCCGCGTCGTAGTGTCGGTCGGTATGCTGGCGCGCTTCCATCGCCATTCTCCTCAGCCGAAGCGTCCGGTGATGTAGTCTTCGGTCTCTTTTTTCTGCGGTGTCGTGAACAGCCGCTCGGTCGACCCGAACTCGATCAGCTTGCCGAGATACATGAAGACCGTGTAGTCGGACACGCGCGCCGCCTGCTGCATGCTCTGCGTGACGATCACGATCGTGTACTGCGCCTTCAGTTCGTGGATCAACGCCTCGATCTTGGTGGTGGCGATGGGATCGAGGGCCGAGCACGGCTCGTCCATGAGAATGACCTCGGGCTCGACGGCGAGCGCGCGTGCGATGCAGAGGCGCTGCTGCTGTCCACCCGAGATGCTCACTCCCGAGGCGTCGAGCGAGTCCTTCACCTCGTCCCAGAGCGCCGCCTGGCGCAGGCTGTGCTCGACTGCCGCATCCAGATCGGCGCGCGAGCGACGCCCGCCGGTGAGGAGCAGGCCGGCCGCGGCATTGTCGTAGATCGACATCGTCGGAAAGGGATTCGGGCGCTGAAACACCATGCCGACCCGCGCGCGTACCTGCACGGGGTCGACATCGGGTCGATAAATGTCCGCGCCGTCGAGAAGGACCTGGCCGCTCACACGTGCGCCGGGAACGATCTCGTGCATGCGATTGAGACAGCGGATGAGCGTCGACTTCCCGCACCCGGAGGGCCCGATGATCGCGGTCGCGGCGCGCTCCGGAATCGCGAGACCGATGTCGTGGAGGGCCTGCGTCGTACCGAACCAGGCGTCGAGCTGCCGCACCTCGAGCTTCGTCCGCGTCGTCGACGTCATCGCACCGTCCGGAAGCGCCCGCGTGTCAGCAGTCGGACGCTCAGGCTCGTCGCCGAGATCAGCGCCAGCAACACCAGCGCGCCCGCCCATGCTTGGCGGTGCCAGTCGTCGAAGGGCGAGATCGCGTAGGTATAGATCTGCACCGGCAGAGACGAGATCGGGCCTCCGAGACCGTGGTGCCAGAACTGATTGCCGAACGCGGTGAAGAGGAGCGGTGCCGTCTCGCCCGCGACGCGCGCGATCGCGAGCATGCAGCCGGTGATGATGCCGCCGCGCGCCGTCCGGATGATCACGCGCATCGTCGTCCGCCATGCCGGGACGCCGAGAGCGAGCGACGCCTCGCGCAAGTTCGCCGGTACGAGGCGCAGCATCTCCTCGGTCGTGCGCGCCACGATGGGCAGCATGATGACGGCGAGCGCAAAGCCGCCGGCATAGGCCGAGAAACTCTTCGTCGGCAGGACGATCAGAGTGTAGGCGTAGATGCCGATCACGATCGACGGTACTCCGTTGAGGACGTCGGCGCAAAACCGAACCGTCGGTGCCAGCCGGCTGTGCGCGTACTCGGCGAGAAACACTCCGGTCCCGATGCCGATCGGCAGCCCGAGGGCGCACGCCAGTCCGATGAGAACGAGGGTACCGACGATGGCGTTCGCCATGCCTCCGCCCGACTCCCCGACCGGTTTCGGCAGCTGAGTGAAGAAGTCGAGGTTGATCGACGTCACACCCTTGGCGAGCAGATAGCCGATGATCAGGACGAGCGGCGCCAGCACCGCCGCGGTGCACGCGAGCGTCAACGCGCGCGCGACGCGATCGACGATGCGGCGTCGCGTCGCCCGCATCAGCGCGCTCCGCCGGCGGGCGCGGCGACGCGCCACACCAGGAGCCGCGCAAATACGTTCACGACGACGGTGACGACGAGGAGTACCAGGCCGACCTCGACCAGCGCTTGCACGTAGAGGTCGTACGTGGCCTCGGTGAACTCGTTGGCGATGATGCTCGCCATCGTGCTCGCCGGTGCAAAGACCGAGAGCGAGACGTCGGCGCGATTGCCGATGACCATCGTGACCGCCATGGTCTCGCCGATCGCGCGCCCGAGGCCGAGCATCACGGCGCCGATCACACCCGTCCGCCCGTAGGGGAGTACCGCGAGGCGGATCATCTCCCAGCGGGTAGCGCCGAGCGCGAGCGCCGCTTCGCGCTGCGCCGCGGGCACCGCTTGAAAGACCTCGTGCGCGACCGAGGTGATGTACGGCACGATCATCACCGCCAGGATCATCGAGGCGGTGAGCATCCCGACCCCGTAGTTGGGGCCCGAGAACGTCGGTAGGAACCCGAGCGTACCCGAGAGCGCCGGACCGATGTAGCTGCGCATCCACGGCACCAGGACGAAGATGCCCCAGAGGCCGTAGACGACGCTCGGGATCGTCGCGAGGAGCTCGACGAGAAACGAGACCGGCGCCCGCACCCACGGCGGCGCCAGTTCGCTCAGAAAGAGCGCCGTCCCCACGCTCAGCGGAATCGCCTGCGCGAGCGCCAACAGCGATGAAACGAGCGTCCCGTAGATCAGCGGCAGCGCGCCGAACTCGCGCGCCACCGGATCCCACACCGAAGTCGTGAGGAACGCCCAGCGGAACGTCCGCACGGCATCCCGCGATTGGTAGCAGAGGACGAGGAAGATGGACGCCACCACGATGAGCAACGTGAATGCGAACGACGCCGCCAGAATCCGAAACACCCGGTCGCCGACGTTGCGACGTCGAGGCGCCGTCGGCCGCAGCGCGGAGCGTGCGGCCGTCCACGGCGCCTCGAGCGACTCGCTGTCCATGTCTCGTGTGACCGGGGGGTGCATCTGTCGCGCGGACTCCGTCACGCGCTCGGGCGCGCCCTCCACATCAGTGTCCCACGAGCGCCTTGCCGTCGGGTCCGGTGATCGTGCGCAGCACCACCGTCTCCTTGGCGAGGACCTGCGCCGGGAGCGACGCGTAGTGAAGCGCCGCCGCGTGCTGCTGCCCGTCGTGCATCATCCAATCGAGGAAGCGCACGAGCTTTTTTCCCTTCTCGGCATCCTTCTGCTTCTCGTAGACGAGCAGCCACGTCATGCCGGAGATCGGATAGGCGTTTGCCCCCGGCGCATCGGTGATGGAGACGCGGAAGTCGTCGGGCATCGAGTCGGCGACTGCGGCCGCGGCGGCGGTCACCGACTCGAGGGACGGGTTCACGAAGGCCCCCGCCTTGTTCTTCACGTCGGCGAACGGGAGGTTGTTGGATTGCGCGTAGATCAACTCGACGTATCCGAGCGAGAACGGCGTCTGCTTGACGAGCCCGGTGACCCCCTCGTTACCCTTGCCACCGAGACCGACCGGCCAGTTGACCGAGGTCCCCTTCCCCACCTTGTTGTTCCACTCGCGACTCACCTTGCTCAGGTAGTCGGTGAAGATGTACGAGGTGCCGCTGCCGTCCGAGCGGTGGATCACGACGATGTCGCGCGGCGGCAGTGTGACGCCGGGGTTCGCCGCCGCGATCGTGGGGTCGTTCCACTTCGTGATCTTGCCGAGGAAGATACCGGCGATCGCCTCGGGAGTGAGCTTCAGTCCGGTCGCGATCCCCTCGGCGTTGTAGGTGACGACCACCGCTCCCATGACCGTCGGAAAGTGCAGGATGCGGCCCGGCGCCGCCCGCAGCTGCTCGTCGCTCATGGGACCGTCACTGGCGCCAAAGTCCACGGTCTGCTCGGTGATCTGCTTGATGCCGCCGCCGCTCCCGATCGATTGATAATTGAAGCGAGTGTCGGGGTCCACTTGAATGTAGAGATTGAACCATTTTGAATACATGGGATACGGGAATGTCGCCCCGGCGCCGTTCAGCTGCATCTGCGCCGCGGCGTTCCCCCCGAGGACGAGCCCGAGGAGAAGCGCACCGATCCCCCCACTCACCAGCGTTCGCACCATGGTCGATCTCCTTTCGTGAGCACCCTCAGAACTTGAACGAGGCGTCGAGCTGCGTCCGCAGCAACGTCGAATTGCCGTCGAGCGTAGCGATCGACGAGCTGCGGTCGAGCACGTTGATCAAGTGCGCCTTCGCCGTAAGTTGCAGGTTCGGCAGCAGCATGTAGTCGAGTCGGAGGATATGGGCGGTGACGTTCGTGCTGCCCTTCTGGGTCGCCGCAGCCTGCACGTAGTCGAGATCGCTGTAGCTGAACATCGACAGCACTGCGTCTTGCTCGACCCATTCGTACGCGTACGACACGCCCCAGTCTCCCTGGGCCTTCAGGCTGTTGTGGTACCAATCACGCCCGGCCTTCCCGATACCGGCGCCGACACTGAAGCCGACGTTCTTGCCTTCGGCTTGGGTGTTGTAGACGAAATCGCCGAAGAGCCCCGCAGGCATGCCGACGACGTCCATGAAGTTCAGCTCGCCGTTGGCGTTGATGATGTTGAAGTCGGACTTGAAGCCGCTGATCTTGCCGTTGGAGAAATGATCGACTCGATTGCTGTTGGCGAGACTCCCGTTGAAGGAGCTGCTCGTTTTCTCGAGGAACTTCCGTGCCACCCTGTTGAGACCCTCATAATCGTAGTCGGCGAAGCCCACGGTCAGCTTCGCGGCGTCACCGATCGCCGTATCGGCGACGATCTGCCCGCCGACCATGTTGGGATCGACCTTGTTCGAAACTTCGTCGATCACCCACTGGAACGCGCTCACCTTGAGCCCGCGCAGGAACCCGTCACGCTCCTCCACGAGGTTCACCGTCTCGGTCGCGCCCTCCGGTGTCAGGTCGTCATCCCACACCAGCTCCGAGACACGATAAGTGTTGACGCCGAACTTGCCTGCGGTGATCGTGACCCAGCCGGGATCCAGGTGAAACGACTTGCCCGGGCGAATGGTCAGGTACGCTTGGTCGAAGTTCACCGACTTCTTCGTGAACGTGTTGTTCAACGTTTGGTTCGAGGAGATCGGATCGTTCGGATCGCCGCTCACCAATCGAAACGTCGCCGAGAGCTCGTCGGTCGCGTTGACGTTCAGTCCGACGCGGGCACGATAACGGAAGCGGTTCCGCGCGATGAGATCGTTGGCGTAGAAGCCCTCGTAGCGAGTACGCACGTCGCCGAACGGTTGGATCATATCGAGCCACTTCGGCAGCTTCGCGACGATCGCGTCACGCCGCGACTCTTCGGCGGCGGCCTTCTGCTTGTCCTCCTCGCGCGCCTGCCGCAGCTCTTCCGGCGTGATCAGGCCCTTCTGCAGCAGAATGTCCCCGAGGTCCCTCGCTTGCCCGACACGCGTCCCCAAGAGCGTCACGACGACAGCGGCGATCGCCAGTACACGTCTACGCATACTCGTCCTCCTCACCATCACGTTAGGTTTAGGATCACGGTGCTTGATTGCAGCGCGAACAAGGTCACGTGATGACTGTATGAATCCCCCGCGTTACGCGCAGGTTACAGGTACGTATAATCCCTGTTGCGGGTACGCGTTACGGATCTATTACGGATACATGGATTCGCGGTCATCGTTCGGTGACGTGGGCACTGCGGCCCTGTCGCGGCAGGACATCTGCTCTGCGGCCCCGACCAGGAGCCGCCACTCGTCGGCGGGATTCAGGAAGAGACGGCCTCCCTCTGGCTCGACCAGCTCGGGACCGAGAACTTCACGGTGGTCCCGACGTTCAAGGTGCTGCGGATCTCGAGCTTGCCACCGTGCGCCTGCACGATGTGCTTCACGATCGCGAGCCCGAGTCCGGTGCCGCCGAGCTCCCGCGAGCGGGCCTTGTCGACGCGGTAGAAGCGCTCGGTGAGGCGCGGCAGGTCGCTCGTCGGAATGCCGATGCCGTCGTCCTGGACGCTGAGCTCGACCATCGGTGTCGGGCCGTTGGACGGTAGCGCGGCGCTGATCCGCACCGTCCCGCCGCTGGCGCTGTATTTGATCGCGTTGTCGGTCAAGTTGATGAGGACCTGCTGCAATCGATCGGCGTCTCCGAGTACGAGCGGCAACTCGGGAGGGATGTGCGTCACCAGGCCCACTCCCCCGCGGCGCGCTTTGTCGCGCAGCACCTCCACGACCTCCTCGACGAGCGTCTCGAGGTGCACCGCTTCCTTCTTGAGCGCCGTCTTCCCGAGCTCGAGATCGGAGAGCGTCAAGAGATCGTCGATCAGGCGGCTCAAGCGCTCCGAGTGCCGATCGATGACCGACAGAAACTGGCGAGCACGCCCGCGATCTTCGAGCGCGCCGGCCAGCAACGTCTCGGCGTAGCCGCGGATGGCCGTCAGCGGTGTGCGCAGCTCGTGCGAGACGTTGGCGACGAAATCGCGCCGCATCGTCTCGAGCTTCTTCAGATCGGTGATGTCGTGGAATACCATGACGAAGCCGGTCGGGCGTCCCGAGGTGGCGTCGCGAGTCGGCGACACGCTGACGGCGAGGAAGCGGCGATCGGCGTCCGCGAGCGCGATCTCGCAGGCGGCCGGCTCGGCCTTGTTCCAGGCCGGCAGCGACCGCAGCAGTTGTTGCAGCTCGGGATCGCGGCACATCTCGAGGAGATGCCGACCGCGATAGTCGGGGCCGCTCTGCAGCCCGAAGATCGTCTCCGCGCGTTGATTGATGAGGACGACCTCCCCGGCGACCGACACCACGACCACGCCCTCGACCATCGCCCGCAGGATGCCGCCGACTTTCTCGCTCTCCTCGCGGAGATCGAGGAACGACGCGCGCAGCCGCGCGCTCATGTCGTTCAAGTTGGCTTCGAGGATGCCCAGCTGATCGCGCTGATTGACCGCCACCTTGCTGGAGAAATCGCCATTCGCGACGCTGCGCGAGAACTCCACCATGCGCTCCAGGCGACCCCCGATCGTGTTGGCGACGTAGAGCGCCGGGAGGAAGGCCACGAGCAGGGTCCCGACCATGCCGAGCAACACGATCGTCGCCAGCTGCCGATCGGGGCCGGCGACGAATTCCGTCGGCGTGGCGACACGTACGATGCGCACGCGGTGTCCTTCCCCGGCCCGGATGGCGGCATAGAGGAGCGGGTGATGCACGGTCGCGCTCTTGCGGCGGTCGAGCCCCTCGCCGGCTGCGAGCGCGGCCTGCACCTCGGGCCGATCGAGATGATTCACCATGCGGTCGGGATCGGCTTCGCTGTCGCAGAGCACCTCGCCACTGGCGTCGATGATCGTGAGGCGGGTCGCGCTGCCGCGCACTTCGTCCCGGCACCGCGCCTCGAGCGCCGCCGCGGAGAGATCCGTCGGGACGTGTGCCGCGATGCTACGCGCCTGCTGAAGCGCCGCCGCGCCCGCGACCTCGATCGATGCGGACTCGACGCTATGGCGCATGACCAGGTACGCCACCACCAGTAGCGGCGGCACCGTAACCAGGTAGGGAACGAGCAGGTAGACGATGAGTCTAGGCGTCGAGCGCCGCATCGTTGAACTTGTACCCGACGCCGCGCAAGGTCACGATCAGCTCCGGACGGGCGTCGTCGCGCTCGATACGCATGCGCAGGCGCCGTACGTGGACGTCCACCGTGCGGGGCTCGACGTACGTGTCCCGACCCCAGACCATGTCGAGGAGCTGGGCGCGCTCGAAGACGCGATTGGGGTGGCGGACGAAAAACGCGAGCAGCTCGAACTCACGGAGACTGAGCTCGACCTCACGGTCGTCGAGAAACACCTGGTAGGTGTCGAAATCTATACGCAAGCGGCCGCGGCGATACACCTCGTGCGGCCGCTCGAGCTCCGGTCCGAGCGCGCGCCGCAACACGGCCTTCACGCGCGCGATCAGCTCGCGCGGGCTGAAGGGTTTGGTGACGTAATCATCGGCACCCATCTCCAGGCCGACGACCTTGTCCACCTCGGCCGCTTTGGCGGTGAGCATCAGGATCGGCAGCCGCGACGTCTCCTCGCCCTGTCGAATGGCGCGGCAGATATCCAGGCCGGACATGCCGGGGAGCATGATGTCGAGGATCACCAGCGCCGGGCGTTCGCGCTGCACGAGCGCTAGCGCCAGCTCACCCTCCTCGGCCTCGAGCACGCTGAAACCCTCCTGCTCGAGGTTGTACCGTACCAGCTCGCGGATATCCTTCTCGTCCTCGACGACGAGAATCTTCTTTTTTTCTTGACCCATCGATGTCGGGCGGAACACACCCGCGTCCCGTGCATTCGACACTGCCGTCGCCTGTTTATCGAAGGTTACCATGCTCATCGCGTGACGGCCATGTTACGGATTCGTTAACGTCGCGCACCATCATCGGCACTCGTTCCCGCGCACAGTCCGGAAAGCCTACGGCCCCGCGCATCGGCTGCGATCGGCGCACCGTCGAGCCGCGCGACGTCCCGCAACCCGAGGCAGCCGAGCATCGTGCGCCCGAGATCGGCGGCGGTGACGTCGTCGCAGCGATCGGCAACCTGTACACCGCCGCCGATCGCGACGACCGCCACGTCGCGCTCTCCTGGGGCGCCGTGGTTGCCCTTGAGCCGCACCTCGTCGCCGCCGTTGTCGGCGAGCGCGTAACCCGGCGCCGCGACCAGCAGCAGATCGCCGGCACGCGGATGCGCGAGGCGCCAATCGGGATGGACGTGGGCGAGCGCATGCGCATCGCCGCCGTCCTCTGAATTGGATTCGCGGTAGAGCGCCTCGGCGACGCCCGGCGTCGACAGCGCGAGACGCCGCGCGGCGGCGAGCGCCCCGGCGCGGCCGGCCGCATCGGGGTCGCGTGCGTAGACGTGCGCGACACCGCCGTCGGCGACACTCACGAGCGCCGCGTCGAGGCCCGCCGCGTGCAGCTCGTCGCCGACATCGACGACAGGATGCGTGGTGGCGTCGAAGCCGTGATCGGCGGTCACGACGAGCGTACCGTCGCGCCACTCCGGACGGCGAAGTACGTCCTGAATGAACGCGCCGAGCGCGCGGTCGGTTTCGCGGCGCGTGGCGCCTGCCGCCGCGGAATGCGGACCGGCGCCGTGGCTCACGCGGTCGACGTCGGCGAGATTCACGAGCAGGAAGGCGGGCGCGTCGTCGAGCAAAGCGCGCGCGCCCGCCAGCGTCGCGGCGTCGAATGCATAGCCGGTCGTCGGATCGTGCGCCGACGACGGCGCGTCCTTCGGGCCCCAGGTCCTGCTCGGCGCCGCTTGCCCGCCCGGCGTCGCCGCGAACATGCGGTCGAGCTTCGACTTGCCCACCGCCGCCGCCGTGCGAACCGGCGGCGTGTGTCCACGCGCCACTGTAAACAGCGTCTCGGTGAGCAGATCGGGTGCGGCGCCCAATTTTCGCTGCGACGCGGCGGTTCGATCCCAGAAGGCGTTGCCAGTGACGCCGTGGGTATCGGGATACACGCCGGTCACGAGGCTGGCGTGGTTGACGTTGGTGCGCGCCGGCATCGCCGCGCGACCATGCACGCCCGCGCACCACGGGCTCTCGCGCCAGTAACGTGCGAGATTCGGCGTCTCGGCGTCGGTGACGTCGCGCGCGTCGAGTCCGTCGACGACGATGAGCGCTACCGGCGGGCTCGATCTCGCTGCCGGCGCGATGCTCGGGGAATCACGCGTCGCGCAGCCGACGAGCAGCAACGCCGCGGCCACGCACACGCCGCGTGCAGCGCGCCGCCTCACCGCATCTTGGCGCGCACGGCGCGCGCCGCCGTCTGCGCCGTCGCCGCCCGCCGGAGGGTCGACGCCGCGCGCCGCCGGCCAGGCCGCTCGCCGGCCAGATAGCGGGCGATGTGCACACGCAGCTCCTGCTGGATGGCATCGATCGGATGGCACGCGTCGACGGTGACGAACCCGAGCTCCTCCGCGATCGCGTCGTACTCGCGGATGAGGCGGGTTTGATAGCGGCGGAACGAGTCGAAGATGTCGCCGCCGAGCTTCAAGTGCATTCCCGACTCCCAATAGTCCATGCCCTTCGACTCCAGCACGCGCGGGATCAGCCTGCGCACGTCGATCCTGAGATACAGCACCAGGTCGGGCACGACCGCGAAGCCGAAGAGCTTGCGCGTCCACTGCGCGTCGGCGCCCATCACTGCGTTGCGGGCGAACGCGGTGTACATGTAGCGGTCGGCCAGCACGATGAAACCGGCACGCAGCGCCGGAATGATCTGGTTCTCCAAGCGATCGGCGAAGTCGGCCGCGTACAGCAGGCTGAACGTCGTCACGTTCAATTCGTGCCCGGCCTTCGCCTCGTTGATCGTCTCCGCGAGGAGCGGCGAGCGCGTCCATCCGGTGTTCACGACTCCGTAGCCTTGGACCTCGAGCCACTGCGTCAGCGCCTCGATCTGGGTCGAGCGACCGACACCGTCGGTTCCCTCGAGGACGATGAGGCTCCCTTTGAGCGGTCCGACTTTCAGATACGGCAGGCCGTTGCCGTAGAAGAGTTTATCCGCGTCGTGCACGCCGTTCCCCCTTGCCGAGCCCGAGGGCCTCCGCCACCAGCAGCCGCACCTGTTGCTGCTGTTGATTGATGTCCGCCGTCGCGTCGACCACTTCGAGCCCGAACTCTCGCACCAGCTCGTCGTAGATCACCAGCACTTGGCTCTGAAAGAGCCGGAAGCTCTCCGCCGGTTCGCGGCTCAAGCCGAGGTCCATGCCCGCCTCGTGGTACTTGAGCTTCGTCCGCCCGATGAGGATCCGCTGCAACGACACCTCGATCGGAACCCGGAAGTAGATCGCGAGGTCGGGCTTCGGGGCGAAACTGTAGACGCCGCGCACCCACTCGCTGTCGACGCCGCGCGCGACGTCACGCCCGAACGCGGTGTAGACGTAACGGTCGGCGAGCACGGTCATACCGGCCTTCAGCGGCGGAATGATCTTGTAGGTGAGCCGATCCGCGAAATCGACGGCGTGCAGGATGCTGAACGTCGTCGGCGTGAGCAGATCCTTCTTCTTACCGCGGCGCACGGCGCGGCGCACCAGCGCCGACGAGTTCCACTCGGTGAAGAACACTTTATGCCCGAGCGCCAGCAGCCAACGGTGCAGCAGCGAGATCTGGGTCGACTTGCCGGAACCGTCGATGCCCTCGACGATGATCAGCTTCCCCGGATACGGGTGCGGTGTCAGCGGACCGTTCATCGTCACTCCTCTATCTGTACCTGTAACGTCAGTCGCACGCCGAACACCTCTTCGAAGATGTCGGCCTTGCGACGCGCGGCCCAGAGCTCGAGCTCGGCGTCGGGTCCGCCGGTTCGCACGCTGATCGTGACGTCCTTGCCGCGGCCGACGACGTCCACGCCGCGTACGACGCTGAAGTGGCTGCGGTCGAGCGCGTCCGCCACCCGCAGCAGCGCCGCCAGCGGCGGCACCACGGCGCGCATGCCGTTGGGCAACGCTTCGAGCTCTTCGTCTCCCTCCTTGGGACCGGCCTTGCGATGGTAGCGCGCGAGCGCGGCAATGAGGAGGATCTCCTTCGGGTCGAAGCCCAGGAGCTCCCCGTGCACGATCAGATAGTAGGAATGTCGATGATGTCGCGAGTGCGCGATGTGATTGCCGACGTCGTGAAGCAACGCCGCGAACTCGAGCCATTCCCGTTCACGCGCGCCCAGACCGTGGCGATCAGCGGTCTGATCGAAGAGCGCAAGCGCCAGCCGCGCCACCTGCTGGCTGTGGCCCTCCTCGAAATTGAGCCGCCGGCCGAGATGCACCACGCTCCGGCGCCGCGGATCCGCGATCGTCTCGTTCTCCTCGATCTCGCGGCCGTGGCGGCGGATGAAGTCGAGCAGCACACCCTCACGCAGCGCCCATTCGCACGTCGTCAGCTCCGTGACCTCGAGACGCCGCATCACGTGATCGATCAGGATCGCACCCGGCACGATCGTGTCGACACGGCGACGATCGAGACCGGGCAAGCGCTGGCGCTCGTCGCGGTCGCTGCGCACGACGAGCTTGCGCACGCGCTGCACGTCTTTCGCCCGCAGCGTGATGCCGTGCAGCCGCTCGGGCGCCGCGCCGCCGTCCATCTGCAGCGCGATCGCCGCGAGGTTCAGGACCGTGCCCGAGGTGCCGATGAGCCGTCCAACCTCGATGCTTCGTGCTCGCTTGTAGAAGGACGCGAGCTGCCGATCGAGATACTCTTCGAGCGCATCGACCTCGTCGCGCGCCGGCGGATCGTGTTCGAAGAAGCGCTCGGCGAGGCGCAGCACGCCGAGTTTCAGGCTCTCTTGCACCTTGACGACGCCGCGCTCGGCGAGCACCAGCTCGACGCTGCCACCGCCGACGTCGACGAGGACGCTCGAGGTGTCGCGCAGGTCGAGGGCGTTGGTCACCGCGAGATGGATGAGCCGCGCTTCCTCGCGTCCGGTGATGAGGTCCACGTGAATGCCGAGCTCGCGTCCGATCTGCGCGATGAAGTCGCCGCCGTTCTTGGCCTCGCGAACGGCGCTGGTGGCGACCGCGAGGATGCGGTCGATTTGCTGCGTGTCGGCGAGCCGCTTGAAAGTGGCGAGCGCCTGGATCCCGGCCTGCATGGCCTCGCGCGAAAGCGCCCGCGCGGCAAGCGTCCCTTTGCCGAGCCGGACCATCTCTTTGGCACGGTCGAGGAGCGTGAAGTGCCCGTCGGCATCGATCCGGGCGACGACCATGTGGATCGAGTTGCTGCCGATGTCGATCGCGGCGACCTTCATGCGACGGGGAACAGCGCTCGCGGAAGGAAGATCCTGCGCACGATCACACCGTTACTGTACGCCGCTCGCGTTCAAGATGAAATCCTCGCAACCCATTCTCGCCCAGCGCAGTGTTACGCCATGGTGACGCGCCGGTGACGGCGGCGTTGTGCGCGTGACGCCCGGTCCGGTTCCGCGACTCTCGTTGCCCATGACAGCCACCCCCGCGACCGGCTACAACCGCGGCCATGACGGCGCCGACCCCGTCCATGAGCCCGCAGGTCCCCGCGTGGATCGAGGTGCGCCGGGGCGTCGCGCCGCTCGTCTTCTTCGCGCCCCACGCCGGTCGTCGCACCCTTCCACGGCGACCGGGCCGCGACAAGGTCAACGATCTTCACACCGGCGGTCTCACCCGTGAGCTCGGCGCCGCCTGCGACGCGACGTGGATCATCAACACCGCGCGCGATCGGAACGAAGTCGACTTGAATCGCACCCCTCAGGTCCGCGAGCGTGCGTCCTGGCTCCTCGAGCTGCTCGCGGCGACCCTCGAGGAGATGGTCGCGGAACGCGGTCGGGCGACGCTCTTCGCGGTACACGGCTGGAACGTCGTCCAGGCCGTGTGCGATCTCGGCATCGGTCTCGTCGAAGAACACGGCGTGTGCCGGCCCGCGGCGCGCGGCGACGTCACCGTCTCTCGGGCGTTCCTGCGTTCGTATCTGCGACGCTTGCAGAGACTCGCGAGCACGCGGGACGTCCTGGTGACGATCGGCGTCCGCTATCCCGCAGCGCATCCGAGCAACCTCATGCAACTCTTCACCCCTGGACGGGTCGACGACGCCGATCCGCTGCTTCGTCGCCTGGCGCGCCTCGCCGACCGGGTCGATGCCGTCCAGCTCGAGGTCGGAATTCCCGTCCGCTGGCGCGGGCCGCGGCGCACCGCGTTCGTCCGAACGTTCGCCGAAGTATTCGCCGCCGCACCGCCCGAGTCCGCACCACATCGTGAGGGAGATCGCGGTCGCGAGGGGACACCGTCGTCCGACCCGCCGCGGGCCGGCGCCGGCGCGACGCTCGCGTGCGGCGGTAGGCCGACGACGCGCCTGGCACTCCAGGTGGCGAGCGCCGATCTCGCCGTGCTCACCAGCGTCGACGTCGCGGCGGCGGGCGCGATCGCGGGGCGTCTCTTGATCACCGATGCCGCGGAACGCCTGGCGCTCTTCACCGGTGAGCTCGCGGAGCGCCACACGCACACGCTGCACGTTCCCGCGCTGCGCGTCGACGTCCGTGATCAGCACGCCTTCGACGTGCGATTCACCGGACCGCTGCTGGCATTTCCCATGCTCACACCGTTCTTGGACCTCGAGCGCGGCCTCGCCGCGGGCAACCTTCGCGACGCGCGCGTCCACCTCCGCTTCGCGCCTGCGAACCCGCTCGCCGATTTGCCGGCCGGCGCCGCCCGCTTCGGTACGGTCGCGGGGGTCGTCCGTCTCGGCGGGACACGCCATCGCGTTCGCGCGCGGGCGTGGGCCAGCGCGGGCCTCGCCCCGCCGCAGCGGCACCCGAGCGCGCGGCTGGTGTTGCCCGGAACCGCGCTCGGTGACCTCGAACTATGCTCGACGGCGGCGGGCGATTCGCCGTCGGAGGAATCACGAAAGAGCGCGCTGACGGCGGTGTTTCACTTCGCGCTCACCGGCACGGCGTGGAGCGATACGCGATCGACGCCCGTTCGTGGCGTCGCCGACGTCCACCTCGGCGAGTCGGCATCGGTGCGAGTACGCGTGCAGGCGCCCGGCGGCGAGAGCCACCTCCTCGCGGGCAGGCTCGACCGCCTGATTCCCGTGCGCCGGCCGGGGTCGTCGGGCAGCGTCGTCGAGACCGTCTACGCGCTCTGCCGTCTCGCTGCGGCACCCACCGGTTGGCTCGAACTCACGGTCGAACATGCGGCGGGCGACGCTGACTGAATGCGCCCTCCGGCGCGCGCCGCACGCACGACGAGGGTGCCGTGGCACGCACGCCGCGGCACCCTCGGTGAAACCCGTACCCCGCGCGCCGCGAATCGCCGCAGCACGGTGCGAATCGCGGTTACTTCTTCGTCATTTGTACCCTGACTTTGGAGTCTTCCTTCGCTTTTACCGAGACCTTTTGCGTCTGCTTGCCGAGGGTCTCGTGCCAGAGCTCGAGCTCGTAGTCACCGGGCGGGACGTCGGCGATCTTGAAAGCCCCCTTCGCGTCCGTCACCGCATAGTAGGGATGATCCTCCGAGATCCACCAGGCGTGCATCCAGCCGTGCGCGTCGCACTGAACCTTGATCGGCATCTCGGGCTTGTCGATCTTCGCCTCGATCATCTTCTTGAACTTCGGTTGCGCCTGGTTGAACGAGGGATTGGCCGTGGACGTAGTGTGGACGTTGTGGAGGATGCCGTCGCTGTTGAGAATCTGCACCGTCGACCCCGCGGGGAACGCGAGCACGTGTGGCATGTACTCGCAGCCCTTCTGATCGAAGGTCGGTGGCGTCGCCGCGGGGGCGAGCTTCTTGCCCTTCTGGATGTTGCTGATCCGGACGACGACGTTGGCAATGCCCTTGTCGGCGCCGACGACGAGGTCGGGAGAGGTCTTCTCTTTGCCGCACACCTCGTTGTCCTTGGTGACCGCGATCTTCGCGGGTGCCGGCGGATCGCCCTGGTATTTCACGTCGCCGCTGATGGAACCGCCGTCCGCGACGTCGACCCCCTCGTACGCCGACCCCTGCGCTGCAAGCATCACGCCCGTCAGCAGCGCCACCGCACCCAGCATCGATTTATGCATGATCGTCTCCTTTTTTGTCGGCTTGATCGCCGCTGCTCAACACGTCTCGTCGGCCGACGTCGCGCTCACTGCCCGGCCGGTGCGCGCTGCACCACCTGCGTGCCCGCGCGGTTGCCCTCGGGGAGACCGAGCACCATCAAGTAGTCGCGGATCGCGCGAATCTGTCGCTCTTCATCCCCGCCGAACACGTCATCGGGGCCGCCGGGGTAGAACGACGGCATTTTCGTTCCCGGTTGCAGCTTCTGCGGATCGTGTATCCACTGAAGGATCCAGTCGGGGTTCAGGCGGCGCTTCGCCATCGCGAGGTTCGGCGCCCACCCTTCCGGAGGACCCTCGGGATTCTTGTCCCCCTGCACGTGGCAAGAGAAGCAGTTGAAGTAGTCCGGCGACATCAACTGCTTGGCCGCCGCGATGTTCTCGGGGGCGATGGCACCGGTGTCGACGTAGACGAACGGGATGTCCTTGCGCGCCCGCGCGGTGAAGTAGTCGACGAGGACGTTGGTGTCCTCGTCGGAGAGGTTGAAGGTGGGCATGCGCAGCTTCAGCCACGGTCGGATGGGCACCGGGCTCTTCAAGAAGTTGAACAGCCAATCGGACTGCACTTTCGCGCCTTCGCCGTACAGGATCGGTGGCGCGAGCGATAGGTTCTCCTGGTAGAAGGCGCGGATGAAGCCGCCCTTGCCCTCGATCTGGTGGCACCCGGTGCAGTTGTACTTTGCGATCAGGCGCTCGCCGTCGACGATCTGCTTCTGCGTGGGGTCGTTCGGTTTGTAACGGTACTTCATCGGCACGACGTGCTCGTTGCGGCTCGTCAGAAAGACCCGCAGCTCTTTGATGTCCTCGGCGGGAAGGTCGAACTGCGGCATCACCTGCTCGATGCGCTCGGTCGCGTAGACACGCGGCGTCCGGATCTTGTTGAGCGTCCAATCATCCCAGGTGCGCGGGATGTCGTAGCGGTCGCCGAAGAAGAGCTCCTCGACGGTCTTGCCGCCGAAGGCCGAAAGCTCGACGCCGATGCGTGACTCGTTCTCCATGCCCGGGATGTCGTGGCATCCCGCACAGCCGTACTTGCGGACGAGCTTCTCGCCGTCGGCGATCGTCTCGGGACGCGCGAGGGCCGCGAGCCGTTCGGGCGGCTCCGGTTTCGGCGCCCCGAGCGTCAGGAGATACGACGTCACCGCCGCCGCCTCGTCGTCGCTGAGGCGCAGGCTCGGCATGCGCGAAACGGGTGAGAAGTGCCGCGGATTCTTCAGCCAATGGAAGATCCAGCGGCCGTTCGTCTTCTCGGCGATGCCGGCGAGATTGGGAGCGATGTCCTTGCTGGTGCGGAACTCCGCACCGGTCTCGGCGCCGTTCGCAGCCTCGTCGACGCCGGCGCCGAGCCGTGGGCCGTGCTCGCCGGCGGCGAAGGCGTGGCAGCCCTTGCACCCGATCTGCTCCGTGATCTGCTGCCCGCGCGCGACCAGGGCGCTGTTCTTCGGGTCGACGCCGGGGGGCGCGGGGTACTGCGCCAGCCACTCCTGCGACTCCTTGGCGGAAGCCTGCAAGAGATACGCAGCGACCGCGGTGCCCTGCTCCGGCGCGAAGAGGAAGTTCGGCATCTTCGTGCTCGGACGGAATTGATGCGGATTGGTCACCCAGCGGGTGAGCCACGACGGATCGACCTTGGCACCGATACGCCGAAGATACGGGCCGACCTTCGGCAGATCCTCGAGGCCCTCGACGAGATGGCAACCCGTGCAACCGAGATTCTCGAAGAGTTTCTGCCCCATGGCGATGTGATCGGCGTGGTCGACGTCGGCGACGTCCATGTGGCACTTGTTGCAGCGCGCTTGCACCTTCGCGCCGCGCAGCAACGGGTACTCCCAGAACGGTACGTCGCCGTGCGCCTGCGCGACGCTGTTGACGCTCGCGCCCTGGCCGTCGTGACAGGGTGTACACCCGAACTTGTCCGGCGGATGCTTGCCGAGGAGGTGCTCGCGATCGGGGTGCGTCTTGAACGGGTTCGGCTGGTCTTCGAAGCCCGGCTTGTCGATGCCGCTGTGACAGGACACACAGCGATCGACGCGCGCGATCGGCTGATTGTAGGCGTTGCGGTCGTACTCCTCGAGGACCGCCTGCTCGATGCGCGGCACCTGCAGCATCTTGAGCGGCCCGACGTGTAGCACGACCATGCCGTCGAGCTTCTGCTCGAGCTTGGTGCGCTCGGCGGCAGCGTCGGCGATCTTGTCCTCGATCGTCTTCACGCCCGCCTGCAGTTCCTTCATCTCGCTCTCGAGCTGCTCCTTCTGGTGCGTGAGGTCGTCGTACTGCTTCTTCGTCTCCACTCGGTGCGCCTCGAGCTTGTCGATGCGGGCGCGACGCGGCTCCTCGGGCTGGCCGAATTCGCGGGCGTGATCGAGCTCGTACCAAGCCTCCTCGAGCTCGCTTTTCACGAAGCGAAGATCCAGGTCGACGACCGCGAGGTGCTTCTCGAGCGCCGCGAGCTTCGCCCGGCGGTCGGCGATCTGCCGCGCCGTCTCGCCCTCGGTGAGGCTCTGCCGCGCCGCCACGAGCTGCTTTTCCAGGTCCTCGTACTGGGGATCGGCCTCGAGGCGCGCGCTCTCCGCCGCCACCGCGTCCTGCGCCCGTTTGTACTCGAGATTGCGGAACTCGTACTGGAAGATCTTCCACGGACGTCGGGAGATGTTGTCGTTCCACACCGCCCACAGACCGGTGACGAGCAACGCCACGGCGGAGAGCAGGAAGAGGACACTGCGCGACTTCTTCTCCTCGTCGATCTCCGTATTACGCCGAGCCATGTCGATCCTTCACGTCGCCGCCTTGCGTTCGAGGATCCGTCCGAGCGCGAACAGGAGCGCCCCCAACATCAGCAGCTTCATCTCCGGGCCCATCGAATGCTCCTGGGTGAGCCCCACGAACAGCGCGTATCCCACGTGCGCGAACCCGATCAGCTCGAGAAGCTTGGCGAAGTAGAAGATCACCCGCCCCCACCGTCAGATGTTCACCCACGGCGTCGTCCAGATGTACTTGATCGCGAACAAGTGGCGCATGAGCATCTTCAGCACGACCCCCCACATGTTGAGGAAGAGGAACGCCGTGATGCCGAAGCGCACACCACCCCAGCGTCGCATGAACTCGCGTCCCTTGAGGCGGACGACCCACCAATACATGAGGGCGGAGCCGCCGGCGAAAAACCCGATCACCAGCGCAGCGCCGACGAAGAAGTCGAGCGTCGGGTTCCGCACGCCGAGCAGGTAGGGGAGGTTCACCGCAGTCATCGCCTCGACCTTGTGCACGTCCCACGGCTGCCAGAACCAGAACCAGTTCCACCCCGGGCCGCGCAAGAACGTGCCGATGATGATCAGCGACACCCACAGAATGTGGAAGCCGAGGAAGAAGGTCATGATCTCGTATTTCCGGTCGTTGAAGCAGTAGTAGCCGTTGCCTTTCGGATTGATGTCGATGAAGGGGAGCACCATCAGACCGACGATGATGAAGCTCGGCAGCGTGACGCCGGCGTGCCAGGGATCGAAGAAGACCAGCATCTCCTGGAGGCCGAGGAAGTACCACGGTGCCTTCGACGGATTGGGCGTCTTGGTCGGGTTGGCGGGCTCCTCGAGCGGCGCGTCCGAGAGGAGCGACCACACGATCAGGAGCACCGTCACCAGAATCGCGCAGATGAACTCCGAGCGCACGAGGTGCGGCCAGGTGTGTACTTTATCGTCGCCCGGACCGACGGCCTTGCGAATCGGCACCTCGATCTGTTTGGCGGCGGTGCTACCGCCCGTGACGGCACGCAACGCGGATCCTTCTTCCGCCATCGTCAGTCTCCTCGCGGCTTGGCAGCCATGTACATCAGCCACAGGATGACGCCGAACACGACCGGGAGCACCAGGACACGCATGGCCGGTTCCTAGAGCGGCGGTCCCGAGAAGCCGTCGCGTCGAATGCGCCAGAAGTGAACGGCGAGGAAGAGGCTCGTGACCAGCGGGAAAAAGATGCAATGGAGAATGTAGAAACGCAGCAGCGTATGCGGACCGATCTCGCCGCCGCCGAAGAGAAAGGCGCGCGCGTCGTAGATCGGATTCACGCCCATCAGCTCGTGACCGGGCCCCTCGTGCCCCAGGAAGGGCGTCGCCCGAGCCATGTTGGAACCGACCGTCACCGCCCAGATCGAGAGCTGATCCCACGGCAGCAGGTAGCCGGTGAAGCTCAAGAGCAAGGTCAACACCAAGAGAATGACGCCGACGACCCAATTGAATTCACGCGGCGGCTTGTACGAGCCCGTCAGGAAGACCCGGAACATGTGGAGCCAGACGGCGATCACCATCGCGTGGGCCGCCCAGCGGTGCATGTTTCGCATCAACATCCCGAAAGGCATGTCGAACTCGAGGTACTTCATGTCGGCGTACGCGTACTCGGCGGTCGGCCGGTAGTAGAACATCAGATAGACGCCGGTCACCGTCGTGACGAGGAACATGAGGAACGTGATCCCGCCCATGCACCAAGTGAAGCGCATGCGCACTGCGTGCCGGCGCACCTTGGAGGGATGAAGGTGCAGCCAGACGTTCCCGGACACCATCAAGATGCGATTGCGTGGGGTGTCCTCGTAGCCGTGGCGAAACATCGACTGCCAGACGTCCGACTCGATGATCTGCCGCTTGATGTCTTCCCATGCCATGTCGGTGGCTCCCTAGGCGGTGTACTTGAGAAACGCGCCCGGTTTCGTCCAGTCGCCCTTCTCGTAGAGATACTTCACACCTTTGTCGATGACGATCTGGCCGTCCTCCGCCAAGGTGATACGGAGCCGCTCGAGCGGTCGCGGTGCCGGGCCCTCGAAGTTGATGCCGGTCTTGTAGAAGCCGCTGCCGTGGCACGGGCACTTGAACTTGGTCTCGGCGGCGAGCCAGCGCGGCGTACATCCGAGGTGGGTACACTTCGCGAACAGCGCGTAGAAGCCCTCCTCGGTCCGGATGATCCAGACGCGGAAATCCTTCTTGAACTTCTCGCTGATCTCGCCGACGGTGAAGTCTTTCGGCAGCCCCGCCTTGAAGCTCGTCGGCGGCTGAAAGAGCACACGGGGAAACGCGGAGCGCATGAACCCGAGCAGCGTGATGCCGGTGAATGCGCCGAACACTCCCCACCCGAGCCGCCCCATGAAGTCGCGCCGCGACCACAAGCTTCCGAGCTGGGCTTTCTCGCGCTCGCGCTTCGCGCGTTCGCGCACCTGTTCGGCGCGGCGCCGCTCCTCGATTTCCCTCAGATCTGCTTCCGCTATCTGCTTCTCGGCCTTCGCCATACCGATGCGTCTCCGCTGTGTCGCTGCTGAGAACCTGGAGGGACCGGAAGAGAAAGCAACCGTACCCTACCCGGACGATCGACTCATGCGTACCCTACCGTCGCGTCACCATCGAAGTTACGAACCCCCACACGATCATCACCACCGACGCCGCGAAGAGCATCATGCCGACCGGTGGAAACAGGAAGATCAGCACCCCACCCGCGAAGAACAGCGGAATCCCCATCGCCAGTGGATTGAATGTAGGTTTGCCGCTTTCGACCGCCGCGATCGCGACCGGCTCTGGACGTAGAATCGACTCCTGGAGCAGGCTGATCGCGAATTCTTTGAGCTCGGCGCGGATCTCCGGACGCTCCGGAAGGTCCGCTTCGTTGATCGTTTGGGCAATGGCGCGCGTCAGGTCCTCGACTCGATCTTCCAGAATACGCGCTTTGTCCTCCATCTAAACGGCGAGGTTTATTATACGCCTGACTACTTTTCAACCGCGCGGCCCGACGCCGGACGGCGTCGTCAGTCGGACACGCGCGCCGGCGTCGCCGCGGCGCACGTCGAGGCGGTGACCGTCGGCCGCGGCCGCGGACTTGGACGCGGAGAATGCGCGCAGCGCCGCGACGCTTGCGATCGGCACGTCGTCGACGCGCACGATGACGTCGCCGCGGCGAAGGCCGTCCGTGCTCGCTCCTGCGTCCGACACCAGGACACCGGCGACGCCTTCGACACCGAGCGACTCCGCCACCGACGGCGCGAGATCCTGCACGGTGATTCCCCAGAGCCTCACGACGCTCGGCTCGCCTTCCTCCGCCAAGGTCATCGCGGCGCCGCCCTCGAGGAGTGCACGGCTCACCAGAATCGGGCAGGCGACCCGCAAAGCGAGGGCGATCGCGTCGCTCGGTCGGCTGTCGACGGCGATTTCCCGCCCGGCCTGCTCGAGCACGAGGCTCGCGAAGAACGTCTGCGCCTCGACCTTCGTGATGCGCACGCGACGAAGCGCCACGCCGGTGTCGTCGAGGATACGCTTCACGAGATCGTGGGTCAGCGGCCGCGGCGGTCGCACCTTCTGCAGTTCGGTCGCGATCGATTGTGCCTCGGCGAGACCGATCCAAATCGGCAGCAGGCGCTCGCCGTTCGACGACTCGAGGATCACGACCGGGGACACCGCCGCGTGGTCGAAGCCCACGTTGCGCACCTGCATCTCGACCTCGTCGCCCGCCCGCCCGTGACAGGCCGCGATCGCCGCGAGCATGCCCGCAAAGAAGGCGCGGATGCGGCGCCTGCCGTCGCGTTGTTTCGCGGGGTAGGCTCGTTTAGCATCGGCGGCGCATGACGATCTTCGCACACTGTTTCCTGTTGGTGTTCGGCCAGCTCGCGGTCGGCGGCTTCTTCGCGATCGGGTGGCTTCCCTTCCACGATATCGAACGCGGCTTCTACAAGTCGAGCGCAGTCGTCTTTCTCACCAGCGCGCTCTTCATCAGCCTCGGCGAGCTGACGCTCCTTTGGCGACCGGTATCGCAACCGAGCGGTGCGCATCCGCTCGAGGCGCTGGCATGGACGGTCTTCGCGCTCGTCGCCGGCGTCTACGTCACCTCACTATGGGGGGATCCCTATCGGCGCCGTGCCCTCGCCTACCTCGCGACGCTCACCGTCGGGGTCGTCGCGCTGGTGACGAGCGCAATCGGATTCTCGCCGGCGCCCGCATGGTCGCTCGAGACCGTGCTCTATCCGACCAGCTTCCTGGTCTCGGCGCTCCTGCTCGGTGCGACTGCAAGCGGCATGCTGCTCGGCCATTGGTATCTCATCGACGTCGGCATGCCGCTGGCGCCGTTCCTGCGCATGTGGCGGCTGTACCGGACGAGCCTCGTCCTCCAGCTCGCCACGCTCGCCCTCTCCCTCGCGCTCCTGCACCTGGGTGGCGGCAGCGCCACGACGTCCGCGCTTCACGATCTCTGGGGGGAGCACCGCGGGCTCCTATGGACGCGGCTCGGCCTCGGGCCGCTTCCGGCGCTCGCGATTGCGTGGATGATCTGGCGCACCCTGCAGATCCCGCAGACGATGGCGGCCACGGGTCTCTTCTACGTCGCCGTGCTGACGAGCGTCGTCGGCGAGTTCCTCGGACGATTTCTGCTCTACCGCACGTCGCTGCCGCTGTAGCGCGATCAGTCGAAGAGGCGGATCGTCGTCACACGCCTGCCATGCGAGGTCCAACCGAGGTCGAAGCCGACCTGCATTCCCTCGTGCAAGGCGGCGAACCCGCGATCGGTACCGAGCAAACGCACGTCGGACATGGCGAACGGCAGATCGCGGCCGGTGCCGGTGCGCACGAGGCCGGTGCGACTTCCCGAGTGCAGGCGCACGATCGTACCCTGATAGAAGCGGCTGCGCGGATCGTCCGCCGCCGCCGTCACCGGGCTCGCGACGTCGTTCACCGCGCTCCGTCGGGGACCGCCGCGCGCGCCGCGGCGCTGACACGCTCGAGGCCGACTCGCCGCACGAATTGCGCGAACGACTCTTCGAGGGTGCGCTCCGCTTGGTAGCAGCGGGCAACGGCGACGATCGCTTGGGGAGCAAGCTCCTCGGGATAGCGGCCGAGACGCTGACCGAGGCTCGCGCCCTCCTCGCCTACCGCTCCGCCGACGAGGATCGAGTAGTGCGGCCGCTCCTTCCCGTCCGTGCCCTTGACCAGCATACCGGTCAAGCCGACGTCGCCGACGTGGTGCTGACCGCAGGAGTTGGGACAGCCGCTGATCTTGATCCGAAACTCACCGAGCTCCGCCGGCGCCAGCCCGATCGTCGCGAGGTGGTCGCGGATACGCTCCGCCATGCCCATCGAGCGCGTCACCGCGAGGCTGCAGTAGTCTGCGCCCGGGCACGAAACGACGTCGCTCAGATGGTTGGCATCGCCCTCGCCGAGACCGATCGCCTCGAGCTGACGATGGAATTCCGCCAACGACCCGCCGCTGACGAACGGTACGAGGAAGTTCTGCTCGTTGGTCGTGCGCAGGGTGCCGTTGCCGTAGTGCTCCGCCAGGCCGGCGAGCGCCCGCCCCTGCGCCGTCGTGTAGTCGCCGAGCGGCACGGTGATCGTGACGGCATAGTAGCCGGCGTCGCGCTGCGCCGCGACGTTGGTGGCGCGCCAGTTCGTGTAGCTCTTCGCGCCGTTCGTCGCCGGCGCCGGCCCGGGCGCCGTCCGCGGCGCTGGCACCCGATAGGCGACGACCGCGGCGCGCGTCTCGCGCCGGAGGGTGTCGCCGCGCGTCCGCTCGACGCGCGCGATCTCGGCGTCGAGCGCCGCCGCGAAGCGCGCCTCGCCGAGCTTCTTCATCAGATACTTCATGCGTGCGCGGCTGCGATTCTTGCGCTCCCCGAGCCGATGCTGCAGGCGCACGACCGCCTCGCACAGAATGAGAATGTCGTCGGCGGGCACGAAATCGCGGATGCGCTTGGCGAGAAACGCCTGCGCGCCGAGACCGCCGGCGACGTGCACGGCGAAGCCGGGCTGCGGACGCCCGCCGTCTTGCCGCACGTGCGCGTAGAGCCCGATGTCGTTGATCGCCCCCTGCGCGCAGTCACGCGGGCAGTTGCTGATGGCGATCTTGAATTTGCGCGGCAAGGTGAGGTTCAACGGGTTGAAGAGGAAGTAGTCGTTGATGAGCTCGGCGTAGGGCCCGACGTCGAACGGCTCGACGGCGAGGAGTCCGCTGTGCGGGCACGCGGTGACGTTGCGCACGCTGTCCGCACAGGCGCCGCGGGTGGTGATGCCGACCGCGTGCAGTTGGTCGTAGATGTTCGCCACCTCTTCGAGCGGCACCCAATGGATCTGGATGTCCTGGCGGGTGGTGACGTGCGCGACGCCGCGGCCGAACCGATCCGCGACGTCGCTCAGGCAGTGCATCTGCGCCGCGGTCAGCATCCCGCCGGGAATCTTGATGCGCTGCATGTGGCTGGTGTGATCGAGCTGGTAGTAGAGTCCGTAGCTGAGCCGCATCGGGCGGAACTCGTCGGGCGTGACCACCCCCTCGCGGTAGAGATCGATCCGTCGCCGGTGTCCGGCAATGCCTTCACGAAACGTGCTGTCGTCAGGACGGAGCATCTCTCGAGCCTCTACGCGGAGCCTTCGATCGCGGTGGGTACGGAACCGTCTCGCGCGCCTTCGCGGGATTGACCACCTTCCCCGCCGCACGCATAATTCGCCGCCGCTGCGGACGTTCTGCTCCGCTCGCCACGACGCGTTCCAATCATGCAAACACCTATCGTGGCCCGATTCGCCAAGTCAAGGTGAACCTCCCGATCGAGCAGGCCGTGCGATCACCGCACGACGAACATCACGGGGGAGAAAGGCGCGGCACGCAATGGACCGCCTGACGCTCTGGTTGCACCTCACGAGCCTCGCCGCATACTTCGGCGCAACGCTCGCGTTCGTGCTCGTGATCCTCCCCGCCGTCGAGCGCCTCGAGTCGCACGAGGAACGCCTGCGCGTGCTCACCGCCATGCTGCAGCGCCTGAACCCGCTGCTGATCGGCGTCCTCGGAGTGCTGGTCATGACCGGCGCCTTCAGCCTGACGGCGTACAAGGCACGCTTACGCGGCGAGTTCTTCACCCGCATCGGCGAGCCGCTGACCCTGAAACTCATTCTCGCCTTCTTCTTCATCAACGGCGTGACCTACGTGGCGTTCGGCCTCGCACATCGGATCGTCCGTGCCGTGCAGTGGGGAGATCCGGTGCCTCCCGAGCGGCTGGCGAGCCTCGTGCGGCGCATGCGGGCGGGCTCGATCGTGAACCTCGTCCTCGCCGCGTGGATCACGTGGGTGGCGTTGGCGATTCCTGTGGGCGCCACCATGCCGTAGCGGCGCTTCGCGACTTGCCGACGCGCGCCGGTCGCGATTATAGTGCGCCGACTGTCGCGCGCGCCGGCGCGTGTAAATCCCGTTCAGGAGGACCCTCATGTTCGACGAGCAAAGCCTACGGAGCACGATCCAAGGTGTCGTGCAGATCGATCGCGGAGGCGCCGTCACCGTCACCGACGCACCGCGCCTGCGCACGAACGTGATCGAGGCGCTCGCCCGCCACGCGATCTTCGCCGAGAAACCCGCGGTGCGGGACGCGAGCCGCTGGCTCATCCGCAAGGCCGGCGAGGCCGTGGGCGTCACCTCGGCGTCGATCTTGCCACTCTACATGGCGCGCGGTCGTGGCGAGTGCAGCGGCTTCACCGTCCCGGCGATCAACATCCGCACCCTCACCTACGACGTCGCACGCGCCGCGTGTCGCGCCGCCAAACGCATCGACGCAGCGGCGGTCGTGTTCGAGATCGCGCGCTCGGAGATCCGCTACACGGAGCAACGGCCGTCGGAGTATGCCGCCGCCGTCACCGCCGCAGCGATCCGCGAGGACTTCCGCGGCCCGCTCTTCATTCAAGGCGACCACTTTCAGGTGAGCGCATCGGCTTTCTACAAAGGCGACCGTGAGAAGGAGCTCGCCGCGCTGCGTGCGCTGATCGAGGAGGCGCTCACCGCCGGTTTCCTCAACATCGACATCGACAGTTCGACGCTGGTCGTACTCGAACGTCCGACCATCGACGCGCAGCAAGAGGAGAACTGCCGGATCGCCGCCGAACTCACCGCACACGTCCACAAGCACGCGCCGGCCGGCGTTGCGATCTCCATCGGCGGCGAAATCGGCGAAGTCGGCGGCAAGAACAGCACTGTCGAGGAGTTACGCGCCTACATGCGCGGTTACCGTAAACACCTCGGCGAGATCGCCCCCGGCGCCGGTGGCATCAGCAAGATCAGCGTGCAGACCGGCACGACGCACGGCGGCGTGCCGCTTCCCGACGGTACGATCGCCAAGGTCGCCGTCGATTTCGACACCCTGCGCGAGCTCTCGATCCTCGCCCGCAAGGAATTCGGCATGGCGGGCGCCGTTCAGCACGGCGCCTCGACCCTCCCTGAAGAGCTCTTCGGCAAGTTCCCCGACGTCGAGACCGCCGAGATTCATCTCGCCACCGGCTTTCAGAATCTGATCTACGATCACCCGCAGTTCCCGAGCGCGCTGCGCGCCGATATGTACGCGCACCTGGCGAAAGCGCACGCCGACGAGCGCAAGGCCGGAATGTCCGACCAGCAGTTCTACTACAAGACGCGGAAGCAGGCGCTTGGTCCGTTCAAGCGCACGATGTGGGATCTACCCACGAGCGTTCGGGACGCGATCGGCGCCGATCTCGAGCGTACGTTCAGCGACATCTTCGCACGCCTGCGCCTGCAAGGGACACGCGCGGTCGTCGAGCGCTTCGTGAAGCCGACGCCGACGACGCCCCGCCTCGCGGAGCATCTCGCCGCGGTCCTCGCCTGAGCCTGGAGACGCGATGCTCATCCCGGCAACACAGCTGCGCGCTGGCATGTTGATCAACTACCAGAACGACCTCTACCGGATCATGACCGTCACCCACATCACGCCCGGCAACTGGCGCGGCATGGTGCAGACGAAAATGCGTGCGGTACGCACCGGGACGCAGACCGAGAATCGGTTCCGCTCCGAAGACAAGGTCGACCGTGTCAGCCTCGATCAACAGGAGATGGAGTTTCTCTACGCCGAGGGCGAGGACTTCCACTTCATGAACACCGAGACCTTCGAGCAAATCTCACTCGACCGTGAGATGCTCGGCGACGTGGTCTCGTACCTCCTGCCGAATCTGCACGTGACGGTCGACTTCTACGAGAGCCGCCCGATCGGGGTGACGCCGCCGAAGACCGTCGATCTGCGCGTCACCGACACGGCGCCCGGCTTGAAGACGGCGACCGTCACCAATGTTCTCAAGCCGGCGACGACCGAGACCGGCCTCGTCGTTCCCGTCCCGAACTTCGTCGAGACGGGCGACGTTCTCCGCGTCGACACCGAGAGCGGCGCCTACCTGTCGCGCGTCAAGGGCGACTGAGCGGCGCCGCCGCCGACCGCCGCGCGTCACCGCCGATGGACTTCCGTTACTCGCCGGAGGAAGAGGCGTTCCGCGCCGAGCTGCGCGCGTGGCTCGCCGAGCACCTGCCGCGGCACTTCGCACCCGGCGAGCTCGACGAGGAGCAAGACCCCGACACCCGCTTCGAGAAGCTTCTCGCCTGGCACCGGGCGATGCACGCCGCCAATTGGGTCGGCATCCACTGGCCGCAGGAGTACGGCGGACGCGGCGCCTCCCTGCTCCAGCAGCTCGTCTACGCCGAGGAGATGGGTCGCGCCAACGCGCCGGCGCCGATCAACCCGATCGCCATCATGATGGTCGGGCCGACCTTGATGCAGTGGGGCAGCGACCTCCAGAAGCGCCGCTTCATCCCGACGATGCTCTCCGCCTCGGAGATCTGGTGCCAAGGCTACTCGGAGCCGAACGCCGGCTCCGACCTCGCCGCCTTGCAAACGCGCGCCGTCGCCGACCGCGACGACTACGTCGTGAACGGGCAGAAGGTGTGGACGAGCCTGGCCCACCGCGCGCACTGGTGCATCCTCCTCTGTCGCACCGATCCCACGGCACGCAAGCACCTCGGCATCTCGTACCTGCTCGTCGACATGCGCAGTCCCGGCATCACCGTCCGCCCGCTCGTGCAGATCACCGGCGACGCCGAGTTCAACGAGGTCTTTTTCGAGGACGTTCGCGTCCCGAGGGCGAACCTCGTCGGCCGCGAGAACGAGGGCTGGCAGGTGGCGATGACGACGCTCATGTTCGAGCGCGTCGGCCTCGGGGCCGTGTATCAATTCGATCGCTTGATCCGCGAGCTGGTGACGCTCGCCGAGCGCCGCCTCCTGCACGGTCGGCCGGCGATCGAGGACGGCTACGTCCGCGAACGCCTCGCCCGCCTCACGACCGAGGCGACGGCCCTGCGCTACACGCAGTACCGCCAGGTGACGCGTCGAGTCCGCGGTGACCCGCCCGGTCCCGAAGCGTCCGTCGCCAAGCTCTTCGGCACCGAGCTCAACCTGCGCATCGTCGCCTTCGCGAGCGAGCTCCTCGGCGAGGGCGGCCTCCTCGACCGGCGCAGCGGCACCGGCGACGAGACGACGAAGTGGTTACGTCGCATCCTCGCCGTCCGCGCCTTCACCATCGGGGGTGGTACCTCCGAGGTGCAGCGCAACATCATCGGCGAGCGCGTCCTCAAGCTCCCGCGCGGCACGTAGCGACTTCGGTACGCTCCCGAGGTGGGGGTCCCTCGGCGATGCTGCCTAGGGGGCCCTCGTTACAAATCCGACGGGGCCCGGCCGCGCCCAATGTCGCGCCGAGTCCCGTCGATGTCACGATCCGTGGCTCAGTTCGTTATGAACCGGCAGATCTTCTTGTTGGTGGACGGGAATTTCATCTTCCAGCCCTTCGGCCTTCTCGTCCACACTCCCTTGGTCATGAACATGTCGTTCCCGACGCGCACCTGGAACGCCATGGTGGGCAAGGTCGCGGCATCCAGGTCGGCCGAAACGATGATCTTCATATGGTAGATGCAGTCGGTACTGCGCTTGAAGACACGCATCTTGTACAGCCCGTTTCGCGTCCCAACCGATGTCGCAGCCGTCTTGTCCGGACCGAATTGGAATATGTTCCCGAACGGTTTCAGATCGTGGTTGGGCGCTTGATTCAAGATCGTTCGATAGACGACACCGTTGGCATTGGTGAGGAGGACGCCGACGATGTCGTTGTTCAGATCGACGGGGGTGTGCGGGATGACACCGCCGATCACGGCCAGCTTGTCGTGACCGATCGTACGCAGCCGGATCGCGCCCGGACCCTTGTAGTACGGTTGGCACGTCGGACATTCAGGATCCTCGCAGTCGATCAGGCCGTCCGCGTTGTTGTCGTATAGGTCGTTGCAGATCTCCTGGAGATGGCACGTCGACGAGCAGCCATCGCCGTCCACCGTGTTGCCGTCGTCGCACACCTCGAACGGAGGCGTACCCGCGGAGCGGAGGAAGCCGTCACCGCAGGTGGCCAGTTGGCACGTGTTGAGACAGTCGTCGTTGTTCGAGTTGTTGGCGTCGTCGCATTGCTCGCCGCTGGCGGCGTCGAGGATGCCGTTGCCACAACGCGGCAGCGTGCAGTCGGCCTCGCAACCGTCGCCATTCACCAAGTTGCCGTCGTCGCACTCTTCGCCGCCGGTTCGAACGCCGTTGCCGCACCCGGTCAGCTTGCAGTTCGAGTCGCAGCCGTCGCCGTCCGTCAAGTTGCCGTCGTCACACTGCTCGCTGGCCGAACGGATGCCGTTGCCGCAGACGACAGTCGACGTACAGTTCGATTCGCAGCCGTCGCCGTTCACGTGGTTACCGTCGTCGCACTGCTCCGTCCCGGTGACGACGCCGTTCCCGCACCCGGTGAAGGTACAGTTCGAGTCGCAGCCGTCGCCGTTCGTCGCGTTGCCGTCGTCGCACTGCTCGGTCCCGGTGACGACGCCGTTCCCGCACCCGGTGAAGGTGCAGTTCGAGTCGCAGCCGTCGCCGTTCGTCGCGTTGCCGTCGTCGCACTGCTCGGTCCCGGTGACGACGCCGTTCCCGCATCCGGTGACGGTGCAGTTGTG
>JBGOSW010000034.1:0-29564 GCA_041476145.1 Binatia bacterium
CGCGGGCGCCGCACCAGGAGCAACGTCAAGAAGAGAAGGCACGGAAACAAATAGCGCTCGTGCATGCGCGTCGAGAACATGAAGAACCCGAACGGCAGCAGGAAGCAGAGATACAGGTACATCTCGGCGTCGCGGCGGCGGGAGATCAAATAGGCGAGGAAGCCGAAGAACAGCAGCACCAGCAGGAGCGCCCAGCTCTTGTAGGTCATGAAGAGCAGCATGCCGGAGTCGGATTGACGGAAGCCGCCGAGAAGCGCCATCGCGTTGAAGGCGTTGACCGACGTCTCGGCGTAGTAGGCGGCGGTCTTCGCGTAGAGCGCGTAGAGTCCGAGCGGCTCCATGAAGGGCAGGACGAGCATTGCGGCGACGCCAAGCCCGCTTGCGGCGGCGACGAGCGGCCGCTCCGGCCGATCCCAGTTGCCGCCCCACGAGGCGAGCAGCGGCATGAAGATGAGCGCCTGCGGCTTGGTGAGTGCGGCGATGACGACGAGCGCCCATCCGAACGCGATCCGCCGCTGCAGGAGCAGGAGGACTCCGAGGAAGAGCTCGAGCGTGAAGAACGAGTCGGTCTGCCCCCAGATCGCCGAGTTGAAGATCACCGCGGGATTGAGCGTGTAGGCGAGGACGACGATCCACGTGAGACGGCGCCCGACGCGCGGACGCAGCAGCACGAAGAGCAACCAGCTCGTCAGGAAATCGGTGACGATCGACGGCAGCTTGACGATGACCGTCGAGAGCGCGCCCGCCGTGTTGATCTGCAAGCCCTTGTAGACGCTGCCGAGGAGCCAGAGGACGTACATGTAGCCCGGCGGGTAGTCGGCGAAGTAGTTCGGCGCGTAGAAGTCGGCCGGCCCGCCGTCCGCCAAACGGAGCGCCCACGCCTTGTAGGTGCCGAGGTCGGTCGCGTAGCCGAAATACGGCGCCGCCCAGATCTTTGCGACGACGAGGACGAGCAGGATGCCGACGAGCGCGAGCTTCTCGTCCGGCGGTCCACGGTCTTCACCGCCCGGCGGCGGGCGGAGGTAGTACCAGAGGGCGCCGGTAATGAGGCTCAGCATCATGATCAGCGCCCAGAGGCCGAGGGGTGCGATTCCGCCGGTACGCTCGGCGGGCTGAAAGATGTTCTTGGCGTTGGGCGCGGGGCCGGAGACCGGCTCGGCGGAAATGTCGGTGAACCAGGCCTCGCCCGTATTGAGGCTGCTGTAGCCGCCGAGCCGGAGGGCGAGCGTCAGACGGTCCTGCCACTTCTCCGTCTTCACCCATAGCTCGACCGCCTCCCAGTCGGGATGCGTGCCCTTGACGTCCTGGCTGTTCTGAAAGCCCTCCATCAAGGAGAGATAGGCGCCGATCGCGCCCTGCCCGACGTTCTCGGTGCGGACCTTGCCGGTGATGTGGTACCAGCTCTGCTCGCGAACGTGCAGGTCTTGAACGAAGCGCGCGTCGTTCGGCTTGACGTTCTTGATCCCCGCCTGGCCCGGCTTGCCGTCGCCCGGCGCTTGCCACATGAAGTCGGTCGCACCCGCGGCGGTGTCCCAGCGGTCGGTACGCCACTCCTCCGGCGTGTTGCCGCTGCCGCGTGCGAGGTCGCCGTTCTGGACGAAGGTCTCGGCGTGGGCCGCGCCGGGAAGGATGACGAGCGCCAGCGCGATGAGGGAGCGCAGCATCACCCGGCGCAGATGTCTCATCGAAGTCGGTACCATGCCCGCCGGGACCGCATGCGAATCGCACTCTAAAGCACACGACCTTTCGAATTGAAAGGTGCGTGGGCCGGCATTCCGAAGCGGAGTACTTTCGTCGCGCAACATCGTCGAGCACTTGACTCACGAAGAGCCTGCACGGGATAGTCGAGCGGGTTCGCCGACTTGCTTGACACCAAAAAGAACCGTTTGGTACTCAGCCGATGCTCGGGAAGAGCGTCTGCCCACCTCAAGGAGGGGATGCCATGAAATGGCAATCGACATATCTCGCGCTCGCGCTGGTCGCGGCGTTCGCGATCGCCGGATGCGGTCAAGATAACAGCCGGAACGGCAACGACAACGAAACTCCGACGGCGACGTCCACGCCCGTGCGGACGAGCACCCCGACGCCGATCGTAACGACCGTCACGCCGACGAGCACTCCCGCGTCGCCGGGAAGTTCCGGCCCGACGCCCACTCCCAGCGGCACGGTATGCGAGAGCGAGCACATGACGCTCACCATCACGAGCGAAGCCGGCTCGGACCTCTCTACCGGGTGGACCGGGATCTCGCACAACAAGCCCGCGATCGAGCAGACCCAAGTCACGGTCAACCTCGATTGCGTCGGCAACGACTGTGTGGTCGACGGCGCAGCGTTGCAGGGACAGAACTTCGGCTCGCCGCTGCCGCTGGCCGCGGGCGGCGTCGCGGTGTGCGTCCTCAACACCTTCCGCGAGGGCGTCACCGGAACCTACAACTGCGCGTCCGGCTGCGGCGAGTCGGCTACCCACCTCACGTCGGCGGTCTTCCAATCGCAGGTTCTCGAGAAGCCGTGTCCACTCTGCGTGGGTGACGCGACCCCGAACGACGGCGTGAAGGGCGGCACCTGCGACAGCGGCGCCGGGAAGGGCGCAGCGTGTGACGTCGGCGGCATCAGCCCGGATTTCGGGTCGACCTCGAACGACTGCAAGCCGAGCGGCTCCGACATCGGCAAGTTGACGATCGACATCGCCCCACTCACGACCGGCACCGTCTCGCAGACCGCTTCGTTGACGTGTGGGTCGTCGCGCTTCGGCAACAACTGCTACTGCCCAGGTCAGGACCGCCCGGATGCGTGCATCGCTCCGTCCCCCGAAGGCACCTGTCCGGCGAGCGGGATCTGTGATGACCCCGTCGACGGAAACTGCTCGACGCAGACGTTCCGCGTGTGCGATCTCGGCACCGGGGCCGAACAGTGCGAGCAGGCCTTCCCCGGGTCAGGCGAATGCCAGGTCTTCTCCCGCCCGTGCTTCAACACCACCATCGCGCGGACGGGCCAGTGCGGCACCCAAAGCGGCACGCTGGTCGGTTTCTTCTGCATCCCGGCAACCACCGCCCCGGCGATCAACACCGTCTCCGGTCTCCCCGGCCCTGGCGTCGTGTCGTTGCCGGTCAATAGCGTTCGCCATCCGCGCTGAGCGGACGTGAGACGTACGGCGGCGCACACGAATTCGCGTGTGCGCCGCCGCGGTTCAAGGCGCCGATTCGATGGCGCTCATCAGTCGAGGAGGAGGGAGGCTGCATGCGTCGAAACCCATGCAACGCGACACCGGCGGGACGGTGGGCGGCGGTCGTCGCGATCGCTCTGCTGTTCTGGTCGGCCGTACCCGCGCTCGCAACCGAGAAGTTCGGCCCCCTCGAGCTTTCCGGTAACCTTCAGAGCCAGAACATCGTCCGCAACCCCGACGTCGACGAGTACCATTTCGTCCAACAGCGGAACACGTTCCGGGCGCGGGTGGATTGGGATTGGCTCCAACATGGCAAGATGATCGACCGCTTCAACTTCCCATTCATCGAAAGCTCCAAGCTCTTCCTCTTGTACCGCGGCGTCTACGACAGCATCTACGACTACACGCCGACGTTCCGCGAGCGCGATTTCCGCGGCCGCAAACCCAGCCGGCAGACACCGCGCACGCTCTCGGATCTGTCGCGCAACTCCCTCGACGCGATCAAGTTCGAGAACTCGATGCGCGAGGCCTACGTCGACCTCAAGTTGCACGACGCCCCGCTCAGCTTCCGTCTCGGCAAGCAACAGGTGATCTGGGGCGAGGCGGACGACTTCCGCATGCTCGATCGCGCCAATCCGCTCGACGTCTCGTGGCATTTCATCGAGGAGCTGCCGCCGCCCTCCTTCGGCTGGGACGACCTCCGCATTCCGCTCTGGATGCTCAAGGGGTTGTGGGACATGGGCAACTTCGGTCCGCTCTCGAACGTCTTCGCGGAGGGCTACTGGAATCCCGGTGATTGGCGGCCGGTGAAGGTCTCCTACCTGCCGCGGCCCTGGGGTTTGCGCATCGAGAACCCGCTCTTCAATCGCGATGACGGCGCGTTCTTCGCCCCGTTCGCCGGCATCCAGCGGCTGCAGAACGGCACCGCGCTCTTCAAGCAGGGCAGCTACAGCCGCACACCCTGGTCCAACAGTCAGTTCGGCGTACGCGTGTCCGGGGTTTTCGAGAACGGACTCCAAGTCGGCCTCCACTACTTCTACCAGCGGTGGGCGGGGGACGATGGCACGCCGTTCACGCCGGTGCGCGGCATCCCGGCTACTCCCAGCGGCATCCAACGAACGAACGATCTCGTCGCGAAGCATACGCTGCCGGTCGAGTACATCACGCCCTACATCAGCACGGTGGGCCTCTCCGCCAATTACTTCGAGGGCAACTACACGCAGACGATCTTCCGGCTCGAGACCATCTACGACTTCGGCATCCGCATGCTCGACCGCAATCGGCAGACGACGTTCTCGCCGTTCCTGCCCGGCACGATCAAGCGCGACTACTGGAAAGGCATGATCGCGTTCGACCGTCCGACGTGGATCCGCTCGCTCAACAAGAAGACCACCTTCTTCATCACCGGCCAGTGGTTCATCCACCACATCATGCACAACAAGGACACGCTCGCGACGGCGCTAGATCTACCAACCGCCGGCGCCCGCTCGCGTCCCTTCTGCGGCGGGCCTCCTGATAAGCCGTGCACCGACCCGAACGGCAACGGCAATTTCCGCGACGACGTGCGGAGCTGGGAGTCACTGGTCACCCTCGCGATCTTCACCTTCTACAAAGGCGGCTCGGTCGTACCGCTCGCCGGCATCATCTACGATCCGGTGAACAGCAACAGCACCTATCCATTCTGGAACATCGACTACCTCGTCACGCCGAACGTCATCGTCAACCTGACGCAACGGTACTTCATTCCCGGTCAGTCGGACGTGCAGAAGGGCGTCTTCGATCCGTGGCTCCTCGGTACCCAACGCGGCCGCTCCGAGACGTCGCTGCGCCTGACGTACCAGTTCTGACCGAAACCGACGTTCGAACGCTCGCTGGACCCGAGCGTGAGGGGGGAGTCGCCGAGGGCGACTCCCCCCTTCTCGTCACGGCGGCGGTCGCGCAATCGCATGTGGTTGCACTCCGACGCCTCCGCATCGGACGCCGCGACGGTCGTCGCGTCTTCCCGCGTTGAAAGCGTCACTGCCCGCCGATAAGATCTCCATTTCATGGCGCGCAAGGGAGCGACGCAGTGGAGCGATCCCGGGCGCCGCCCCGGCACGCCGGCGGCCGCGGCCGCTCCGATTACGGCGACGACCGGCGTCGAATGGGCACTGTTCGCCGCGCTCGGCCTCGGCGCCGCCCTCAGCGCCACGATTCTCTACGTGCACGCGCAGCTGGCGGCGACTCGGGGCACGTACACGAGTTTTTGCAACGTCAACTCGTGGGTGAATTGCGACGTCGTACTGACGAGCTCGTACCGCTCGCTGTTCGGCCTGCCGGTCGCCCTCTGGGCCCTCCTCACCTACATGGGGCTCGCGGTCCTCGTGCTCGTACGCCACCGCACGCAGGGCGAGACGCGCGAGCGCGCGACCTTGCTGCTGATCGCGCTCGCGGTGTGGAGCTTCGTCTTCTCGCTCTATATGGCCGCGCTGGCCGCGTTCGCGGTCGGCGCGCTGTGTCTGCTGTGCAGCGGTCTCTACCTCTTGAACGGCGTGATCGGCGTCCTCGCGTGGCGGCTCGGGCACAGCGCCGCATCATCGGCCCGCCCCTTGCTCACCCCGAGACGTATGACGATCGGCGCCGCGGCCATGGCGGCGGCGCTCGCGATGACGGGCGCCTCGCAGCTCATGGCGAGCTCAGCGACCGCACCCCTCCTGACGCCGGCCGACGTGCAGGCCCAGAACCCGGACTTCTACAGCTGGTACACCAGCCGCCCGGTCGTCGACGCGCTACCGGCGGCGGAGCACGTGCGCGGCCCCGCGGACGCGCTGATCACGATCGTCGAGTTCTCCGATTTCGAATGCAACTATTGCGCGAAGGCGTTCCGCGATTTGCGCGATTTCGAGCACCGGCACGCTGGCAGGGTACGGGTCGTCTTCCACCACTTTCCGCTCGATTCCGAGTGCAACGCGCGGGTTCCGACCCGTGTGCACCGCACCGCGTGCGATGCCGCGATCGCCGCCGAGTGCGCGGCGCGCTTCGGGCGGTTCTGGGACTATCACGACCGCTTGTTCGAGGATCGCGAGCCGTTGATCCGCGACGAGCTGGTGAGGACGGCGGTCGACCTCGGAATCGACCGTGTCGCGTTCGCGGCGTGCCTCGACGACCCCGCGGCGCGTGTGCGGGTGGTCGCCGACGCCGACGCCGGCGCGCGCCTCGGTATCAAGTCCACTCCCACCCTCTTCGTCAACGGCCGTACCATCGAGGGCGCGCTCGACCGCGGCGCCTACGAATGGATGCTGGCGATGGAGCACCACAGCTGAACGAGAGACATGTCCGGCGCGACGAGACACTCGGCGCCACGGAAAGGATGCGGCGATGGAACTCAGCGAGGAGATGCGATACCGGCTCTGCTATCTGACGCTGCGACTCGCGCTCGATCACAAGCTCGAGCGTGATTGGGGAAAGACGGACTGTAGCGGCGTCCTCGAGTTTCTCGACCTGATGTCGGGGAGCCACCTCGCGCAGGAGCAGTCGAACGCGCCCGACGCCGAGCGCAAGTACGTCAGTCAGCGGCCGAAGCTGGAAGATTTTCTCGACGCCGAGTTCGGAGAAGAGGTGCTGGCGGTTGTCACCCGCGCCGTCACCGAGCTCGTCTGAGACGGGTGGCTCCGCGCCCACGCGCGGATCGCTCACGCGTTGGATCCCGGTCGTCGTCTGGGCGACCTGCATTTCGTGGTTCTCGACCAGCGCGTTCTCGGCGCAGTCGACGAATTCCTACATCGATCCGGCCCTGCGCTATCTCTTCGGCGAGCTCTCCCCGGGAACCTTCCGCTTCGCGCACACGGTCATCCGCAAGGGCGCGCACTTCATCGAGTACGCCGTCTTGGCGATTCTGCTGTGTCGCGCGCTCAGCGAGCCGGGGACACGCCCGTCGACGAGCGTCCTCGTCCGCGTGATCGTCTACTGCACGATTTACGCGTGCCTCGACGAGCTGCACCAAGCGTTCGTGCCGAAGCGGACGGCGTCGCCGTACGACAGCATGCTCGACACGCTGGGCGCCAGCCTGGGCGCGCTGCTCTTCCGTACGTGGCGTCGATCGGCACGCGCGGGCACCGAGACGTCGGCGCGCGCGCCGACTGCGATCAGTGTCCGGTCTCGAGGCTGAGCTTCAGCGACTTGAGACGCTTCAGCTCGTCGTTGATGCGGTTCAAGCTGTCGAGGACGCGGCTCACCTCGGCAGCC
The DNA here is from genome assembly GCA_041476145.1 of Binatia bacterium. Lineage (GTDB taxonomy): Bacteria > Desulfobacterota > Binatia > UTPRO1 > UTPRO1 > DP-19. Next base: position 7,388 of record JBGOSW010000034.1, read on the forward strand.
GCCCAATCGAGTTCATCGTGCGACACGCGCTCGAGCGCACTGCGCAGCTTGGCGTAGAGTCCCATGACGCCGCCGATGCCTTCGACGCCCACTTCGGACATCCGGCGCTGCACCTCGCCGGAGAATCGGAGTACGGCCTCGGCCTGCTCGAGCATGTGTTCCATGTCGGAGATCCTCCTCGCAGGAAATCGGATGAGATGGTGGAAGAAGCGTGATGGTACTCGCGCGCATTCCCCCAGTCAACGCAGCGTACGGTGAATTGACTTCACCACAGGGAGTTTCTACAGTCCGCGCCCATGTCGAGATGGACGGTGCTCCTCACCGTGGCGTGCGTCGTCGCCGGTTGCGCTCGCGACCAGGCGGAGCACAAAGAGACGTCCTCGTCGTCCGCCTCGGCGCCCGCGGGCGGCGGACAGGTGATCGCCACATACGGCCACAAGCGCTTCACGACCGCGGACTTCGCGCGCGAGATCGAGCGGCTACCGCCTCGTTCACGCAGCCAACTGACGACACCCGACCGCAAGCGGCAGTTCATCGAGAACTACGTCATGAACGATCTCCTCGCCGAGGAGGGCGCCGCGCACGGCTACGACAAAGATCCCGAGATCATGCGCCAAGTCGACGACCTGCGGCGCCGTCTCGTCACCCAGCGGGTGATGAAAGACTTCCAGGAGCCGCCCGAGCTCACCGAGGCCGAGGTGAAGACTTACTACGATCAAAACCGCCGCCTCTTCTCCGGCGCGCAGATCCGCGCCAGCCACATCCTGGTGAAAGACGAGGACCTGGCGAAGCGCCTGCGCGAGGAGTTGCGCCGAGACCCGTCGAAGTTCGACGAGATCGCGAAAGTCAACTCGACCGACACCGCGACCGCCGCGCGCGGCGGCGATCTCGGCTTCTTCGCCCAGGGGCGGATGGTCGCGCCCTTCGAGCAGGCCGCGTTCGCGCTCGACAAGCCCGGCGACATGAGCGAGATCGTGAAGACGCCGTTCGGCTACCACATCATCAAGCTCACCGAGCGCAAGGAAGGCGGCGAGCGGCCGTTCGACGAGGTGAAAGAGCGCATCCGGATGAACCTCCTCAATCAACGACGCCAGGCGCAGACGCAGCAGCGGCTCGACGATCTGCGCGCCAAGGCGAACCTCACGATCGACGACGCAGCGCTGGCGGCGGCGGAAATCCCCGGCGCGGCGCCGACGACCGTACCGTCCCCGCCGGTCCGTGGGGGCGAGGCGCCGGCTACGGAATCGATGCCCTGATCCGCCGCGGACGGGCGGCGGGAGAGCGGCGAATCGAGTCCGACGCCGGTCCCGCGCCGGTCACGACCCTGCGCGTCGGCGCCCGCCGCCGACGGCGACGAAGAGTGCCGTCACCGAGAGCCCGAGCGACACGAGCGCGATCCACAACGCCGGGGACGAGCCTCCGTCCGGCGATGGCGGCGTCGCGCGCTCGGCACCGCGGACGTCCGCCCGGACGGCGTTTCCACCGGTGGCGGCGACGGCACCGGCGCCGTCGGTCTTGATCAACGTCGTCGTCGTCGCCTGGTGATCGGGAGGAGCCCCCTCGCCCCAGCGATCGCTGGTGCCGTCCTCGTACCATTGCGTCGCGCTCCACGTGAGCACGTGTGCCGCCGGCGGATTCTGGGCGAGAAAGTCGAAACTCATCATCGCGTCCGGCGGGATGCGCCCCCCCGACCAATTCACGGTCGCCGCACCGATCGGAAACGGCTGGTTCGAGGCGTCCCATCCCGGCTTCGCCTCGAGAGCCGCGATGTCGACCCCCAAGGGAACGCGCAGCTCCACACGCACCGTCGCCGAATTCCCTTCCGTCGGCACCACGACCGTGTACCGCTCCACCCCTCCCGCCGTACTCGTCGCCGGCAACACCATCACGTGTGCCGACGCCCGCGCACCCAGCAGGAGCACCAGCCCCAAAGCAACCACGACGCGCATTGCACCCTCGAATGCCACGCCATCCCCGACCCGCACAAGGGCCGCACGCGCGCGGCTAGTCGTTTCGCACCCCGACGCCGATCGGCTAGCATTCGCTCGATGGACGCACGCGTCGCCGCGACGGCGATCGTACAACGACTCCGCGACGCCGGTTTCGAGGCGCTCTTCGCGGGCGGTTGCGTGCGCGACCAGCTGCGCGACCGCGCACCGAAGGACTACGACGTCGCGACGAGCGCGCCGGCAGACCGCGTGCTGGCGCTCTTCCCAGGCAGCCTGCCGGTCGGCGTGCAGTTCGGCGTCGTCCTCGTGCCGACGAGCGGGCACCGCATCGAGGTCGCGACGTTCCGGCGCGACGGCATCTACCTCGACTCGCGCCACCCGGTGACGGTGCACTTCGGGAGCGCCGAGGAGGACGCGCGCCGCCGCGATTTCACGATCAACGGCATGTTCTTCGATCCCCTCGCCAACCGTCTCATCGATTACGTCGGTGGCGCCGCGGATCTCGAGCGCGGCATCGTACGCGCAATCGGCGACCCGAGAGCACGCTTCGCCGAGGACAAACTGCGCATGCTGCGCGCCGTTCGCCTAGCGGCGCGCCTCGCCTTCACGATCGAGAGCGCCACCTGGGATGCCCTCCGCGACGACGCCGCGGCCATCGACCGCATCGCGTTCGAGCGCATCGGCGAGGAGATCCGGATGATCCTCTGCGAGGGCGCGGCGAAGCGCGGCTTCGAGCTGCTGCACTCCTCCGGTCTGCTCGCGATCCTCCTACCCGAGGTCGCCGCGATGGAGGGTGTGGCGCAGTCGCCCACCCATCATCCGGAGGGCGACGTGCTGCGCCATACGTTGCTCGTCATCGATCAATTGCGCGAACCGAGCGAGACACTCGCCCTCGGCGCGCTCCTTCATGACGTCGGCAAGCCCGTGTGCGCCGGACATCGCGCCGCTCCCGAGGGCGACCGCATCACCTTCTACGGCCACCCGGAGCGCGGCGCCGAGATGGCGATCGCGATCTGCCAGCGCATGAAGCGCAGCCGCGCCGTCTGGGAGCGGGTCGCCTACATGGTCCGCAACCACCTCCGCCTGGTGAACGCGCCGCACATGCGCCCCGCCACGCTCAAGCGCTTCCTGCGCGAGGACGGCATCGAGGAGCTCCTCGAGCTCGCGCGTATGGACGCGCGCGCCGCGAGCGGCGACCTCCAATACTACGAGTTCTGCCGCGCGCGGCTCGCGGCGCTCTCCCACGAGGAGATGCGACCGGCGCCGCTCCTGACCGGTGACGACTTGATCGCGCTCGGGCATCGTCCCGGTCCGCGCCTCGGCGAGATCCTGCACGCCCTCGAGGAGGCGCAGCTCGAGGGCACGCTGGCGACACGCGCCGACGCGCTCGCCTGGGCGGCCGAGACCTATCCGCCGGACGGTACGCCCGCACCGCGGGACGCGGCGCGAGCGCCGGCTGGCGATCGCCGGCGCGACGACTAGATCGCGAAAGGCATGGCCACGTCCCCTGCTTGCCAGGCGCGGCGCCGGTGGGGCATGGTGCATCGATGTCCGGCCCCGCTTCCGCTGGAGCGCTCACCCCGCTCGCGGTCTACCGTCGTGACGTCGCCGCCTCGCTCACCCGTATCTGGGAGAACGTCCTCGACTGGGAGCACCTTCCCTGGCTCCACCGCGGCGCGTTCCTCGGCGTTCGCCTTCTCGAGGCGGAACACGACGGTTGGCGTGCCGAAGTGCGCCTGCCGCCGGAGAGCACGCCACGCACGGCGGAGATCGCCGTGCGCCTCGATCGTCCGGCGCTCCGCTATCGCACGACGACGCTCAGCGGTTTCGGCAGCGGCACCGACATCGTGACCGAGCTCGCGCCCGTCGACGCCAGGACGACCGCGATCACGGTGACGTTCCACGTCCCCGACGTCGACCCCGCGCAGCGCGACGCCATGGCGGCGGGATACACCCGGCTCTATCGTCGCCTGTGGGACCAGGATGAGGCGATGATGGTGCGCCGCCAGACGTTGCTCGACGCCGGCGCGCGGCGCGGCGCGATCCTCGAACCGGCACCCTCCCTATCGCTCGGCCGCGAGACCGCGGTGCGCGCGCGCCTGCCCTTCGTCGTCGCCTACGGCGGCCGCGACGTGCGCCTCGTCGACCTCGCGGGCGAGATCGTCGCCCACACCACCGTCTGCCCGCACCGCGGCGGCCCGCTCGACGGCACCACCGTCGAAGCCGGCTGCATCACCTGCCCTTGGCACGGCTACCGCTTCGACGTCGTCACCGGCACGAACACCGACGGCCGCGCGTGCCGCCTCGATCCCGCGCCGAAAGTCGCGATCGATCCGAACACGTGCGAGGTAGTCCTGCTCGCCAGATGAGGGGTAGAAGGTAGGTGGGAGCGGCCCGGATTCACTCCGGGCCGCGACGCCCATCGGAGCACGGCGCGCGAAGCGCGCCGCGCGCACGGGGGCGAAATTAATATCTATCAATCACCGTGACGCCGACCGTCGCGTAGCGATCCATCGTCTCGAGGACGCCGCTCACCTCCTCGAGGGAGATGCGGTGATGCACGAGCTTCCCGGGTGCGAGCCTTCCTTGCTCGACCATGCGCAGCATGTGTCCGAAGCGTGGCGCCGGCATCCCCACCGAGCAGATGAAGCTCAGCTCCTTCAGCACCATGAGGTCGATCGGAATCGGGATCTCGCCCTGCTCCGCGGCGCTGGTGAGACCGATCTGGAGATGTCGGCCGCGCTTGCGCAGCGACATGATCGAGTTGCGGCACGTCGCGGCGACGCCGAGGGCGTCGACGGAGACGTGAGCGCCGCCGTTGGTGAGCCCCTGGATCGCCCCCGCGGGTTCGTCCTTGGCGGCGTTGATCGTCGCGACGGCGCCCAGCTCCTTCGCGAACGCGAGCTTGTCGTCGGCGACGTCGACCGCAATGACGTTGGCGCCGAGAGCGCTCGCGATCTGTACCGCCGAGAGCCCGACGCCGCCGCAGCCGTGGACGGCCACCCACTCGCCCGCCTGCACCTGCGCCTGATCGACGAGGGCGTGGAACGACGTCATGAAGCGGCAGCCCATGCTCGCCGCGTCGACGAAGCCGATGGAATCCGGCAGCTCGACGAGGTTGACGTCGGCGTACGGCACGCCGACGTAGCGACCGTAGCCGCCCCAGTAGACGACGCCGGGGGTGAGAAACGAGTCGCAGACGTTGTGGTGGCCCGTCCGGCACCACTCGCAGGTGCCTTCGCCGGCGCTGAAGGGCACGACCACGCGGTCGCCCTTCTTCCAACGCCTCACCTCGGGGCCGACCTCCTCGATGACGCCGCAGAACTCGTGGCCGAGCACGTGCGGGGTCGGAAGCGCGACGCCGACCCACGTCCAGTCGCCCGTCCACAGATGCCAGTCGGTTCGGCAGATCCCGTTCGCCTCGACGCGCAAGCGAACGCCGTTCGGCGGCGTCTCCGGGTCCGGCACCTCGCGAACGACCAACGGCTGACGGACGGCTTCCATCACGGCGGCTCTCATGGGGGTCCTCCTTGCAGGGGTTGCTCGCCCGCATACACCGGACGCGCGCGTGGGTAAACCGGGCCGCCGGGCGGCCCGGTGAGGTCAGCGCGGCAGGAAATCCTTCCCGAAGAGACTGCGGGCGATGATGAGCTTCTGGATCTGCGGGGCGCCGTCGCCGATCTGCCAGCCGATCACGTCGCGCAGGCGCTGCTCGATCGGGAGCCGCTTGGTGTAGCCGCGATGACCGTGGAGCAGCAAGCATTGGTGGATCACGTCGGCCGCGACCTGCGTCGCCCACCACTTCACCATCGCGCCCTCGACGGCGCAGGGGATGCCGCGCGCACGCATCCACAAGACGCGGTAGCACTGCCAGCGCGCCAGCTCGAGGACCGTCGCCGCCTCGGCGATCGGGAACGCGACGCCCTGGTAGGACGCGAGCGGCGCGCCGAACTGCACCCGCTCCTTCACATGAACGATCGTCTCATCGAGGGTCTGCAGCGCGGCACCGACGCACTTGAGGCCGATGATCGCGCGGTTCACGTCGAAAAATCTCCGGATCATCGGAAAGCCCTCGCCGTGCGTGCCCACCATGGCATCGGCGGGCACCTCGACGTTCGCCAGGCGGAGGATGCCGCGCGGCACGGCGCGGCAGCCCATGTCGTCGTAGACCTCGGTGCTGAGACCGGGCGTATCGCGGGGAACGAGAAACGCGGAGAGGCCGCGCCAATCGCTCGACGCGGGATCGGTGCGCGCGAAGACGTAAAACACGTCGGCGTTGAGGAAGCTCACCGACGTCTTCTCGCCGTTCAAGACGTAGACGTCACCGCGCCGCTCGGCACGGGTCTGGATCGCGCCCATGTCGGAGCCGGCGCCGGCCTCGGTGAGGCAGAGGCCGAGCACGAGGTCGCCGGCGAGGAGCCCGGGCACCCAGCGCGCGCGCAGCTCCGGCGAGGCGGCGTCGAGGAACTCGCGGTTCAGCGCCGGGCCGAGGCTCGGCAACACGCAGCTGAAGTCGCCGCGTGCCACCTCTTCGGCGGTGATGCCGGAGACGACGAGCGTGCGCTCGGCCTCGCGTCCGCGCCAGAAGTCGTCGGCGAAGGCGATCACGCGCCGGATCTGCGCCGCGGGATAGATCCCGCTCGCGTCGCCCTCGCGGTAGCGTGGCAGGAGCTCACGCAAGGCGAGCGCGCGCAGAGCGGCGCGGAACTCCTCCTCGGCGGGGGTGAAGCTGAAGTCGAGCACCGCGGTTACGCGCCGGTGAGGTGCGCCCGCAGGCGCTCGGGCTCGCCGTAGATCGCCGTCGTGCGCACGATCTCGCGCACCGCCAGCTCCGCGACCCATGTGTAATCCTCGACCGTCAGCCGGGCGAGGCGCGCGAGCGTCGTGACCGCCCCCGGCGAGAGCGCGCGGCGATCGGCGGCAAGGAGCGCGTCGTGCTGCGCGATGATGCCGAGGTGGGTTTCCTCCTGGCGGAGGATCACGGTGAGGACGAAGGCGACGCGCTCGGTGAGCGCCCGCGGTAGACGCGATCGCCCGAGGGCGTCGATCACCGCGCCGTAGAGGAGGCCGACCATGATCTCGTAACCGAAGCTCGTCGTGAGAAAGAGGTTGAGACGCGAGTAGCGGTCGCGCGCGCGCAGCCGCGTACGATTCGCCTCACGGATCGCGTAGTAGTAGTCGGTTCCGATCAGACGGTCGGCGTACCGATACCGGTCGCCGTCGAAGTGCTCGGGAAAGAGCTCGCGGACGACGAGGCGGGTGCCCTCCATGTGGCCGTGCTCCTCGAGCTCCTGGCGGCGGAGGTCGTGCATGAGGGTGGCGATCTCCTCCTCACCGATCGCGGCGACGCCTGCCTCGCCGAGGCCTTCGCCGAGGCTCACGCCCATGAGAAAGATCGAGAGCAGGACTGGATCGTCGACGAGACGCGCCACCGCCTGCGAGAAGGTCGAGCCCTCGATAAGCGGACGCAGCCGCTCGCGGACGGCATTCTCGTCGAGTGTAAGCGCCATGGTCGCTCCTCGTCGTCGTTCGCCCGCGCCTTGCTCGAGTCCGAGGCGTCATGGTACGCGCGCGGCCGATGACCGGTACGCTCCATTGCGGCGACAACCTCGACGTTCTGCGGCGGCACGTCGCGGACGAATCGATCGACCTCGTCTACCTCGACCCGCCCTTCAAGAGCAATCAAGACTACGCCGTCCACGTCGCAGCGGCGAACATCCGGACCCGGGTTCCGGCGTTCGCCGACACATGGACCTGGGACGCGGCGACGACGGCCTCCTACGAGAAGGTCGTCGCGGTGGGCGGCGGCGTCGCGCAAGCGCTCGTCACGCTCCGCGATCTCCTCGGCCCGACCGACATGCTGGCGTATCTGTCGATGATGGCACCGCGGCTGGTCGACCTCCGCCGCGTCCTCAAGCCCACCGGGAGCCTCTACTTGCACTGCGATCCGACGGCGAGCCACTATCTGAAGATCGTGATGGATGCCGTCTTCGGCCGCGCCGGCTTCCGGAACGAGATCGTCTGGTGCTATCGCAAATGGTCCGTCGCGGCGCGACAGTTCGCGCGCAACCACGACGTCATCCTCTTCTATAGCAAGGCGCACGACGGCACTCACGTCTTCGATCCGCTGCACGTGCCGGTCTCCGCCGGTACGCGGAGGCGCTGGAAGGGCCGGCGGCAGCATGCCCATTTCGAGGACGGCGTCCGCAAGGCACGCAGCGTCGCCGGGAGCACGTCGCGCTCGCCGATGGCGGACTGGTGGGACCTGTCGATCATCAATCCCAACGCCGCCGAGCGGCTCGACTATCCGACGCAGAAACCGGAAGCGCTCCTCGAGCGCATCGTGCAGGCGAGCAGCCGCGAGGGCGACGTCGTCCTCGACCCGTGTTGCGGCTCCGGAACGACGCTGGTCGTCGCCGAGCGCCTCGGTCGCGCGTGGATCGGTATCGACGCGAGCCGGCTCGCCATCGACCTCTGCACGCAGCGCTTGACCCGTCGCTTCGGCGCGCGTGTGCGTCGTGATGCCATGGGCCGCGCCCTCTAGGTGTCCTGCATTCGTCCAATGGCGCGCCTCTTGTCGATGGGGGCGACGCTCGTGCTCGCGACCGCGCTCGGATGCGGCGGTCAGCACGACGGCCGCGCATCCACCCACGAGCAGGCGACGTGGACCGCCGTCGGCCCGGACGGAGGAAGGATCCGCTCGCTCGCCGTCGATCCGGGCGCGCGCTCCGGTCTGTACGCCGGCACCGCCGGTGGAGGGATCTTCCGAAGCCGCGACGGCGGGGAGACGTGGGCGAGCCTCGGCCTCACCGATCTCGACGTCTTCGCGATCGTCGTCGATCCCTCGCATCCGGCCACGATCTACGCCGCCGGCGTCGGGGGTATTCCCGGCCCGAGCCTGCGCGGCGTCTTCAAGAGCACCGATGCGGGAGAGACCTGGGTGCGCAGTGACACGGGCCTGACCACGGAGTTCTCGATCGGGGGCTTGGACGTCTTCTCTCTCGTGATCGATCCGCGGACTCCCACGACGCTCTACGCGGGAACGTCGTTCTGGGGTGTTTTCAAGAGCACCGATGCCGGCGCCTCGTGGCAGGCCAGCGGTCTCGGCGGTTCTGAGGGCATTTTCGCGCTCGCGATCGACCCCGAAACGCCCTCGACGGTATACGCCGGCGGGTTCGACGGAGTCTTCCGGAGCGTCGATGCCGGCGCGACGTGGCAGGTCGCGAACGCAGGTCTCACCAGCCCGGCATTCCCGGGCAGCCTGCCGCTCAGTACGCTCCTCGTCGATCCGAGCCATCCGACGACCCTGTACGCGGGCACGACGCTCGCAGGCGTCTACCGGAGTCGGGACGGCGCCGCCACCTGGGAGCCGACCGCCGCGACCGGCTTCCCTTACGTCGCAGCGCTCGCGCTCGACCGGCGGTCGGGGACGCTGTTCGCCAGCGCCGGCACGCTCTTCTGCGACGGCCCCCAGTGCGACGGCGGCGTCTTCAGGAGCAGCGACGGCGGCGCCACTTGGACGGCCGTGACGACCGGCCTCACCGACTTCAGGATCAATGCCCTCGCGACCGACGCGCGCGCTCCGGACACCGTCTATGCCGGCACCGAGGGCACCGGCGTCTTCAAGACCTCGGACGGGGGCGCGCATTGGAGGCCGAGCACGCGCGGCGTTACCGGCCACGACGTCCCGGCGGTGATCGTGGATCCGCGGGCATCGTCGACCGTCTACGCGGTCGCGAGCGGCACACCGTTCAAGAGCACCGATGCCGGCGCGACGTGGGTGGCCATCGGCGCCGGGCTCGAGCAGGCATGGGCGCTCACGATCGCCAGCGACGGCTCCGCCCTCTGGGTCGGCGCCGGAAAGAGATTCGCGAACAGTGACGGCGAGGGTCTGTACGTGAGCCGCGACGGTGGCGCGTCGTGGCAGCGCGTGGAGGCGGTCCGCAGAGGGGTCCTCGCGCTCGCCGTCGATCCCCGCGAGCCGAGCGTCGTTTACGCGAGCACGCTGCCGATCAGCACGCCCGACCGCGACCTCGGCGGTGAGATCCTGCGGACCGCCGATGGCGGCGAGCACTGGACGACGCTTCGGGCTTTCGACGACCCCGACGAGCACGTGATCGCATTCGCCGTCGATCCCGCCGCGCCTGCGAGGGTGTACGCCGCGACCTTCGCCTCCGGCGTCCTCGAGTCCGTCGACGCCGGCCTCACCTGGGCGGATCGCAGTACCGGACTCGAGTTCGGATGCTGCGCGCCGAGTGTCGCGAGCCTCGCGATCGATCCGGCACGATCCGACACCCTCTACGCCGGCACCCATCGCGGCGTCTTCACGAGCACGGACGGCGCTACGTCCTGGACCCCGACGGCCCTCGAGAACACGCAAGCGAACGTCTTCGTCTCGAGCCTGGCGGTCGACGGGCAGAGCGGCGCCCTCTATGCGGGGGTGAGCGGGGACTCCTTCGTGCAGAGCGACGCCGCAGGCAAGAGCGTCTTTCGCAGCGTGGACGCCGGCGCGACCTGGGAAGACGTCGGTCGCGGGCTCCCCGGCGGCGGGGTCCTGGCGCTCGCGCTCGATCCCGGCGGCGCACGCCTCTACGCGGGAACCGCCAGCGCAAGCGTCTACGCGCGGGACACCCGTTGACACGCGCGTCGGCGCGGATCAGACGACGCGCGCCGCGCGCAGGGCGGCGATCTCCGACGGCGCGTAGCCGAGGCGCGTGAGGATCTCGTCGGTGTGCTCACCGAGACGCGGGGCGCGGCGGCGAATGCTCCCGGGTGTCGCCGACAGGCGGGCGGGGGTGGCGCTGAGCGGCGCCGGACGCGGCGTCCCCGGATACGCGACCGCCTCGAGCAACGCGCTGGCGCGGACGTGCGGATCGTCGAGCACCTGCTGCGGCGAGTAGACGGGGCCGGCGGGAATGCGCGCCACCGCCAGCGCGGCGAGCGCCTCGGCCGTCGTGCGCGTCGCGCACCATTCGCGCATGCGCGCGCTCACGATCACGCCGTGCTCGCCACGGGTACGATCGTCGGCGAAGCGCGGATCGGTGAGCCAGTGGTCCTCGCCCATGAGTGCCGCCCAGCGCCGGAAGAGCGGGCCGCCGACCACCTGCACGATGATCCAGCCGTCGCGCGTCGGGAAGGCGTCGGACGGCGCGGCGATCTGGCTGCGGTTGCCGCTCGCGACGCGGTTCGGCGCGAGCAGGGCCTGCTCGACGACGTAGGCGTTGGTGATCGTGAGTGCGGTCGCGAGCAGCGACGCCTGCACCTCCTGGCCGCGGCCGGTGGCGCGACGGTGGAGGAGCGCGGCGAGGGTGCCGAACGCCGCGGTCAGCGCCGTCGCGTAGTCGACGTAGGGCACGAACGCCTTCATCGGCTCGTCGGGTGCGCCCGAGAGATACATCGCGCCCGACATCGCCTGTCCGATGCCGTCGAAGCCGAGCTTCTCCTCGTAGGGGCCGCCGCAGCCGAACGCCGAGACCGAGGTGAGGATGACGTCGGGCTTGATCGCGGCGAGGCTCGCGTAGTCGAGGCCGAGCGCACGCAGCGTCGCCGGCGGCAGGTTCGCCACCACCACGTCCGCCGACGCGACGAGGCGGCGCACCACCTCGCGTCCCTCGGGGGCGGCCGGATCGAGCGTCATCCCGAGCTTGTTGCGATTGGTTTGCAGGTAGAGACTGCCGTCACCCTCGGCACCGACCGGGATCACGCCGCGATCCTCGCCGCCGCCGATCCTCTCGACGCGGATCACCTCGGCGCCGAGATCGGCGAGGAGCGCGGCGCAGAACGGCCCGGCGATATAGCGCCCGAAGTCGAGGACGTGGACGCCGTCGAGCACGCCCGCCATCGCCGTCAGCAGAAGCGGAACCGCGCGCCGCCGAGGGTGACCTCGTCGGCGCCGGTCGCGAGGCCGCGGGCACGCGCTGCGGCGAGCGCCCGCGCACGGTCGTGCATGCGCACTTCGAGCGCCGCCACCCCGTCGCCGCGCGCGTCGCGGGCCGGCACGAAGCGGATCGCACCCGCATCCAGAGCGATCGCGAACGTGCCGTCGGCGACGGGGCGCGACGCCCGTCCGAGCACGGCGCTCCAACGTGCCGCCATCACCGCCGCATCGCCCGCCTGGATCTCGACGGCCGCGAGCGCGGCGCTCACGTCGCTGCGCGCGGCGATGCGCCACGTCGGCCCGGCCCATCGCCAGCTCTCCGGCGGGCGCGCGACATCGAGCGAGAGGATCGCGCCGCCGACGTCGCGCGGGTGCAGGTGCACGGTGGCGATGTCCTCCAACGTCACCTCGAAGATCGTGCGCACGCCCAAGGTGGCGAGTCGACGGCGATCGACGTCGAGATCGTCGGTCTGAACGATCACCATGTAGCCGCCGTCGCCGCCACGGCGTTCGAGGAAGCGTCCCGCCGTCGTGCCATCGATGATCGGCGAGACCACCTCGAGGAAGGTGTCGCCGATCGGTATCACGGCGTTTCTGAGGCCGAACATCTCGACGTCGGGATCGCGGAACGCCACCTCGACGCCGAGCACGGCGCAGCAATCCTCGACGACCGGGTCGAGCTCGCGCGCGACCAATGCGACCTGCCGAAGGCGCATCCGCTCAGGCTCCCGCGCCCGATGCGGGTGTCGTCGTGGTCAGGGACATGCCTCACTCCTCTCTGCGAGCCGCAACGTGAAGCGCCAGCCGAGCGGGATTTCGGCCGAGAAGCCGTCGGCGAGCGGATCGGCCTCGACGTCGATCACGATCGTGCGCGCGCCGTAGAGGCGCCGCACGTGCGCGTCGGCGAGGACGGCGACGCCGCCGATCTCGCCGACCTGTTCGTGCTGCGGCGTCCGCGTGTAGTCGGCGAAGAGATGCGGTGCCGTCCCCTCGCAACACCCCGAGCCGAAGACGAACGAGAACGCCTCGCCCGGGCGGCCGGCGCGTACCTCACCCACGACCTGCAGCGCGCGCGGCGTCGCCTCGATACGCACGTGCTTTCATCGCCCGCGCGCCGCCGCGTGGTCAAGGGGCGCACCGCGCGCCCTTTGACTGTCGCGGCCGCACGTGATTGCCAGAGGTCGACCATGGAGCTCGCACGCCTGATGAACGTCACGACGTCGGTTCTCGCCACCGTGGCGCGTTTCGGCTTCGCGGAGCGTGTCGGCCCGGTTGGCCAGGCTCCCGCCAAGCTTCTCGAGCTCTACGAATTCGAAGCCTGTCCGTACTGCCGCAAGGTGCGCGAAGCGCTCACCGTCCTCGACCTCGAGGCCATGATCTATCCGTGCCCCAAAGGCGGCGCGCGATTTCGCGACGTCGTCCGCGCGCGCGGCGGCAAGGAACAATTTCCCTACCTCGTCGATCCGAACACCGGCGTAGAGATGTACGAGTCGGACGACATCAACCGCTACCTCTTCGAACGCTACGGAAACGGCGGAGTACCGCTCATGCTGTCGCTCGGGCCGCTCACGCTCGCCGGCTCCGCGGCGGCCTCGGGCATGCGCTTCGGACACGGCGAGCGCTACCGTCCGGCCCGTCCGCCCGATCAACCCCTCGAACTCTACAGCTACGAGGGCTCACCGTTTTGCCGCCTGGTGCGTGAGGCGCTCTGCGAGCTCGAACTTCCCTACCGCTTGCACAACATCGCGCGCGGAAGTCGCCGCCGCGAGGCGTTCATCGCCCGCACCGGCAAGATGATGGTCCCCTACCTCGTCGACCCGAATCGCGACGTCGCGATGTTCGAGTCGGCCGACATCGTGGCGTATCTGCAGCGGACCTATGGCCGCTGAATCGCGGCGATCCGGACGCTCAGCCGCCTTGGAGGTCGGTCACGCAGGGGAAGACGGCGGTCGCGTCGAGATCGAGTTGACCGAGGAGATCGGCGGCGCTCGGCATGGAGCGCGCAACCGTGCCCTCCGCGGTGCACTCCGTCGCGCGATAGACACAGGTGAAAAGCGTCGTGTCGTCGACGGTGTCGCCGTCGGCCGCGGGGCAAGCCTCGGCGGCCGCCTGAAAGCCGAGACCCGAGGTTTCGTCGACGAGGTCGGCGAGCGGGATCGCGGTGGCGGGTTTTCCGGTCGTGCAGCGCTTGGCGGCCTTCGCGATTTGCTTCGCCAGCAACACGTCGCGCTTTTGCGAAACCCTGAGGCAGAGCTTGTTCGCGTTCGCGAAGCAGGCGTCGGACTTGATCCCGTCCGGATCGGAATCCTCCGAGATGCCGAACGTGCACTGCAGGACCTTCGCGGCACAGCGCCCCTCGAGACCGACGGTACGCTCGTAGAGCGACTGCGCCCCGCCTAGAATCGTCGTCTGACAGCGAACCAGATCGTCGGCCGACGGTGCCGAGTCCGGCGCCGCCGCGAAAGTGAACGCCGGCTGGCGCGTATCGCACTCCGACGTGCAGAGGATCGTCCCCGGCGGCTCGCACGACTCGCCGCTGTCGACATCGACGACACCGTCGCCGCACCGCGGGTCGGTGCAATCGCTCCGGCAGGCATCGGGGGTGACGTCGGAGTTGTCCGCACCGTCATCGCATTCTTCGCTGGCGTCGACGATGCCATCGCCGCAAAAACTCCCCGCGGTGACCGTGCAGTCGGACTCGCAACCATCGCCGTCGACGCTGTTGCCGTCGTCGCAGTCCTCGCCGGAGTCGACGACGCCGTCACCGCAGGTCGCGTCGCGGCAGTTGACGCGGCAGGCGTCGGGCGTGACGTTGGAGTTGGCGGGTCCGTCGTCGCACTCCTCGCCGGCGTCGAGGGTACCGTCGCCGCAGGTCGCGCCCGGGCTCAGCGTACAGTCGACCTCGCAACCATCGCCGCCGGTGGCGTTGCCATCGTCGCACTCCTCGTCCGAGTCGACGACGCCGTCACCGCAGTGCGCGTCGAGGCAGGTGGTGCGGCAGGCGTCGGGCTCGGTGTCGGAGTTGTCGGCACCGTCGTCGCACGCTTCGCCGGGGTCGAGGGTGCCGTTGCCACAGGGAGTGTTGCCGATGCAGGCGGAGTCGTCGAGCGGCAGCCCGAGTCGCGCGAGCAGCTCCGCGCCGCGCGGTATCGCGGTCGTGAACGCCAGGTCCGCGTTGCACGTCAGCACGTGCGCTTGGCATTGCGAGAGCTGGTCGGGAGTGAGATCGGCCTGCGGGCAGAGCGCGGTCAGGAGATCGTATTCGAGGTCACCGGTGATCTCGTCGATCGAGAGTCCGGGCGTGCCGTCGCTGCTCGGCTGCGAGCACTGCGTGAGCGCTCCGAGGAGCGCCGTCCCTGCCTGCGCCAGGGCGGCGATGCGCGCCTGGCATTTCATCGCGACGTCGCCGAGGCAGGCGTCCGACCCCGCCGTCGCGCCGCTGGTGAGAACGTCGGGACAGCGGAGCGATTTTCGTACGCATTGGCCGAGAGCCGCGCGACGGGCGCGCTCGAATCGCGCCGCCAGGGACGTCACCTTACCCTGACAATGCACCAACGTGGCCCCGTCAGACTGCGCGTGCGCCGACGGCGTGACGGCGACGAGAGCCAGGAGGAAGAACCAAAGCGTTTTACGAGATCGCATGCGGTCGCGTACTCCTCTGAGGCGTTGCGACAGCACGAAGCATGCCGCGCAGCGCGACACGTGGAGCCCAACGGATTCAACGCCGGCGCAGCGCGCCGGCGCCCACCGGGCGCCACGAAATTCACGCCGCGCCACTCGCGCGCGGCGGTGCACCGTACGACGCGAGGGCAGTCATGCCACTGCGGACGATGCCCGCGCCGACGGCCACGACCGGTTGCGCCGCCGGCCGGGTCAGGCCATAGCGAAGGCCACCGACGGAATGACCGAGCCTGCGCTGCCGCAACAAGCGCCGCGCAGCCGATAGGAGAACGGGGTGACAGCTACGCCGACCGGCACGAATCTCCAGATCGAGAACGACGACGATCGCAGCGCCCTCGCTGCGAAGATCGCGGGCCGCGCCCCGCACGAAGCGATCGCGGCTCTCGACGGTGAGCGGGACGAAACGATCGCGCAGGTGCTCGAGGGCGTGAACCCGTCCGACGCGGTGAGCATCCTGTGGGAACTCGACGACGAGAGACGAGCGCGCATCGCCGCGAAGGCGTCGCCGGAATGGGCGCGTCAGTGGAGCGCGAATCACGACTTTCCCGAGGACGCGATCGGCCGTCTCATGGCGCCACCGTTCGCCGCGTTTCCGCCCGAGATGACGGTGGGCGAGGCGACCGAGAAGCTCCGGGAGATCGTGAAGCGCGCCTTCGTCTCGTACGCGTACGTGATCGACCGAGAGCGAAGGCTCATCGGCGTCCTCGTATTCCGCGAGGTGATGTTCGCGGCGTCCAGCCAGGCGCTCTCCGAGGTGATGATCCCCAACCCATTTCATCTCGAGGCGGCGACGCCGGTCATGGACGCGATGCGCGAGGTGCTGAAATGGCATCACCCGTCGTATCCGGTGTGCGACGACGCGGGCCGGTTGATCGGGGTCATCCGCGGCCAGACCCTCTTCGAGCAGCAGGCCTTCGAGCTCAGCGCGCAGCCCGGCTCGATGGTCGGAGTGCAGAAGGAGGAGCGGCTCGCGACGCCGTGGTTGCGGAGCCTGCGTTTCCGCCATCCGTGGCTACAGCTGAACCTCCTGACGGCGTTTCTCGCCGCAGCCGTGGTCGGGTTCTTCCAAGGAACGATCGACCGCGTCGTCATCCTCGTGGTCTTCCTGCCTGTTCTCGCCAGCCAGTCGGGCAACACCGGCTGCCAGACCATGGCCGTCACGTTGCGCGGCATGACGCTCGGCGAGCTCCAGAGCGGCAAGGCACGGGCGTTGATCCTGAAAGAGGCATGGCTCGGGTTTCTGAACGGCGCGCTCGTCGGCGTGACCGCCGGCGTCGCGATGCTCCTCTATGCGACGTCGGAGAAGATTCCCTCGGCTGGGACTCTCGGCGTGGTCGTGGCGATCTCGATGACCGTCGCCTGCGTCGCGAGCGGCATCGCGGGGGTCGTGGTCCCGGTCGCTCTCCGCAGGCTGGGGGCCGATCCCGTCGCCGCCTCGAGCATCTTCCTCACGACCGCGACCGACTGCGCGAGCATGGGAATCTTCTTGGGTCTCGCGACGCTCCTCGTCCGCTAGCCATGAAACGCGAGAGGGGAAGGCGTCACGCCCTCCCCTCTCGTGGGATGCCGCGGCGAGCAGCGCTGCGACTGCTGGCGCGCGTGTGACTTCTCCGCCGGTCTATGCCCCGAACAGCGCCCCGTACCAGAACTTCGCTGCGCGGTTGTCCACCTGATCGACGTGGATGTGCTTCACCTCGGTGTACTCGAGGATGCCTTCCATGCCGAACTCGCGGCCGATGCCGCTTTGCTTGTAGCCGCCGAACGGCGCCGCGACCGACAGCAGGTGGTAGTCGTTGATCCACACCGTGCCGGTGCGCATCTGCTTGGCGACGACCGTCGCCTTCTCCTTGTCCTTCGACCACACGGCGCCGCCGAGGCCGTAGATGGAGTCGTTGGCCATGCGGATGGCGTCGTCGATGTTCTTGTACTTGATGACGACGAGGACCGGGCCGAAGATCTCTTCCTGCGCGACCTTCATGCTGTTCTTGACGTTGGTGAGGATCGTCGGCTCGACGTAGTAGCCCTTGGGGAGGCCCTCGGGACGCTTGCCGCCGACCGCGACCTTGGCGCCCTCGTCGACGCCGCTCTTGATGTAGCCGAGGACGGTCTCGCGCTGACGGGCGGAGATGAGCGGACCCTGCGCGGTCCCGAACTGCAGCGGATCGCCGAGCGTGAGGATCTTGGTGCGCTCGACGAGGCGTTTGACGACCTCGTCGTGCATCGTCTCGGAGACGAAGAGGCGCGTGCCGGACTCGCAGGCCTGGCCCTGATGGAAGAAGCAGCCGAAGAGCGAGCCGTCGATCGCCATGTCGAGGTCGGCGTCGTCGAGGATGATGTTGGCGGACTTCCCGCCGAGCTCGAGCGTCACCTTCTTGATCGTCCCGGCGGCGAGCTGCTGGATGCGCCGGCCGACCTCGGTCGACCCGGTGAAGGCGACCTTGTCGACCAGCGGGCTGGTGCAGATCTCCTCACCGCACTCGGCGCCGCTGCCGTGGATGACGTTGACGACGCCCTTCGGCAGATCGCTCGCGTCGATGATCTTCGCGAGCTCGAGCGCGGAGCAGGGGGTGTCGGTCGCCGGCTTCAGCACGACCGTGTTGCCGGTGGCGAGCGCCGGACCGAGCTTCCACACCGCCATCATGAGCGGAAAGTTCCAGGGAATGATCTGCCCGCAGACGCCGATCGCCTCGCGCTGCAGATAGTTCTTCGACTGCGCGGGGAACTGCGGCACCTGGATCTCTTCCCAGAGCGGCAGCTTCTCCGCCATCTCGGCGAAGTACTTGAGCTGCGCGGCGCCGAACATCATGTCGCCGGCGGTCTTGCGGATGGTGCCCCCGGAGTCCTGGGTCTCGATGGCGGCGATCTCCTGGCTCTTCGCCTCGAGGCCATCGGCGATCTGGTTCAGGATCTTGGCACGGTCGGCTTGGCTCATGCGCGGCCATGGGCCTTCGTCGAAGGCCTTGCGCGCAGCGGCGATGGCGCGCTGCGTGTCCTTGCGACTGGCGCGCGCGATCTTCGCCCACGGCTCCTCGGTCGCGGGATTGATCGAGTCGGCGGTCTTCCCGCCCTCCGCGTCGCAAAACTTCCCGTCGATGTAGAGTTTGTATTCCTGCATGGCTCGTCTCCTTCTGCGCCCGCCGGGGAGGCGGGGAACGGCGTGAATTGCGGTCGACTGTCGCGCAGTCGCGCATCGAATGCAATCCGGCTCACGTCTCCGTCGCCACCTGGAACGCCGGCCGGGCCTCGAGCCGCGCGAGATAGCGTGTGAGGTTGGGATAGCGCTCGTCGAGCACGCCGAGGAGACGCGCGGCGACGAGCGTGAAGCCCATCATCACGTCGGCGGCGGAGAACTCCGCGCCGAGGAGATGGTCTTTGCCGGCGAGTGCGCGCTCGACGAAATCGAGGGCGGCGCCGGCGCGCTCGCGGGCGGTCGCGACCGCGCCGGAATTCCGCTCGGCGTCTTGCTGATAGAAGGTGTGCCAGACGATGACCCCGAGGGGCGGGAACGCGGTGCCCTCCGCAAAATGAATCCACTGCAGGAACTCGCCGCGGAGCGGCGAGCCGATCGCCGGTGCGAGGCGTCCGTCGCCGTAGCGCTCGAGGATGTACTCGACGATCGCGCCCGACTCGCAGATGGTGACGTCGCCGTCCTCGATCACCGGCAGCTTCCCGAGCGGCGTGTCCTGCGCGAAGATCTTCGTCGGTACGTTGAACGTCACGCGCCGCAACTCGTACGGCAGCCCGAGCTCCTCGAGGAGCCAGCGGACACGAACGGAGCGCGTGCGAGGCGCGAAATACAGCGTGATCATAGAGCGCTACGGCCTCGACGCGCGCTCACGGCGTGACCGTCACCGTGCGCGGCGCGGTGAAGAGAACGCGTCCCGAGGCGCCGGCGAAGCCACCGAGCGGGAGGTCGACACCGATGCGTTTCACGGTCCCGAGCGGGCACGCCTTCTCGGTGCCGTAGAGCAGCGCGGCCGCGAGCGTGTAGTCGCCGGGCTTGCTCGGCGCCTGCAGTGCGTAGGCGACGGTCGCATCGCCGTAGGTCCCGGCGACGGCGTCGCCCTTCATGCCGTAGACCATGACGTAGTTGAGGTTCTTCGCGAGGCCGGCGGCACGCTTGTCCGTCCAGGTCGTCTGCGGCTTGCCGTCGGGGCCGGTGACGGCGGGGGCGCCGCTGATCATCCAGCCGTCGGCGGCGGGGGTGCGCGCCTGGTAGCGCAGATCGGAGTCGAGGAGCATGACGCCGACGACCGGTCCGGCGCCGCCGTGCGCCTTGGCGGTGACGGTGAGCGCCGCGCCCGCCTTCACCGTCTTCGGCGCGTCGAGGGTGATCGTCGCCGCGGCGTCGACGGCGCGGATCTGCGCGATCAAGGTCGCGCGCTCGGCCTCGGAGAGCTTCTCATAGGGGCCCAGGCCTTTGGTGATCGTCCCCAGGTGCTTGCCGTCGACCAGCTGCTGGGCGGCGTGCTCTTTCGGCATCTCGCGCAGCTGCGACTCCTGCCGCGAGCTGTGACAGCCGGCGCAAAACGGACCGGCGTCGGTCACGTACTCGCCCGTCCCGTTCGGGTAGGCCGCGGCGAGGCGCGGCAGCGCCGTCACCAACGTCAGGAGGATCACCGCTCCGTCTCGTGTCGCTCTTCGCATCTCGCACCTCCTCGCGGCGCCCGCCGCCGCGCGCACGATAGAAAAGCGCCGTGCCCGATGCAATCGAGGCGCCCGGCCGGCGCGCTTCAAAGCGACGGATGACAGGTACGGCAGACGGGTATGACGTGCGCCTCCTCGAGGAAGCTCCGCGCCGGATCGCCGCCGCGATGCGCCCGGTGGCAGGTGACGCACGACATCGGCAACGTCCGATGCTCGGCGCGTTGGTGGAAGTCGGGAGCGCTCGCCGTCTCCCCCAATCGCCGGTGGCAGCGCGTGCAGCCGACGTCGGCGATCGGCACGTCGCTGTGATCGGGCTCGCGGTGGACGCCCGCCAGGTACTTGAGCGCGTCGCGGCCGGCGACGGCGAGGACCTTGGCGCGCTCGATCGCCCCCTCTCCCTTGTGGCAGGCGATGCAGCGCGGCTCGTCGGTCGCCGCGAAGTGCACCGCCGAGAGGTCGGTCGCTTGCGTCGCGCCCGCCTCGAACGTCGCGAGCAGATGCTCGTGCAGATGGCAGCCTACGCAGAAGGGGTTTTCGCGCTCGAAGTGGTACACCGTGTGGTCGGTGACCACGAACGCAACCGGTGCTAGGAGAGCGAGCGCGGCGACGACGACGAGCGCGCGAGCGACGGACACCGCTCTCGTGTAGATCGTTCCCGCCGTGCGAACAATGCCGCGACGAGCTCCCCGGAATCGAGCGCGAATGCCGCCACGCGTTCTCACCACGTACCCGCTGCCCGTCGCGGCGCGGGCGGCGCTCGGCGACGTCCGGCTCACCACCTATCGCGGGCGGCAGCCGATGCCGCGGGCGGCGCTGGCGCGGCGGCTGCGCGACGTCGACGGCCTCCTCTGCCTGCTCACCGACCGCATCGACGCCGAGATCCTCGGGCACGCGCCGCGCCTGCGCGCGATCGCCAACCGCGCCGTCGGCACCGACAACGTCGATCTGCACGCGGCGGCGGCGCGCGGCATCGTCGTCGCCAACACACCCGACGTCCTCACCGAGACCTCCGCCGACCTCGCGTTCGCGCTCATTCTCGCCGCCGCCCGTCGCGTCTGCGAGGGCGACCGCCTGGTGCGCGCCGGTCGCTGGCGCGGCTGGTCGCCCGACCTCCTGCTCGGCCGGGACGTCCACGGGGCGACGCTCGGCATCGTCGGCCTCGGACGGATTGGTGCCGCCGTCGCGCGCCGCGCCCAGGGGTTCGGGATGCGCGTCCTCTACCACCAGCGCCGGCCGGCGCCGCACCCGCCGGCCGGCGCCACCAAGGTCGCCCTCGGCCGCCTGCTCGCCGCCGCCGACATCGTCACGCTGCACGTGCCGCTGACGCCGGCGACGCGCCACCTGATCGGCGCGCGTGAGCTCGCCCGCATGCGGCGGGGCGCGATCCTCGTCAACACCAGCCGCGGCGCCGTCGTCGACGAGGCGGCGCTCGTCCGCGCGCTCGCGAGCGGCAGGCTCGCGGCTGCGGGGCTCGACGTCTTCGAGCACGAACCGCGCGTCCCGCGCGCGCTCCGCCTCCTCCCGAACGTCGTCCTCACGCCCCACGTCGCGAGCGCGACGACGGCGACGCGCACGCGCATGGCCGTCGTCGCCGCGCGCAATCTCGCTGCGGTGCTCGCCGGACGCCGGCCGCCGAACCCGGTCGTGCTTCCCGCCGCGAGCGCCGCCCGCGCCGCGCCGCCCGCGCATCGACGGCGTGCATTGACGGCCGATCGCGGCCCGGACTAGGGTCGCGCACCATCTCCAGGGAGGCGACGCGCGTGGGATCCTGCTGGTTGTTCAAGACGGAGCCGAGCTGCTACTCGTTCGCGCATCTCGAGCGCGACGGACGCACCACGTGGGACGGCGTCGCGAACGCCCTGGCACGTAAGCACCTGCGCGCGGTCGCGCGTGGTGATCGCGTCCTCGTCTACCATACAGGCGACGAGAAGGCGGTCGTCGGCGTCGCGGAGGCCGTTTCCGACGCCTACCCGGATCCGAAGGCGGGCGCCGATGCGCGCGCGATCGTCGTCGACCTCGAGCC
>JBGOSW010000035.1:0-29310 GCA_041476145.1 Binatia bacterium
ATCGGCTCCTTCATCTTCCTCGGCCCGACGGGCGTCGGAAAGACCGAGCTCGCACGCGCGCTCGCCGAGTTTCTTTTCGACGACGAGCAGTCGATGATCCGCATCGACATGTCGGAGTACATGGAGAAGCACACCGTCGCCAGGCTGATCGGTGCGCCGCCGGGCTACGTCGGCTACGACGAGGGCGGTCAGCTCACCGAGGCCGTACGCCGGCGTCCGTACTGTGTGATTCTCTTCGACGAGATCGAGAAAGCGCACCACGACGTCTTCAACGTCATGCTGCAGATCCTCGACGACGGCCGCCTCACCGACGGACACGGCCGCACCGTCGACTTCAAGAACAGCGTCGTCATCATGACCAGCAACATCGGCAGCCAGGTCATCCTCGGTTATCGCGGCGGCACCGACGAGGAGGCGTACGAGGGGATGAAGCGCGACGTCCTCGAGGCACTGCGACAGCATTTCCGCCCGGAGTTCCTGAACCGCGTCGACGAGATCGTCGTCTTTCACGCGCTCTCGCGCCAGCAACTGAAGCGAATCGTCGACATCCAGCTCGGCCGACTGCGCCAGCGACTCGCCGAGCGCAAGATCCAGCTCGAGCTGACCGACGCCGCCCAGGAGCACTTCGCCAACGCCGGCTACGATCCCGTCTACGGCGCCCGGCCGTTGAAGCGGCTCCTCCAGAAGGAGATCGAGACGACGCTCGGTCGGAAAATTCTCGCCGGCGAGGTCCCCGACGGCTCCCACGTCGTGATCGACTACGACGGCCAGGCGTTGACGATCCGAGCAACCCCGGGCGCGACCGCCGCCTGACGCCTGCGCTTGCAAGCGCGCGCGGCCTTGCGTACGGTTCGAAGCTGGCCTGACGCCGAGCGGAGCACCAGCGCCGGAGGCGCCGCTTGCGGCGGGCTGAGACCAATGTCCTCCACCCGCGAGAAGATTCTCTCTTCGGCGACGAAACTCTTTGCCGCGCACGGCTACGCGAACACGTCACTGGCGCAGGTCGCGAAGGAGGCGCAGGTCTCCAAGGCGCTCATCTTCTGGCACTTCGCGAACAAGGACGAGCTCTTTCGCACCGCGCTCAAGAGCTCGCTCGAGCCGTACTCGATCAACGTCGTCGAGTTGCTCTCGGGACTCGACGAGCTGGGACAGATCCGCAAGCTCGTCGATCTCTACTACGAGTTCGTCAGTCAGAACGTCTACTCGGTTCGTTTTCTCCTCTCACTCGTCGTCCGTGAGGAAAAGAATCTCGACGACCTGCTCGATCGCACGACGGAGCTGTACCGGATCTATTGCAACCTGCTGGCGGACATCCTCCAGACCGGGCGCGAGAAGCAGCTCTTCCGTGTGAGCGTGAACCCGCAAGCGGACGCGGCGCTGATCATGGCGACGCTGAACGGCATCCTCGTCCAGGGTTTCGTCGGGGGCGGCATCCAGTCGGAGCCGCGCCTGCTCCTCGAGCAGCTCAAAGTCGGCCTCGGCGAGCGGTTGCTGCGCTCGGCGTGAGCGCTCGAGCTGGTCGCGCCCGCGATTTGCAACCGTGTTTTCTTTGACGTATGGCCATCGCCGACATGCGCGATTGGGTGCGCAGCATGGCCGAACGGGCCGAGAAGAAGATGCGGTCGAACGGTCGCATCGGCCGGCGCGCCAACCGCGAGAAGGAGCTCTTCAGCTTGCGGGCGCGCTCGGTGAAGGGGCTCTTCTCCGAGGTCGAGGCGCTCGCGACCGCCGTCAACAAAGAGATGGCCGAGCCGGCGATCAAGACGCTGCGCGCGCTCAACCCGAAAAATCTCGGTGGCATCGAGGTGCCCGACGGTGCGCGCCTCGCGCTCGAATTCCTCGAGCGGCGGGTCGAGATCGTCCTGCAGCCGCTCGCGAGCATCGGCGGCCGGCCGGCGCCGCTCGGCGGCCTCGCGACCGCGTCGGTGATTCAGTACGACCGCTCGAACCCGTCCGCCGCCGATTGGTTCGACATCTCCCTCCGCGAGGACGGCACATGGCTGCGCAAAGGTGCCGACGGCGGCGCTCCCGGCCCGGGCTTCGCCGACAAGGAGATGCGAACCTTGTTGGAGTGGCTCGTCTCGTAAGTCGCTGTGCGTTCGCGACTACTGAAGTTGTTGCCGGATGGCGTCGAGCGCGCCTTGCGCGAAGCGTGATTGCGGATCGATCTCGAGGGCGCGTTCGAACTCCGCGATCGCACGGTTCAAGAGACCCTTCGCCCAAAAGATCCGCCCGAGATTGCAGTGCGGGAAGTGTCGCGGCTCGTACCGCGTGGCCGCGATCGCACGCTCGAGCCACGGGATCGCCTCGTCGAGTTTGCCCTGCTTGAAGAGGTAGGAGCCGATGTCGTTGTAGGGATTGCCGAACTCGGGATCGAGCGCGATCGCCTTCTCGCACTCTGCGATTGCGTCGTCGAGCCGATCTTGAAAGCTGTACGTCCAGCCGAGGAAGGTGTGGGCTTCTGCGGTCGGGTGGCAGGTGATCGATTCGCGGTAGCGCGCGATCGCCTCCTCGAGGTGTCCCGTCATCTGAAGCTGATAGGCCTCGGTGAAGAGCCGGCGCGCGCGCCGCAGGCGCTCGTGCGGATCGGTCATCGCGCCTCCCTCATGTGCGGCCCGTCGCCTGTAGCCAGAGCGACATGCCGCCATAGTACGTCGGATAGAGGAGGCTCGCCCAGACGAGGGCCGGCGGCGCGTCCGGCGTCATCCAGACCGCGGGAATCGTCACCGCGCCCCACGCGGCGCCGAGCCCGAGGCTCAGCCTGCGAAAGTGCGGTGCGCGCGACGGGTAGAGAAACTTGAGCGGCGCGAAGACCAGCACCGCGAGCGCCAGG
Organism: Binatia bacterium; assembly: GCA_041476145.1. Lineage (GTDB taxonomy): Bacteria > Desulfobacterota > Binatia > UTPRO1 > UTPRO1 > DP-19. The sequence continues at coordinate 2,834 of JBGOSW010000035.1, forward strand.
ATCCAGATCGCGGTCGCCTGCGGCGAAAGGCGTAGCGCGAAGGCGTAGAACGCGAACACGTTCCAATAGGACGGGAAGCCGCGGAAGTAGTGGTCCGCCGTCTTGGCGTCGGTGCGGCAGAAGCCGTAGGCGCTCGCCAAGAGTATCGTGGCCGCGCACAACAGGCCGCGGTCGCCGTCCGGCAACAGATGCGCTTCGTGCAGGAGCACGACCGGCAGGAAGACGTACGTCACGTAGTCGATGATGTCGTCCAGCTTGGTGCCGTCGAACCACGGGAGCACACGCTTCACCTCGACCGCGCGCGCGAACGTGCCGTCGATGCAATCGATGAACATGGCGACGGCGAGCCAGCGAAACGCGTCGCCGAATCGTCCGGTGGCGATCGCGCGCCAGGCGAGGAATGCGACCACGGCGCCGCTCGCGGTAAGGAGGTGGACGCCCCACGCGGCGACCATCCGGAGCGTGCCGGCGCGTGGCGCGTCGGCGGGCTGGGGGCGGGCGACCATGATGCGTTCAGCCGGCGAGCGGGATGCGCCCGCGCGATCCGTCGCTGCCGGTCGACGCCGTCTCGAGCGGCAAGGCGAGCGCGATCTGCACGCCGCCGCCGGGACGCGAGCGGATGTCGAGCCGGCCGTTGTAGTACGCGACGCGCTCGCGCATGCCGAGCAAGCCGACGCCGCCGACCGCGGGCGTACGCCGGAAACGCTCGACGTCGAAGCCGACGCCGTCGTCGGCGATCCGCAGCCCGACCTCACCGCCGCCGACGCGCAGCTCGACCTCGACGTGGTGCGCCCGCGCGTGCTTCATGATGTTGGTGAGCGCTTCTTGCGTGACACGATACAGCAACACCTCGATCGCGCCCGGCAGGCGCAGTTCCGACGCCGGCGTGCGCAACTCGACGACGACGTGCGTGCGGGCGCTGAACCGCTCCGTCAGCCATTGCAAGGTCGGCACCAGTCCGAAGTCGTCGAGCATCGACGGTCGGAGGAGCTGCGACATCGTCCGGATCTCTTGCACGAGCCCCGTCACCTGCTCGCGCGCCTCGCCGATGCGTGCCCGCAGCGCGGCATCGCCGCCGTCCATCGCGCGCTCGATCATGCCGAGGTCTATCTTGATCGCCGTCAGCACTTGGCCGACGCCGTCGTGCAGCTCACGCGAGAGGCTGCGAAGGTTCTCCTCCTGGAGCTGCATCCGCATGCCGGTGAGCTTTCGCAGCTCCGCTTCGTGACGGCGCGCGGTCTCGAAGAGGGCGGCGTTCGCGAGCGCGGTCGCGGCCTGGCTCGCGAGCGCCGCCGCGAGCTCGAGGTCGGGGCTCGCGCCACCCGCCGTCATGCCGCCGAGCACCACACCGAGGAGCTGATCCTTGAAGATGAGCGGCAGGACCAACGTGCGCTCGCCGGCGATCGCGGCGGCGGCGACGGCGGAGGGCAGCGTCGCGGCGAGCGTGTGCGCGTCTACGACCGTCGGCCGTGAGGAGGTGCAGAGGCCCGCGAGATCGATCGACTCGGTGAGCTCGAGGCGCACGCCCGGCTCACCGATGGCGGTCGCGTACGCATCGACGATCTCGCCGACGTCCGGCGGGTACCAGAGCAGGACGAGACGCGAGAGCGCGAGCGTGACGCACGTCTTCTCGGCGACGAGCTTCAACACGTCCTCGAGCTCGAGCGTCGACGTGGTGGCGCGCGCGACGTCGTGGAGGGAGGAGATGTTGCGCGTCGCCGCCGCCACACGCTGCTCGAGCTCTGCGCTGTAGCGCTCGAGCGCGGCACGCGCGTCCGCGAGACGCACCGTCATCTGGTTGAACGCGGTCGCCAGTTCGCCGACCTCGTCGTTGGTGCGCACCCGGACCGTCCGCCACGAGTCACCGGGGCCGCGCGCGATCGTGCTCGCCATCGCCGTCAGGATCTCGATCGGCCGCGTCAAGCGCCGTGAAAACAGAAACCCTTGGCTCAACGCCAGGAGCAGCGTCATGACGAACACCACGCCCGCGCGTCGGAGCATCCCGTCGAGCTCGGCCGCGAACTCCCGGCGATACACGACTGCGACGACGCGCCGGAACGAGCCCGCGACGGGTGCGAAGGCGACGATGCGCGGGTCATAGACGCGATCGACGAGATGCGCGGGGCCGCTCCGCAGGACGGCGTCGACGGTCGCGGGGCGAAATCCTTGGTTCGTGAGCTGCGGCGCCGTCCGATCGCCGCCGACGATCGTGCCGTCGGCGGCGACTACGTGGACGCTCCCCGAGCGCCCGAGCTGCATCCGCTCCACGCGCCCCCGCCACCACGTGGCGTCGTCGGCGCGCGCCATGCCCGCGCCCGCGAGGTCGTCGGCGAGGTGCTGTGTCTCGGCGAGGACGCGGGCGCCGATCTGTTCCTCCAAGATGCGCTCGCCGCGGCTGTAGAAGATCGTGGCGAGAAGCAGCAGCGTCGTCACGGTCAACGTCAGCGAGCATGCGAACACCTTCACGTAGAGCGGCACCCGCCGTCCCGCCGTCGGCGTCACGGCGTGGGTGCCGCCGAGACGGCGCAGGAGCGGTGCCAGCAGCCACTCGAGGTAGAGGAACGCGAAGAGCGCGCCGACGAGCCCGGTCACCAGACCGAGCACGGCGATCTTCACCGTCTCGCCGACCGGGAGCTGCGCGAAGAGTCGCACTTGCAGTGCGCCGACGGCGTAGCCGAGCAACGAGGTGATGAGGAGGACGACCGCGGCCCGGGTCGGGTAGTCGAGGAGCGTGCGCTCGAGCGCCATCGCTTCCGCGACGTCGACGCGTTCGCCGTCGAAGACGCGCTGCCAGCGTCGTTCGATGGCGCGGAACCACAGCAGGGGAAAGAGCAGCGGTCCGAGTAAGCCGCAGACGGGAACCTCCCACGCGTAGCAGATGAGCACCCAATGGAGCTGTTTGGGGTCGAGGAGCCAGGCGTAGAGCGAGTACGGCAGGCCGACGCCCCACCAGGTTCCCATCGCGACCAGCGCCGCGACGCGGATCGACCAGCGGTAGCGCTCCGGACGCGGCTCCGCCGCGCGCGCGCCACGTGCAGCGACGGGCATCACGTTGGTGTCGTGCTCGGCGTCCATCGTCAGAGGCGCCGATCGACGATCATCGCCACCGCCTCGCCGCCCCCGAGGCAGAGCGTGGCGAGGCCGCGTCGCAGGTCGTGGCGCTCCAAGGCGGCGAGGAGCGTCGTCAGGATGCGGGCGCCGCTCGCGCCGATCGGATGGCCGAGGGCGATTGCGCCGCCGTGGACGTTGACGCGCTCCGGATCGAGGTCGAGGGCGCGGATCGCATGCAAGACGACGACCGCGAACGCCTCGTTGATCTCGAAGAGGTCGATGTCACCGAGCGCGAGATTGGCGCGCGCGATGACGCGACCGATGGCGTCGACCGGCGCGATCGGAAACTCGGCGGGGGCGCGCCCGGCGCTCGTCGCGGCGACGATGCGCGCGCGCGGCGTCAGGCCGTGGCGGCGGACGGCGTCCGCGCTCGCGACTACCAGCGCCGCCGCGCCGTCGGCGAGCGTCGAGGCGTTGGCGGCGGTGATCGTTCCGTCGACCTCGAAGCTCGGGCGGAGGGTTGGGATGCGCCCGAAGTCGACCCGGCCCGGCTCCTCGTCGAGCGTGACGACGACGGGCGCGGCGCCGCGGCCGGCGACGGTGACGGGTGCGATCTCTCCCGTGAACGCGCCGGCGGCGATCGCCGCTTGCGCGCGCTCGTAGCTGCGCGTCGCGAACGCGTCCTGCGCCGCGCGTGTGATTCCCTGCTCGCGCGCGCAGCGCTCGGCGGCATTGCCCATGTGAAAGTCGTTGTAGGGGTCCCAGAGGCCGTCGAGGATCATGGCGTCGAGGAGCGGGCCGGGGCCGAGGCGATGGCCCTGGCGGGCGCGCGGGAGGAGGTACGGCGCGCGGCTCATGCTCTCCATGCCGCCGGCGGCGATGAGGTCGGCCTCGCCGAGCCGCAACGCCTGGGCGGCGAGCATCACCGCCATCAGGCCCGATCCGCACACCTTGTTGATGGTGAGGGCGGCGTGCGCGCGCGCAATCCCGGCGCCGAGGCCCGCCTGGCGCGCGGGCGCTTGACCGACGCCGGCGGCGAGCACGTTGCCCATGATGACCTGCTCGATCGCCGCGACGGAGACGCCGGCGCGGTCGATCGCGGCGCGGAGCGCAGTCGCGCCGAGCTCGGGCGCGGTCGCCGCGGAAAGCCCACCAGCAAATCCACCGATCGGGGTGCGAGCGGCGCTGACGATGTAGACGTCCTGCATGCGTGGCGGTGGGGGCAGTGGATTGTCCCAACTTTGCGTGCGCGCTTCAACCCGCGGTGTCGGTTCGTTCGCTAGTCGGCGTCGGGGCGGGGGACGAGAACGTAGAGGTCGCCGCGCACCCGCAGGCGTCCCGCCCGGCCTTCGGCGTCGGCACCGTCGCCGAAGAACACATCGACGCGGCCGGGGCCGCGGATCGCCGCGCCCGCGTCCTGATTCAGGACGAGGCGCGAGAGTGTCCCGTCGGCCGCGCCCGCCGGCGCCGGGATGCGCGCGAACCCGAGCACGCCCGGCGGGTAAACGGCCGGGTCGGTCGCGATCGTCCGCCCTCCGGTGACGGCGATGCCCAAGCTCCCGATGGGCTCCTCGGCGAGCGGCCGGAAGAAGACGTAACGCGGATTGGCGTGCAGCACGCGCTCGCGCTCCTCGGGATGCGCGGCGATCCAGCCCCGGATGCCCTGCATCGAGGCCTCCTCCGCGGCGAGGTGCCCCTCGGCGACGAGAAGCTTCCCGATGCTCACGTACGGCTGCCCGTTCGAGGCTGCGAAGCCGACGAGGCGTCGCGAGCCGTCGGCGAGCGCAAGCCATCCCGTCCCTTGGATCTGAAGGAAGAAGAGGGCGACCGGATCGTCGACCCACGCGAGGACCGGCGCGTCCGCTGCACCGCTCGCCTCGATCTCGGCGCGCGCCGCATAGGGGACGAGGCGGCCATGATCGACGCGGCCGACGAGCGTGGCGCCGGCGCTGCACTCGCCGCCGAAGTCGGCGAGCGACACCGTGACGAGATCCGCCGGCCGGCCGAACACCGGAAACCGGAAGCGCTCGTCACGCACCTCCTGCGCCTCGACGAGCGGCAGGTAGTACCCGGTATAAAGCACGCCCGCCGGTCCCGCCGCGCCGTAGACGCGAAAGCGGCGATCGAGCTCGCGGGCGAGTGCGTCCGCGCTCGGCCTTGTGTCGACGAACCGCGCCAATGCCGCGAGCGCCTCGTGCATACGCGCGACCGGGATCCGCTCGGTGCCGATCGCGAGCAGGCGCTCGGGCGGCAGCCGAGCGTAGAACTCGAGGCTCGCCCGGATCGCCGCCGCGAGCGTCGCCGGATCGCCGTCGTCGAGGAGCGGCGGGTGCCGATCGAGGCGTACCAGCGCGGGTGACGGGGGCAGCGGCGGGCGTGCCCTCGGCAGGCATCCCGGTGTCAGCCCGAGCGCCAGCGCGACGCCGACGAGCGCCCGCGCGCCGCACCTGCGCATTGACAGTCTGGCGGGCTCGTGCCAAACGGGCCTCGGGGCGTTCTCCCAAGCGACACGAGCTGTGGGTCGAAGGGTGATGCCGGGAACCTCCATGGTTCCGGGGGGGGTGGCGATGACTCCGGGAGTGAGAAGCTTCATCTTTGGTTTCGTGTTCGGTGTGGTGGCGTGCATGGGCTTCATGACCTACTACGGCGACCTCGGCGGCAACTGGCTCATCGACGTCGGCCAACGCATGCGGACCGCGTCGCAAACGCAGACCCAGGCGCGCGCGAGATAGCACCGCGTTCCGCGTGCGCGCGATCGCGGCGCCGCTCGACGCGTGCCGCTAGCGCGCGTCGGGTTGCGCGTAGACACGCTCGGCCGCCGCCACGCCCGCGCCCGCCGGCACCGTCAGGCCGTGTCGCGGCAGCGTCCGCTCGAGGGCTTCGAGGAGGCGCGTCACGTTCGCCCGCCTGCTCGACTCACCCATGAGCCCGATGCGCCAGGTGCGACCCTTCAACGGTCCGAGCCCGCCGCCGATCTCGATGCCCTCCACGTCGAGCAGCGTTCGCCGTACCGCGACGTCGTCGACGCCGTCGGGAATGCGCACGCTGTTCAACATCCACAAACGTCGTGCCGGCGCGACCGCCATCGTGAGACCGAGCGCCTCGAGCCCGGCGACCAGCGCCTCGTGGTTCAGCCGGTGGCGCCGGAATCGCGCCTCGAGACCCTCCTCGACGACCAGCCGCAGCGCCTCGTAGAGCGCGTAGTTCATGCTGATCGGCGCGGTGTGGTGATACACCCGTTCCTCGCCCCAATAGCGCTCGATCATGCCGAGGTCGAGGTACCAGCTCTGCACCGGCCGCGTGCGCGCGCGCAGCGCCGCCAGCGCCCGCGGTCCGAAGGTGATCGGTGAGAGTCCGGGCGGGCAGCTCAGGCACTTTTGGGTTCCCGAATACGCGGCGTCGATCTCGAGACGATCGACGCCGACCGGGCAGCCGCCGAGTGAGGTGACGCAGTCGACGACGAAGAGCGCCCCGGCCGCGTGCGCGCGCCGGCCGGCGTCCTCGAGCGGTTGCCACACGCCGGTCGAGGTCTCGGCGTGCACCAGGACGACGAGCTTCGGCCGGCGCGCGCGCGCGATCGCCGCCGCCAGGACGTCCTCGGGCACGACCTCGCCCCACGGCGCTTCCGCTTTCACGACCGTCGCGCCGGCGCGCGTTGCGACCTCGACGAGCCGCGTGCCGAAGACGCCGTTCACGCCGATCACCACCTCGTCGCCGGGCTCGACGAGGTTGACGATGCACGCCTCGAGGCCGGCGCTGCCGGTGCCGGAGATCGGCAAGGTGAGCGTGTTCTCGGTCTCGAAGACGCTGCGGAGCAGGCGCTTCGTCTCCTCCATCAAGGCGATGAAGGCGGGATCGAGGTGTCCGACGAGCGGCTGCGCCATGGCGGCGAGCACGCGTGGAGGTACTTCGCTCGGACCGGGACCGAGCAGCAAGCGTTTCGGTGGAGGAAAGACCGCCATGGTGCGTCGCGTGGGTCGACGCGCGTAGTCGCGATCGGGGGTTGCCCGCCCGCGGCGCCGCGAGCCGCGCCGACTATTGTGGTAATGTCGCGCGCATGTCAATTCGAGGCCCGCTCGGCGCCGCGTCGCGCGCCCGTCTGCAGCGCGCGCTCGTCGCCGTCGTCGGCGCCGATGGCGTGCTCGCCGACGCGGCGGACCTGCGCGTGTACGAGTGCGACGGCTACACGATCGAGCGCAGCGTGCCGGCGCTCGTCGTCCTGCCGCGTAGCACCGACGAGGTCGCGCGCGTCGTCCGTCTCGCGGCCGAGGCGGGGGTCGCGTTCGTGCCGCGTGGTGCCGGCACCGGGCTCTCCGGCGGCTGCCTCCCCGATGAGGCGCCGCTCATGATCTGCACGAGCCGCATGCGCCGCATCCGCATGCTCGACGTCGCCAACCGCCGCGTCGTCGTCGAGGCCGGTGTCGTCAACGCCGCCGTCTCGCGCGCCGTGCGCGACGCCGGCTTGTACTACGTTCCCGATCCCTCGAGCCAGAACGCGTGCACCATCGGCGGCAACGTGGCGGAGAACTCGGGCGGTCCACATACGCTCAAGTACGGCGTCACGACGAATCACGTCCTCGGCGTCGAGCTCGTGCTCGCCGACGGCGAGGTGGTGGAGCTCGGCGGCGCGATCGAGGACACACCCGGCTACGACCTGACGGGTGTCGTCTGCGGCTCCGAGGGCACCTTCGGCATCGTCACCGCCGCGACCTTGCGCCTCGAGCCGTTGCCGGAAGCGGTGACCACGCTGCTCGCCGTCTTCGAGACCGTCGCCGCGGCGACCGCGACCGTGTCGCGCATCATCGCCGCCGGGATCGTGCCGGCCGCGCTCGAGATGATGGACCGCACGATCGTCGAGGCCGTCGAGGCGGCGTACCACGCCGGCTTTCCGACCGACGCCGGCGCGGTCCTCATCATCGAACTCGACGGCGCCGCGGCCGGACTGCCGGCGCTCGCGGCGCGCGTCGAGGAGCTCTGCCGCGTCGGCGGCGTGCGCAGCGTCCGCACCGCCGCCGACGAGGCCGAGCGCGCGGCCATCTGGAAGAGTCGCAAACGCGCGTTCGGCGCCGTCGGGCGGCTCTCCCCGAGCTACTGCACGCAGGACGGTGTGGTGCCGCGGACGCGGCTTCCCGAGATCCTGGTGCGCATCGAGGAGATCGGCGCGCGCTACGGGCTCCGCATCGGCAACGTCTTCCATGCCGGCGACGGCAACATCCACCCGGTCATCCTCTTCGACGAGCGCGACCGCGCCGAGACCGCGCGCGTGCTCAGCGCCGGGCGTGAGATCCTCGCGGCCTGCGTCGCGCTCGGCGGCAGCGTCACCGGCGAGCACGGGATCGGCGTCGAGAAGATTCGCGAGCTCGGTCTGAGCTTCGGGCCCGACGATCTCGCCCTGATGCGCCGCCTCCGGGGCGTGTTCGATCCGGCGGGACGCGCCAATCCCGGCAAGATCTTCCCCACCGCCGCCGGCTGCACGGAGCAACGCGCGCCGCGGCGCCAGGCCGCCTTGTGAGCGGCGGCGACTCGGCGCGTGCCGGCGGCGAGGCCGCGCCGACTGGAGATGCCGTCACGCGCGATCTCGCGGCGCGACAGGCGCTCGCGATCGCGGGCGTCGTGCCGCAGGCGGTGGTGACGCCGGCGACGCGCGCGGCACTCACCGCCTGCGTGCGCGACGCGGCCGCCGCCGGCGCGGCGGTGGTGCCGCTCGGTCTCGGTGCGCATCGCGGGCTCGGGCATGCGCCCGCACGCTACGACGTCGCGCTCTCGACGCGCGCGCTTGCAACCGTGGTCGAGTACGCGCCCGCCGACATGACGGTGACCGTCGAGAGCGGTCTCACGCTCGCCGCGCTCGACGCCGTCTTGGCGCGGCACGGCCAGTGGCTGCCGCTCGATCCGCCGTGTCCCGAGCGTACCACCGTCGGCGGCCTCATCGCCGCCGACCTCGCGGGACCCCTGCGCGCGTCGCAGGGGCGGGTGCGCGACTACGTGATCGGCATCGCGATGGCGACCGCCGACGGGGGTGAGGCGCGCGCCGGCGGGCGCGTCGTCAAGAACGTCGCCGGCTACGATCTCATGAAGCTGCTGATCGGGTCGCTCGGCACGCTCGCCGTCGTCACCGAGGCGACGCTCAAGGTGCGCCCGCGGCCGGAGGTCACACGCGTCCTCGAGCTCGCATGCGTCGATCGCGCCGCCGCGCTCACGCTCGCGCCGCGGCTCGCGGAGCTCGGCGAGGTGGCGCTCGCGATCACCATGATCGACGCGTCCGACGTGCCGCGGCCGACCTGGCGCTGTCTCCTCGGCGGCGTCGCCGCCGACGTCGGGGTGGTGCGCGGCCGCCTCCTCGACGCTGCGCGCGCCGCCGGCGCCATGGTGGTGTATGACGGCGACGGGGCGGCGCCGGAGAGTGGCGCGCTCGTCGGCGCCGCGCGCGATTTGCCGCGTCGCGCCGGCGGCGACCTGGTGACGCGTGCGGCGGCGCTGCGCACCCGCGCGGTAGACGTCGCGGCCGAGATGCTGGCATGCGTCGGCGACGCCGAAGTCCACGCCTGCTTCGACCCGCGCGCGGGGACGGTGACCCTCGCCGTCGCGACCGCGGACGCGGCCGCCACGCTCGCACGTCTACGCGCGGTCGCGTCGCGGCACGAGGCGACGTTCGTCGTCGAGCGCTGGCCCGACGCGCTCGCCGCGAGCGTCGAGGTGTGGTCGCCGGTCCCACGATCGTTGCCGCTCATGCGCCGGCTCAAGGCGGCGCTCGATCCCGCTGGGACGCTTGCGCCGGGCCGTTTCGTCGCCCGCCTATGAGTGCGCGCGGTCCCGTGGATGCGCCGGTCGAGCGCACTCCGCTCGCGGGCGCGGGTTTCGCGCCCGAGGCGGCGTTTCTCGACTGTGTCCACTGCGGTCTCTGTCATTCCGCGTGCCCGACTTACGTCGAGCTCGGTACCGAGGCCGACTCACCACGGGGTCGCATTCATCTCATGCATGCTCTGCAGGACGGTACGTTGCCGCTCGACGCCGCCGCCGTGCAGCACCTCGATCTCTGTCTCGGGTGCCGGGGCTGCGAGACCGCTTGCCCGTCGGGCGTCCACTACGGCGCGCTCATCGAGGCGGCGCGGCCGTGGATCGAGGAGAGGTATCGGCGGCCCGTGGCGACGCGACTGCGGCGCGGGCTCGCGCTCGCGATTCTGCCCTATCCGCGGCGTCTCCGCTTCGTGCTCGCCCCGCTCCGCCTCCTCGAGCGGCTCGGCGTGCTCGCCGTCGCACGTACGCTGCGGCGCCGATTGCCGGCGCGCTGGCGCTACCGCGCGAGTCTCCTTCCCGATCCTTTGCCGGCGCCTGCCGAGGTCCCGCGCGAGACGCCGGCCCATGGCGTCGAGCGTACGTGCGTGCAGCTGCTCGTCGGCTGCGTCATGCCCGAGCTGTTCGGAGACACCGTGCGCGGCACGCTCGAGGTGCTGGCGCGAAACGGTTGCCGGATCCTCGCGCCCGCCGATCAGGTGTGTTGCGGCGCGCTCTCGCTGCACGCGGGCGATCGTGCCACTGCGGTGCGGCTCGCGCGCGCCAACGTCGATGCCTTCGAGCCACGATCGGTGGGCCCGGCGGTGCCGCTCGTCGTCAATGCCTCCGGGTGCGGCGCCATGATGAAGGAGTACGCCACGCTGCTTGCCGACGACCCCGCCTATGCCGAACGGGCGGCGCGCCTCGCCGCGCGCGTCGAGGACGCGACCGAGCTCCTCGTGCGTCTGCCGCTGGCGGCGCCGAGGGCGGCCGCGCCGGCGCGCCGAGTCGCGTATCATGATCCCTGTCATCTGGCGCACGCCCAGGGCGTTCGACGACCGCCACGCGCGTTGCTGGCAGCGATGCCCGGGGTGACGCTGGTGTCGATGGCCGACGAGGATCTCTGTTGCGGGAGCGCCGGGCACTACAACGTCATGCACCCCGATCTCGCCGCTCGCTTGGTGGCGCGAAAGGTCGAGGCGATGCGTGCGAGTGATGCCGACGTGATCGCCACCGCGAACGCCGGCTGCGCGCTGCAGCTCGAAGCCGGACTTCGCGCCGCGGGTTTCACGCTGCGTGTACGTCACGTCCTCGATCTGCTTGCCGACGCGTATCGCGGCTGATCACCGCATGACGGCTTGGCAGAATTTTGCCGGTCGCGTGTGAGTTCGTTCGCCAGGCGTCGACGAAATCGCCCGATTCCGATACCCGCGCGGCCGTCCCACGTGCGTGCGTGCGCGGCACGGCAGTTGCTTTGTTCCGCACCTGCGTGCCTGATTCGGAATTCATCGAGGGCTCCCTTCCCCATCAGCTGTTGCGGGCGGTCGGCGAGCTGTACGTCACGGTGATCGCCGCAGTCGCGATCGTCGTCCTGCTCACCGCCCAGACCGGCCAGCGCGGCATGGCGGTCGCGATCCTCCTCGCGCCGCTCGCGTTCTGCTACGCCTCGATCGCCATGCGCTCGGGGGCCGTGTCGGTCGCGCTCTGGCGCAAACGGCGCGCGCGCGCCAACGTCGGGCGCGTGCTGCTCGATCTCGGACGCGACTATCATATCCTCTCGCGCTACTCGGTGACGCCGGGACGCGAGGATCACGTCGCGGTCGGACCGAACGGGATCTTCGTGGTCATGGCCTGCGACGACAGTGGACGCGTCACCGCCTCGAGCCGGCGTCTGTTCGTGAACGCGCGCCTGCCGTGGCGCGATCTCGTCGATGACTGTCGCATCGATGCGCTGCGCGTACGCGAGCGCGTGCGCCGCGCGCTCGGACGGCCGTTGCCCGTGCACTCGGTCCTCTGCTTCGCGCGCGCGCTGGTCGCCGTCGGACAGGAGATCCAGGGCGTCAAGGTCGTGCAAGCGGCGCGCCTGGCGCGCCTCATCGTCAGCACCGCGGTGCCGACGCCGCTCTCCGCGCGCGACGTCGAGCTCGCAGCGATCGCGCTCACCGAGGCGCGCCAGCCGGAGCCGCGTCCAGTGGCACGACGGCCGCGGCGCGACCGCGCGGAGTTCCAGGCCGTGCGTCGCCTGGCGCTCGTCGGCCGCGTTCCGGCGCGACATCACGATCGCTGAGTCAGGTCCGCATTTCGGCGTTGCAATGCCAAAAGTACGATGGTAGGTAGCCCCGTAGTCTTGAGGCGTAGGCAGGTCGTCCGCAGAAAAAGGCCGTGGCGAAACTCGCCGCGGCTTCGTTGTATGTGGCAGAGCTCCTCCCTCGATGACGATTTTTACGGACGAAAGGAGGGAGACAGCTTATGGCAGTTGGTCATGTGAAGTGGTTCAATCCCGAGAAGGGGTTCGGCTTCATCCGCCAAGAGAACGGCGAGGACGTGTTCGTGCACTACTCGGCGATCTCCGGCGAAGGTTTCCGGACGCTCGAAGAGGGCCAGAAGGTGGAGTTCGAGATCACGAAGGGCCCCAAGGGTCTACAGGCCTCCAACGTCACCAAAGCAGCCTAGTTCGCCGCCGCACTGCGCGCGGCGCGCAGGCCTTACCAAGTCCGCCCCGGGAGGAGTCCTCCCGGGGCGTTTTTGTTTCCGCGATCGTCGCGGGCCATGGACGGGTTCTCCGGCGCCCGCGACGTCCATGTCGAGGAGGAGCCGTATGAAGTCTCTCGGCATCGCATGCGTCACGCTCGTGCTCGTCATGGCGACGGCGGCCGTCACCGCCGGTGCGGCGTCGTTTCCGCACGGCGCGATCGTCGATCTCTCGTGGGCCTACGATGCGGAGACCATCTTCTGGCCCACCGAGGACGGTTTCGAGCTCGAGCGCGAGCACGCCGAGGTGACGGACAAGGGCTACTACTACGCGTCGAACAAGTTCTGTACGCCGGAACACGGCGGCACGCACATCGACGCTCCGCTGCATTTCAACGCCGAGGGGAAGAGCGTCGACGCGCTGCCGCTCGAGCAGCTGATCGGCGACGCGGTGGTCGTGGACGTGAGTGCGGCGGTCGCCGCCACGCGCGACTACCAGGTGCGTGTCCCCGATCTCCGCGCCTGGGAGAGCGCGCACGGCCGCATCCCGCGGCACGCGATCGTCCTCTTGCTCACCGGCTTCGGGAAGCGCTGGCCCGACCGCGCCAGCTACCTCGGCACCGACGAGCGCGGCGCCGACGCGGTCGCGAAGCTGCATTTTCCCGGCCTCCATCCCGACGCGGCGCGCTGGCTGGTGAGCGAGCGCGAGGTGAAGGCCGTCGGTATCGACACCGCCAGCATCGACTACGGACAGTCGACGAGCTTCCAGACGCACGTGACGTTGTTCGCGCAGGGCGTGCCGGCGTTCGAGAACGTCGCCAATCTCGATCGCCTGCCGGCGCGCGGCGCGACCGTGATCGCGCTACCGATGAAGATCCGCGGCGGCAGCGGCGGGCCGCTCCGCATCGTCGCCATCCTGCCGTCCTGACGTTCCCTCGCATTGTCACTGGCGCGGGGCCGCGCTAAGGGGGGCGGATGGACCCGAAGGCCGGCGCGCGCGAGCGCGTGAAAGACGCCACGCGCGACCTGCTCGCGCTCAGTCATCGCATCCACGCCCATCCCGAGCTCGGCTTCGAGGAGGAGCGTGCCGCCGGATGGATCGGCGCCGCGCTCGCCGACGCCGGGTTCGCCGTCGAGAGCGGTATCTGCGAGTTACCGACGGCGTTTCGCGCCCGCGCCGGCAGCGGCCCGCTGCATCTCGCGATCTGCGCCGAATACGATTGCCTGCCCGGGATCGGCCATGCCTGCGGCCACAACATCATCGCGGCGAGCGCCGTCGGCGCGGCGATCGCGATGGCGCGCGTCGCCGACGACCTCGGTCTCACGGTGACCGTCGTCGGCACGCCGGCGGAGGAGGGCGGCGGCGGCAAGATCATCCTCCTCGAGCGCGGCGCGTTCGCCGGCATGCACGCGGCGATGATGGTGCACCCGGCGCCGATCGACGTCGTCGAGCCGTCGATCCTCGCCTGCACGCAGTTCGAGGTGCGCTACACCGGCAAGGAGGCGCACGCTTCGGCCTTCCCCGAATACGGCATCAACGCCGGCGACGCCCTCACGATCGCGCAGACCGCGATCGGCCTCCTGCGCCAGCACATCCGTGCCGGCGACCGCGTGCACGGCATCGTGACCAAGGGCGGCGACGCGCCGAACGTCGTTCCCGCCGACACCTGCGCCAGGTACATCGTCCGCGCGCGCTCGCTCGGCGAGCTCGACGAGATCCGCGGCAAGGTGATGCGCTGCTTCGAGGCCGGCGCGCTCGCGACCGGTTCGACGCTCGCCGTCCGCGAGGATCACTCGCCCTACGCCGAGATGCACCACGATCAAGCGCTCGCGGCGTACTATCGCCGCAACGCCGAGGCGCTCGGCCGTGTGTTTCCGGAGATGAGCGAGCTGCTCGCGCGCGCCGCGGGCTCGACCGACATGGGCAACGTCTCGCTCGCGCTGCCGTCCATCCATCCGATGATCGGCATCGCGTCGCTCCCCGCCGTCAACCACCAACCGGAGTTCACCGCCCACTGCGTCACCGAGGCCGGCGATCAGGCCGTCGTCGACGGTGCGCTCGCGATGGCGTGGACCGCCATCGACGTCGCCGCCGATTCGGATCTGCGCGCGCGCCTCATGCAAAGGAGATGACATGCCGACACTCTATGGAGTCAGTGCGTCGCCGTTCGTCCGCAAGGTCCGCATCGTTCTCGCCGAGAAGGGCATCGCCTACGAGCACGATCCGGTCATCCCGGTGAACGTCAGCGCCGAGTACAAGAAGATCAGTCCGCTCGGGAAGGTTCCGGCATACAAGGACGGCGACCGCGCCCTCGCCGACTCGTCGGTCATCTGCGCCTACCTCGAGCGCACGCATCCGCAGCCGGCGCTCTATCCCTCCGACCCCTACGAGTATGCGCGCGCGCTCTGGTTCGAGGAGTACGGCGACAGCGCGCTCGTCAACGTGTTCGGTCCGAAGATCTTCTTCCAGAGGGTCGTGCAACCGCGTTTCTTCAGCCAGCCGTGCGACGAGGCGATCGTGCAGAAAGCCGTCGCCGAGGACCTGCCGCCGCTCTTCGATTATCTCGAGGGCGAGGTCGGCGAGGGCGGCGTCATCGCCGGCACGCGCTTCTCGATCGGCGACGTCGGCCTCGCGACCCAGTTCATCAATCTGCGCTTCGCGGGCTTCGGCGTCGACGCCAAGCGCTGGCCGAAGCTCGCACGCTACGTCGACCACGTGTGCGCCCGCCCGTCGATCAAGGCGATCATCGACGAAGAGACGCCACTCTTCAGCGCGTAGGATGAGCTTCGAAGTCCCCGAGCACGTGCGCCCGATCCGGGCGCGCGTGCTCGCGTTCGTGGAAGACCGTGTCTATCCGGTCGAGCAGATCCTCGATGACGCGTACTCCGACGCGGCGCGGATCACGATGCGGCGACTCATGGGCGAGGCGAAAGACGCCGGGCTGTGGGCGCTCGGCCATCCGCGGGAGATCGGCGGCGGCGGCTTGCCGTTTCTCGACTACGTCTACGTCAACGAGGTGGTCGGGCGCTCCGAGCACGCGATGGTCGCGCTCGGGACGCACTCGCTGCAGGACTCGATCATGCTGAACCTCCACGCCTCGCCGGCGTGGCGTGAGCGCTACCTGCGGCCGCTGGTCGCCGGCGAGATCTTCCCGAGCTTCGCGATGACGGAGCCCGACGTTGCGAGCTCCGACCCGACGCAGCTCCAGACGTCGGCCGTCCTCGACGGCGATCACTGGGTGATCAACGGCCGCAAGTGGTTCACGACCGGCGCCAATCGCGCCGCGTACACGACGGTCATGGTGCGTACCGAGGTCGCCGCGCCGCCGCACGCCGCCTTCAGCATGCTCATCGTACCGACCGACACGCCGGGCTACGACATCGTGCGCGAGACCCCGGTCATGGGGATGCTCGGCGGCCATTGCGAGGTCGCCTACCGCGACGTGCGCGTGCCGCGCGAGAATCTCCTTGGCGAGCGCGGCCAGGGGTTCGTGATCGCGCAGCAGCGTCTCGGTCCGGGACGCATCTTCCACTGCATGCGCTGGCTCGGGCAGGCGCAGCGCGCCTTCGACCTCATGTGCGAGCGTGCCAACAACCGCGTCGCCTTCGGCTCGACGCTCGCTGAGAAACAGTCGATCCAGAACATGGTCTTCGAGACGGCCGCCGAGATTCAATCGTGCCGGCTCCTCACCTTGCACGCG
Source organism: Binatia bacterium (assembly GCA_041476145.1). Lineage (GTDB taxonomy): Bacteria > Desulfobacterota > Binatia > UTPRO1 > UTPRO1 > DP-19. The sequence goes on from JBGOSW010000035.1 coordinate 19,051, forward strand.
GCGCACAAGATCGACGGCGGCGACGCGGCGCGTGTCGAGATCGGCCTCATCAAGGTCGTCGGCGCGCGGATGCTGCACAACGCCATCGATCGCGCCATCCAAGTGCACGGCGCCAAGGGCGTCACGTCCGACACACCGCTCGAGCGCATGTACCGCACCGCGCGCTTCGGCCGCATCTACGACGGCCCCGACGAGGTGCACCAGATGACCGTCGCGCGCCGCCTCTTGAAGACGTACCGCGACGGCGGGCGCTGGGACTTCGGCAGCTGAGCGGTGGTCGTGCCCGGGCTCACCGGCGGCTGTCTGTGCGGCGGCGTGCGCTTCGAGGTGGACGCACCTCTCCTGCGCGCCAACCATTGTCACTGCTCGCGCTGCCGGCGGCACTCGGGCACGGCGGTCTGCACGCAAGCGCGCGTCGGGCGCGAGCAGTTCCGCCTTCTCTCCGGTGCGGAGCTGGTGCGGACGTATCGTGGTGGCGACGGCTACGCCGTGAAGGCGTTCTGCTCCGTCTGCGGATCGAGTCTCTTCGGCGGCCGCTGGCCCGACGGGCCGCAGGTCTCGATTCGGCTCGGCGCGTTCGACGACGATCCCGGCATCCGCCCGCAGTGTCACACCTACGTCGACTCGCGCGCCTGCTGGGACGAGATCATCGACGACCTGCCCCAGTATCCCGAGGGGTGGAGCCGCGACGCGGTGCCGCGCGCCGGCGCGCCGACCTTGGTCGCGCATTTCCGCCACATGGCGGCGAACAACCGCTGGAGCAACGCGCGGCTCCACGCGTGCTGCGCGACGCTGCCATCCGCCGAGTACTTCCGGGACCGCGGTGCGTTCTTTGGATCTATTCACGCCACCGTGAGCCACATCCTCGCGATCGACGAGTGGTATCTCACCGGACTGCACGCCGAGCGGGCGGGCCGCGTCGACTACGGCGCCGTCGTGCACGCGACGCGCGCCGAGCTGACGCGCGCGCAGAAAGCGGCGGACCGCCGCCTGCTCGCGTACTGCAATGGCCTCACCCCGGCGCGGCTCGGCGAGGTCGCGCACTGGCGCGACGACGACGGCGACGACCATGCCGAGCCCGTGCATGTCGTCCTCGCGCACCTCTTCATCCACCAGATCCATCATCGCGGCCAGGTGCACGACCTCCTGCAGCAGGCGGGTGTGGCGCCGCCGCAGCTCGACGAGTTCTTTCTGCGCGCCGACGCGCCCCGCCGCGCCGAGGAGCTCCACCGGCTCGGCCTCGCCGACGCCGCGCCCCCCGAGCCGCCGAAACCGTCCCGCTCCACATGAGGTCGTCGACGCATGCGGGAACGGCGGTCGTCCGGGTGTATGCTCCCGCGACCGATGCGTCCGGCCTGCGCGCATGTTTCGTCGAGCTTCAAGAGTTCGAGCGCGGGATCGATCCCGCGCTGCCCGAGGGCGACGGCGTTGCCGACGTCTATCTCGAGCGGATGCTCGACCGCTGCGCGACGTGGGACGGCACCGTCTTCGTCGCCCTCGTACGCGAGCGCGTCGTCGGATTCGTGTGAGCGGCGCGAGGGCGAGTGAACGATGAAGGAGATCCACACCGAGATCGAGATCGCCGCCGGGAAGGACGAGGTCTGGAGCGTCCTCACGAACTTCGCCGCGTACCCGGATTGGAACCCGTTCCTGCGTACGGTGGCGGCGGCGCTGCGTCCGGACGCGCCCATCGCGATGCGCGTCGCGGTCGGCGCGCGCACGCTCGACCTCGACGCCGCGATCATGCGCGTCACGCCCGGTCGTGAGCTGCGCTGGGCCGGGCCGATCTCGCGTCTGCAGGGCGTCGTCTTCCGCGGCGAGCACTACTTCGTGATCGAGGAGATCGCGCCGCGCCGCGTGCGCTTCGTGCACGGCGAGCGCTTCGCGGGGCTCACGGTTCCGCTCCTCCGCGGCTGGCTCGATCGCACGCTCACGCCGGCGTATGCGGCGATGAACGTCGCGTTGAAGCGCCGTGTGGAGGCCGCCGCCCCTCGGTGAGGCGGCGAAGGCGGCGGTGAGCGACGTCTTCACGTTCGGCGGCCTCGCGCTCGACGAGCGCCTCTACCAGCTTCGCCGCGGCACGACACCGGTCCCGCTCGAACCCAAGGTCTTCGACGTCCTCGCGTATCTCCTCCACCATCGCGATCGCGTCGTGTCGAAGGACGAGCTGCTGACCGCGCTGTGGCCTGGGGAGCACGTGAGCGAGTCCGTGCTTCCTCGCTGCGTCACCGCCGCGCGCAAGGCCGTCGGCGATACGGCGCACGCGCAACGCGTGATCCAGACGGTGCACGGGCGCGGGTATCGATTCGTCGCCGCGGTCACGGTTTCGCTCGGAGATGTCGGCGGTCAGGACGAAACGTCGCCACCCGAGCCGGCGCGCGGCATCTTCGTCGGACGCGAGGCGGCGATGGCGCGGCTCGGCGCCGCGCTCGACGACGCGCTCGCAGGGCGCGGACGTCTCGCTCTGCTCCTCGGCGAGCCCGGCATCGGGAAGACGCGCACGGGCGAGGAGATCGCGGTCGAGGCGCGGCGTCGCGGTGCGCGCGTGCTCACCGGACGTTGCTACGAGGGCGACGGCGCGCCGGCGTTCTGGCCGTGGGTGCAGATCATGCGCACCGCGCTCGCCGCCAGCGAGGCGCCGGCCGCGCTCGAGCGTCTCGGTGCGGGCGCCGCCGACCTGGCACAGCTCACGCCGGAGATCCGCGACCGGCGCACGGCAGCGCCGGCGGCCTCGGCGCTCGCGACCGAGCAGGCGCGGTTTCTCCTGTTCGACAGCGTCAGCGCGTTTTTGAAGGCGCTCGCCGCGGTGCAGCCGCTCGTGCTCGTGCTCGACGACTTGCACTGGGCGGACAAGCCGTCGCTCCTGCTGCTGCAATTCTTCGCGCGCGAGATGCGCAATACGCGCATCCTCGTCGTCGGCACTTACCGCGACGTCGAGTTGCGACGTCAGCACCCGCTCGCTGCGACACTCGGAGAGCTCACGCGCGAGCCGCTCTGCGAGCGTATCGCGCTCCGCGGCCTCACCGCGGTCGACGTCGCGCAGTTCCTCGAGGCCACCACCGGGGCCGCGCCGGCCGAGCGCGTCGTCGCCGCGATCGCGGCCATGACCGAGGGCAATCCGTTCTTCATCGGCGAGATCGTCCGCCTGCTCGTCGCGCGCGGGCAGCTCGGCGCCGGTCCGGACGCGACGTGGACGACGACTCTGCCGCAAGGCGTGCGCGAGGCGATCGGCCGACGGCTGAGCGCGCTCTCGGACGAATGCAATCGCGTCCTCGCGCTCGCCGCGGTCCTCGGTCGGGAGTTTCTCTTCAGCGTCCTGCGCGAGCTCGCCGACCTCGCCGGCGAGAGCCTGCTCGCGCTGCTGAACGAGGCGGTCGATGCACGCGTGCTCGTACCCGTCGGCGGCCGCGACGATCGCGCCGCGGGTCGGTACGCATTCACGCACGCACTCATCCGCGAGACGCTCTACGAGGAGCTGACCGCGCCCGTGCGCGTGCGCCTGCACCAGCGCGCCGGCGAGGTGCTCGAGCGCGTGCACGCGGCCGACCCCGGGCCGTACCTCGCCGAGCTCGCCCACCATTTCTACCAGGCCGCCGTCGGCGGCCAGGCGGAGAAGGCGATCGACTATGCCGCGCAGGCCGCCGAGCGCGCCTCGCGGTCGCTCGCGTACGAGGAGGCGGCGGGCCATTACGACCGGGCGCTCGAGGCGCTGGAGTTCACGGTGCCGGTCGACGAGGTCCGTCGCGGCGTGCTCCTCCTCGGTCTCGGCGAGGCGCGGGCGCGGGCCAACGAGCGCGACGTGGCGCGTCGGACGTTTCGCCGCGCCGCCGACGTCGGGCGCGCGCTCGGCCGTCCCGACCTACTGGCGCGGGCGGCGCTCGGTTTCGGCGGCCGCGCCGAGTTCGGCGTCGGACCCGACGACGAGATGCGGGCGCTTCTCGACGCCGCGCTGGCGGCGCTCCCCGCGGGAGAGCTCGCGCTCCGCGCGCGCGTGTTGAGTCGCATGACCGGCGCCGCGCCCTACGCCGATTCCATGGATCGGCGCGCGGCGCTCAGCGAGGAAGCGGTCGCGCTGGCGCGTCGCAGCGGCGACCTCGTGACGCTCGCCGAGGCGCTGAGCGCCCGGCACTGGGCGTTTCTCGGGCCCGACCACCTCGACGAGCGGCGCGCGCTCGGCGACGAGCTCTTGGCGCTCGCCGACGCCGCGGGCGAGAAGGCGTGGGCGTTCGCGGCGCGCGATTTCCGCTTCACCGCGCTCCTCGGGCTCGGCGACATCGCCGCCGCCGATCGCGAGCTCGACGCCCTGTGCCGTCTCGCCACCGAGCTTCGCCAACCGATCGAGCAGTGGTTCGTGTCGTGGTGCCTGGCGAGTCGCGCCATCGCCGACGGTCGCTTCGACGAAGGCGAGCGCCGCATCCGCGAGGGTTTCGCGATCGGTGAGCGCGCGCAGCACCCGGGGGCGCTGTCGTCGTTCCGCGGCCAGCTTCTCTGGCTGCGCGGCGAGCAGGGCCGTGAGGAGGACATGCAGGAGGTCGAGGCCGGCTTGCAGTACCTCTTGCCGCTCTCGGGGGCGACGGCCATTCTCCAGTGCGCGATCGTCAATCTCCACGTCGACCAGGGCCGCATCGACGACGGGCGACGCGAGTTCGACGCCCTCGCCGCGCACGACTTCCGCGACCTCGAGCGCAACGAGCACTGGATGGTCACGATGGCGATCGCCGCCGAGGCGAGCGCCGACCTCGGGGATGCGCGCCGCGGCGCCCTCGTCTACGAGCTGCTGCGCCCCTTCCCGGAGCGCAACGTCGTGCACGATCTCATCCGCGCCTACCGCGGCTCCGCGTCGCTCTATCTGGCGCTGGCGGCGACGGCGATGCGCGAGTGGGAGACGGCACGGCGCCACTTCGAGGACGCGCTCGTGATGAACGCGCGCATGGGCGTCCGGCCGTACGTCGCACGTGCGGAATACGAGTACGCGTGCATGCTGCTCGCACGCAACCGGAGCGCCGATCGGCCGCGCGCGCGCGCGCTTCTGGCGAGCGCGCTCACGGCGGCGCGCGCGCTCGGAATGCGGCGTCTCGAAACCAAAGTCGCTGCGGCGCGCGTGCCGCGCTGAGGCGCGAATCCGAAGGAAATCATCAGGAATCCGTCGAGACCTCGCGGCGCGCGCCGGCTATCGTCCCTGATCGAGGAGGGTGCCGTCGTGAACTCGTCTTTCGTCGTTGCTCCCCCACCGCCGCTCCGCATCGAGTGGCGGCGTGCCTGGCGTGCGATGCGGGCGCTGCTCGCCGACCCGGACCGCACCGAGCTCGCGTTCGAGGCGATCTCGGCCGTCTCGGCGCGCGACTTCGAGCGCCTGTTCCAACGTTTCGTCGCCGATCGCGAGGGGCGGCGACTGCTCACGGAGCGGCCGTCACTCCTCGAGGTCCTGCGCGATCGCGCCCACCTGCGCGCGCTCCCCGACGGCAGCTTCGGCCGCGCCTACCTCGCCTTCATGGACGAGGCGCAGCTCAGCGCCGACGGCCTCGTCGACGCCGACCGCATCTCGGAGCAGGAGCTCGGCGTCGTCAGGGTCGACCCCGACCGCACCTGGTTCTCCGAGCGCCTGCGCGACATGCACGATCTGTGGCACGTCTTGAGCGGCTACGGGCGCGACGAGGCCGGCGAGGCGGCCAACCTCGCCTTCAGCTTCGGGCAGATGCCGTTCCGCGGCGTCGCCCTGATCGTGATCGCGGTCGCGTTTCTCGAACCGCATACGACTCGCTTCGCGTGGCCGCGCTATCTGTATCGCGCCTGGCGGCGCGGGCGGCGGGCGGCGTCCCTCACACTGGCACGCTACGAGGAGCTCTTGCCGCGGCCGCTCGAGGAGGTGCGGTCCCTGCTCGGCATCGCGCCGGCCTCCACGGCGCATCCCGCGGGCGTCATCGTCGCCTGGCGCCGCAGCCGGGTGCCGCATGCGGTGATGGCGACCGGCTCCTGACGACCGGCGCCGCGCGCCGGTTTGCGTAGCGTCGCGGCGCGCGCGAGGATCGCGGCGCCGTGGACCTCTGCATCGCCGCGTACCGTCCGGACGCCGCATGTCGCGCGCCCGCGTGAGCGCCCGCCCGGCGCTACACGCGCTCGCGGCGCGCACCGGCATCTTGCCGGAGTACGTCGATCAGACCGGCATCGTGCGGCGCACGTCGCAGTCGACGCGCGTCGCGCTGCTCGCGGCGATGGGACTCTCCGCCGACACCGAGTCGCGGGCGCGCGCCGCGTTGCTGGCGCTCGCGGCGGCGGACGCGGGCCGGATGATCGCGCCGGCGCGGGTCGTCGAGGCGCGCGCCGCGCAGTCGCTGCCGCTCCGCTCAGCGCGGCGACGCGGCGCCGGACGCGTACGATGGCAGCTCGCGGTGAGCGACGAAGCTTCGGAAACGCGCCGCAGCGAAGGGACGCTGAGTGCCCGCGACGTCACCCACGGCCTGCGGCTGCCGTTCGCTCCGTCGCCCGGCTACTACCGGGTCACGCTCCGCCTCGGCGCCGCCGCCGGCGAGGAGCAGGCGGAGCAGGCGCTCATCGTCACCCCCGGATGCTGCACGACACCCGTGGACATCGGACTCCTGCCACGCCGGCGCGGCGCGCCTCCGCCGGCAGGCGGCGTCTACGGGCTGCTCGCGAATCTCTACACGCTGCGGAGCGCCCACAACTGGGGCGTAGGGGATCTCACCGATCTCTCCGACCTCGTCGGGTTCGCCGCAGCGATCGGCGCCGCGTTCGTCGGCGTCAATCCCTTGCACGCGCTCGGCAACGTCGGCGACGACATCAGCCCCTACAGCCCGGTGAGCCGGCTCTATCGGAATCCCCTCTATCTCGACGTCACCGCCGTCCCCGAGATGCTCGAGTCGCCGGCCGCGCGGGCCCGGCTCGCGCGCCCCGAGACTCGCGATGCGATCACCGCGCTGCGCGCCGGCGATCGCGTCGAGTACGCGGCGGTCATGGATGAGAAGGACGTCGTCTTGCGTGCGCTGCACCAGACGTTCGCGGCGCGCCATCGTGGACGCGGCACGCCGCGCGGCGACGCCTACGAGCGCTACCGCGACGTCGAGGGCGAGGGCCTCGTCGACTTCGCGACGTTCCTGGCGCTACGGGCGCACCTGGCGGCGCGCGCGCCGGCGCGACGCGACTGGCATCGCTGGCCCGCGGGCTACCGCGATCGCTCGTCGCGCGCCGTCGCGGCCTTTCGCGCCGAGCACAGCGAGGCCGTCGAGTATCAGTGCTATCTGCAATTCGAGCTCGATCGCCAGCTCGCCGCGGTCGCGGCGCATGCGCGTAACGTGGGCCTCGCCGTCGGCGTGTATCAAGACCTGGCGCTCGGATCGTCACCGAGCGGAGCCGACCCGTGGGCGTTTCCCGGGCTCTTCCTGCAAGACGGCGTGAGTATCGGGGCGCCACCCGATCCCCTCGGACCCCTCGGACAGAACTGGGGACTGCCGCCGATCGACCCGAGCGTGCTCGCGCGCGACGGCTACCGCTACTGGATCCGCCTGGTGCGCGCCGCCTTCCGCCACGCGGGTGCGCTCCGCATCGATCACGTGATGGGACTCTTCCGTCAGTTCTGGATTCCGGCGGGTCGTCCGGGATCGGAGGGCGCGTACGTGCGCATGCCCGCCGCCGACCTCCTCGGGATCCTCGCGCTCGAGAGCGTCCGCGCGCGCGCGCTGGTGATCGGCGAGGACCTCGGCACCGTGCCGGCAGGCCTGCCGCGGCAGCTCGCGCGCCGGGGCATCCTGTCGATGCGCGTCCTCTACTTCGGGCGCGACGCGCGCGGCCGATTCCAACCCGCGCGCCGCTATCCGGCGCGTGCGCTCGTCTCCGCAAACACGCACGACATGGCACCGCTCGCGGGCTTCTGGCAGGGACGCGACCTCGTGCTGCGCCGCCGAGCGGGCCAGATCGCGAGCGACGACGCCCTGGCGGCCGCCGACCGCGCGCGCGCCGCCGAGCGCGCCGGGCTCGTCCGCCGGCTGCGCAGCGAGCGCGCCCTCGCGACCGACGTGCCGTCGGGTGTCGAGCTCTGCGCCGGCGCGCACACGTTTCTCAGCCGCACCCCGGCGGCGCTCGTCGGCCTTTCGCTCGACGACCTCGCGGGCGAGGTCGATCCCGTGAACCTGCCCGGCGTCGGGCTCGATGGGTATCCGAGCTGGAGTCGCAGGATGACCCGTCCGATCGAGGCGCTCGCGAGCGCGCCCGACGTCCGCGCCGCGCTCGGCGACGCGCCGGCGCTGCGCGGCCGCCGGCGGGAGCGCCGCGGTGGCGCCGGCGCGCCGCCGCGCGGCGCTACGGCGCGACCGTCTCGATCTCGCCGGCGAGGGCGAAGTCGCGCTCGGTGAGTCCGCCGGCCGAGTGGGTCGAGAGCGTGAGCGTCACCCGATCGTAACGGATCAGGATGTCGGGGTGGTGATCCGCGGCGTCGGCGATCATCGCCACCTTGTCGACGAACGCGATCGCGGCGGCGAAGCTCGGGAAGCGGAACGTCTTCCGAATCGCGACCCCGTCGCGCGCCCAGGCCGGAAGCTTCGCGAGCTGCTCCTGGATCTCCGCCGCCGTGAGCTTGCCCATGAGTAGCGGACGCTTCAGCGCGCCTGCCGTGCCATCTTGGAGGCGACGGCTTCGGGACAGGTGGCGGCGAGCGCGCGAAAATCGTCGTAATCGGCGACGGCACGCGAATTGGTGTCGTCGGCGTCGGTGAGGAGCGCGATTGCTTCGGGCTCCGGCGGCTCCGACTGGAAGAGTCGGCGGTAGTCCTCGGCGACGTCCACGGTCTCCGTCTTCCACGTGCCGCGCTCGCTCGAACCGCTCTCCAGCACCACGATACGCGCGTTCGGGTAGCGCGGACTCGGAATCGCGGTACCGGGCGGCTCGCGCGCGCTCCACACGTACTTGATCGCCCGCGGCAGGAGCCCACCGAGGCTCCCCTTGAAGACCACGTAGACTCCCGCGGCCGAGTCGTTGGTCGCCGCCTCGCGCTCGTCGGCGCCGTCCGGCAGTTCGGCGACGCGCCAGCGCCAGGAGAGCAGAGGATACTCGCGCAACCGGAACGCGACGGGGAGGCCGATCTGTACCGAATCGGCTTGCGCCACCGCGTGCAGATACTGTCCGCCGTTCTCGCGCACCACTTGGTAGATGCGCGCCGCGCGTCTCGTGTCGGCGCGCGATTTCCACCGCGAAGGGAAGCACGCCGCCGGCTCACCGTCGAAATCGGCGAGGATCAGCGCTTCGACGCCGGGCACCGATGCCGTCGCGACCGATGGACCGAGCGGACCGCCGGCGGACGGTGCAAGGACGAAAACGGCGAGTGCGAGAACCCAGCGATGAACGCGCATGGCGCGTCGCCATGCCTACTCGTTACGGCCGGCGCAGGCAAGCACGGTCGACGCAGCCCGCGACGCGCCGCGGCTCACGCTGCGCCCGGCTCACGCCGCGCCCGGCTCACGCCGCGCGCGTTTCGATGACTGGTCGCCGCGCGCGACCGTCCGGTATGATGCACGCATGGCCCGACTCAGATCGTCCCGCGGCTCCGCCACCGACGAGCTCATCACCCAGGTCCTCGAGCACGCGGGCGAGCTCACGCACCCGCGCCAGGAGCAGTACGTCCGCGAGATTCTTCTCACGGTGATGCGCCTCGTTCGCGATCAGGCGTCGCTCGGCGATCTCAAGCTCATCAACACCGCCCTCAAGGAAATGCGCTACGCGTTCAAGGTCTTTGCGCCGTATCGGACGGTACGCAAGGTGAGCACGTTCGGCTCGGCGCGCACCAAGGAGTCGGCGGCGGTGTACCGCCAGGCGAAGGAATTCGCCGAGCGCATCTGCCGCGAGGGCTACATGCTCCTCACCGGCGCCGGCGGCGGCATCATGCGCGCCTGCCAGGAGGGCTCGGGGCGCGAGCGCAGCTTCGGCGTGAACATCCGCCTGCCCTTCGAGCAAGAGCCGAACGAGTTCATTTCGCGCGACCCGAAGCTCGTCTCCTTCAAATATTTCTTCACGCGCAAGCTCATGTTCATCAAGGAGGCCGACGCGATCGTGCTCTTCCCCGGCGGCTTCGGTACGCACGACGAGGGCTTCGAGTCGCTGACCTTGGTGCAGACCGGCAAGTCGCGGCCGATGCCGATCGTCTTCCTCGACGCCCCTCGCGGCACGTACTGGAAGACGTGGAAGCGCTACGTCGAGGACCATCTGCTGCGCGCCGGCCTCATCTCCCCGGTCGACATGGGCCTCTTCAAGGTG
>JBGOSW010000036.1:0-29298 GCA_041476145.1 Binatia bacterium
ACGGTCACGCTCGAGGATCCCGACAGCAACGCCTTTCACAAGGCGCTGCCGTACGACGGCGGCATCCTCACCATCGGCGCCAATCAGGCGAGGTTGAAGTCGTGGCACTTCGCGAACGGCGCGTGGACGCAGGAGACGCACTGGAACCCCAAGTTCGGCGGCAAGTTCGACCGCCTGCGCGACATCGAGCAGGGCGACGTCGACGGCGATCGCAAGGACGACCTCGTGATCGCGACCCACGATCAGGGCGTGATCGCGGTCGTCCATCCCGCTCTCGGCTGGAAGGTCGACGAGATCGATCACCAGGCCGACACCTTCGCCCACGAGATCGAGCTCGGCGACGTCGACGGCGACGGCAAGCTCGAGATTTTCGCGAGCGTGAGCAAGCCGAACAAGCTCGACGCCGAGCAGCCCGGCGAGGTGCGCATGTATCGCTACGGGCAGAGCGGCTGGAAGAAGTCGGTCGTCGAGGCGGCGGGCGACACCCACGCCAAGGAGATCCTCACCGCCGACGTCGATCGGAACGGTGTCGCTGAGCTCTTCGCGGTGTGGGAGGGCGCTGTCGGCGCCGGCGGTGCCCTCGTGCGGCCGGTGACGATCAAGCAGTACAAGCTCCTCGGGAGCGGCACTTTCGTCGGCACCGTCGTCGCGTCGGTGCCCGATCGCCAGATGCGCGCCATCGCCGCCGGCGACGTCAACGGCGACGGTAACGTCGACCTCGTCGCCGGCGCGCTCTCCTCCGGCCTCTGGCTCTTCGAGCAAGACGGCGCCGGCTGGAAGAAGACCCTCATCGACGCCACCTCGTCGGGCTTCGAGCACCCCGTCTGCCTCGCCGACCTCGACGGCGACGGCGCGCTCGAGATCTACGTCGCCGCCGAGGACCAGCACGAGCTCCGCCAGTACCGCTGGCAGAACGGCGGCTTTCAGAAGAGCGTCGTCACCCAGCTCCACCCCGGCGACATCACCTGGAACATCACCGCCGGGAAATTTTGATGCCGAAGCGGCGCAGCAAGACCGGTCTCATCGGTCTCCTCGCACTCTTCGCGCTCATGGCGTGGATCGTCTGGCGGAGCTTCCAGGTCGGCGGCGTCCGCTGCGAAGTGTGCATCGACTACGGCGGCCGCTCGCAATGCCGCACCGTCGACGGCGCGAATCGCAACGAAGCGCTCAGCGCCGCGACGACGAACGTCTGTGCCTACCTCTCGAGCGGCGTCACCGATTCGATGGCGTGCGCGCGGACGCCGCCGACGAAGGCGGAGTGCACGAGCGGGGAGTGATCCCGAGGAAGAGGAGTGGCGTCACGTAGCTCTGCTCCAACGATCCGCTGTGCATCCTGGAACAATAGGCAGCAGCATCGTCCGCACGATTGATCTGCGGTTCAGGGCTAACGGCCGGCTATTGGCAATTGAGGAGATCATCATCGGGGGGAATCAGGAACCGCGTGACGCTGAGCTGCGCGCATCGGAACTCCTCAGGAGAACCGTGAATCCGGCGCTGTGGCCGTTGCGCTCGTCTCTGCGCTCCTTGCAGATCGGTTTGAGCTCGGGTGCTCGCTGCGAGCGCGGGTGCGCCCGCGGCTCACGCGCTGGATGTTAGGCCGCCTCCGACCGGGCCGCGCCAACCAGCGAATGAGATCGCGGCGACTGGCTCCCATCCTGAGCAGGGAGCGAACTAAAAGGTCGATGCTCACTGATGGATCGCCGGCTTCCATCTTCGCCATGCGCGACTGGCTCGACCCTAGCAGTCGTCCCAATTGGTTCTGGGTGAGCTTCCGCTTCGATCGCTCCTCCCTCACCGCCCTCGCGAGAGCGAGCTTCAGGTCGATGACGGCCTCTTCCTCGTCGGTCAGCCCGAGGAACTCCTTGGCCGATCCGAGCTTCCAGCCGGCCTTCTCCAAGCGCCGTCGCTTCCCTGCCCTCATGGCTTCCTCCTTGCGCGTGCTGCGAGATCGTAGGCCTCCAAACGTCTCTGGCAGCGGGAGATCACATCTCGTGGGGTCGTCCTCGTCATCTTCGCGAACACGTCTCCGACGACGATCGCATCCTCGTCCACCCTGTAGACGATGCGCCACTCGTGGCCCTTGTCCGTAGCCCGAAGCTCGTGGCAGCCTCTACCGATGGACGGCATCGGCCGGGAGTAGGGTTAGCTGACTGAGAGTATTCTATGAAGTCGCGCGCGAAACGGTCGAAATCCTCGCCATCGTCACGAAGGAGGAAGCAGCGCGTGCTGATCGGCTTCGAGAACGAGGACGACTGGTTCGACTACCGCTTGGAGCATCACCCCGAGTTCCTCCGACGAGTCGCGGAGGCGCGGGAGGCGCTCAAACGTGGGCGCGGTATTCGACTCGAAGATCTGCCGTCATGACGGCCGAGAGACTACGAAAATGAAGGAGCGGAGCCGAGGTGACGGGAGCTGACCTGCGCCTGACGCTCGTGGTCGTCCCGGGCTCGTACGCGATCTGTCGCCTGAGCGCGGATCACGCACCTCCCACCTGGGCGGCGCGCGGGAGCTTCTGCTCCATGACTCGTACACCCTATGAACTGTCGATCGTGTGCGAGGCGGATGTGGTGCCGGACGAGGTGCAGGCTGAACGCGGGTGGAGCGCCCTTGCGGTCCAAGGCCCACTCGACTTGAACCTGACGGGCATCCTCGCGAGGCTTGCGGTTCCTCTCGAAGCCGCGGGGATCAGCATCTTCGCGGTCTCGACGTACGACACCGACTATGTCTTGGTGCGAGCCGGCGACTTCGAGCGCGCGATCGAGGCTCTACGAAAGGCCGGCCACACCGTGACGAACGAGACGGCGGACGGCGCGAGCTCCCGCTAGTCGACGATCTCGACCGGCGTCCCCGGTTCCACCGCGTCGAAGAGCTCGATCACGTCGGCGCTCCGCATCCGGATGCAGCCGTGTGACGCTGCGGTACCAATGGACGCCTCGTACGGAGTCCCATGGATGTAGATGTACCGCCGCATGGTGTCCGCAGCGCCGAGTCGATTCTTGCCGCGTTCGCGCCCCCGGAGCCACAGGATGCGGGTCAGAATCCAGTCCCTCCGAGGCTCCGCTCGTACCATTTCGGGGGTGCAGATCTCACCCGTCGCGCGGCGTCCGACGAAAACTGCACCCATGGATGCGCCGGCGCCGATCTTGGCGCGGATCTCGTGAAGCCCGCGCGGGGTCCGCTCACTACCCGCTTGCTCCCCTGCGCCCTTCGCAGCCGTGGACACGGGGTACGATGCCCGAATTTCCTCCCCTTCGAGGAGCTGCAGCCTTTGTGAGCGCAGGTCCACGCGAATCCGTCGGTTTGCCATGATACAGATCTCGTCCTTCAACTTGGATGATCACTACCTCTGCTCCTGCGTTCAGGCCAACCGATGAGTCCGCATGAGAGCACTTGCCGTCGCTACCTAGATGTTATTACAGTGATCACATGGCCACGATGAAGTTGAAAGTCGCGCGGATCGGCAATTCGCGCGGGGTGCGCCTGCCGGCCGCGTCGTTGCGGCGATATCGCATCGGCGAGACCGTCGTGATGGAGGAGCGGAGCGAGGGCATCCTTCTGCGGCCGACCGGACCGGCGGTGGAGAAGCTCTCGTGGGAGGATACCGCGCGCGAAATGGCCGCGAGCCATGAAGACTGGAGCGCCTGGGACACGACGGTCGCCGACGGGCTGAACGACCTGCCGTGGCAGGCAGACAAGAGGGGCCGAGTCGCAGAGCCCCCGACTCGCTACCGGGCCAAATCGCGCCCGGGCAAGCGACGATGAAACGCTACGAGATTCGTTGGACGGCTCTGGAGCCGACCCGGGGCGCCGAGATGGCGAAGACCCGACCGGCGGTGATCGTCAGCCTGGACGCCTTGAACCAATGCTTGCACACGGCGACGGTGTGTCCGTTGACCAGTCAGTTGCACCCCACCTGGCGGTCGCGATTGCAGGTGCGGTGCGGCGGTCGCCCCGCGGAGATCGCCGTGGACCAGATCCGTACAGTGAGCAAGGTCCGACTCGGCGACAAGATCGGCTCACTCGGCAAGGGCGACGCCGCCGCCCTGCGCCGGATCATCACGGAGATGTACGGCGAATAGCCTCGGCTACGTGTCGACGGAGTAGACCTCGACGGGCGCGGCGATGCCCTTCAGCGCCACGGCGCCGCGCACGCGGAGCGGGATGCCCTGGGCGAGACCGAGCGCCTGGCGCGTGCTTTCGGTGAGGAGGATCGAGGTGCCGAGCTCGCGCGTCTTCACCTGCAGGCGCGCGGCTTGGTTCACGGCGTCGCCGACGATCGTGTAGGTGATGCGGTCGCCGGCGCCGACGTTGCCGGCGATCATGTCGCCGGTGCAGATACCGACGCCCGCCTCGAGCGACTCGCCGACGTGCGTGGCGTTGCGCACGGCGAGCGTGTGCTGCAGCGCGATCGCGGCGCGCACCGCCTGCAAGGCATGATCCGCCTGCGGGTGCAGCGGCCCGCCGAAGACGAGCACGACGCCGTCGCCGAGGAACTGGGTGACGACGCCGCCGTGACGCTCGCAGACGCGTTCGACGATCGCGTAGTACTCGTTCAACACCTCGACGACGTGGGCAGGCGTGGCGCGCTCGGTCATGGCGGTGAAGCCGCGCAGGTCGACGAACATCGCGGTCGCGCGCACCACCTCGCCGCCGAGGGCGATGCCGCGCTCGAGCGCGGCGCGGGCGACGGCCGGGCTCACGTAGCGGCCGAAGAGCTCGCGCAGGCGCTCGCCCTCGCGGAGATCGTCGACCATGGCGTTGAAGCGCTCGTTGAGCTCGCCGAGCTCGTCGGTACTCCGCACCGGGACGCGCGCAGCGAGGTCGCCGAGCGCCACCCGCGCCATCGCCGCGCGGAGCGCCTGGATGGGGCGATTGATGAAGCGCGCGACGAGGAACACCATCGCCAGCGAGGTGACGCCGGTCGCGGCGACGATGTAGAGCTGGGCGCGCAACAGCGTGCGCACGTCGGCGGAGATCGCCGGACCCAGGCGGCGCACGAGCGTCAGATCCGCCATCAGCATGAGGACGATCGGCATCACCGAGGTGACGAGGAACGTCCCGGCGAGACGCAGCAGGATCGGCACGCGGAACGCACCGGCGCGCTCGATCCGGCCGTACGGAAAGAACACCGGGATCTCCTGCCGCCAGTGGAACTCGCTCAGCAGAAACGCCAGCGCCGAGGTGATCGGGCCGCCGACGAACACGATGCCGACGAACGTCCGCACGTTCTCGGAGAGCGGCACCCCCGTCCACGCCAAGTAGGGGAAGTAGAAGACGCCCGCCAACGTCCAGCCCACCGCGCTCAGGACGGCGTTGGCGAGCGGCGCGTTGAGGGCGCGACGGCGAATCGCGTCCGGCACCCGCGCCGCGTCGGCACCGAGGCGGAGCCGGCGCCGCCACGCGCCGAGCGGCGCCAGGAGACGCCTGCCGACGTACCAGTTCGCGAACAGCAGCGTCGTCGTCACCGCGAGGAAGACGAGAAACGGCCGCAGCATGTCCGCCGTCGGGTTCGCGGCGAGCGGATCGACGAAGGTGAAGTAGAAATACACCACGATCGCGCCGGCGAGGTTCGCCGGGATCGGCGAGCTGCCGAGGCGTCGCCGGAGGACGCTCGACGGCCCCATCGGCAGGGCCGGGCTCTCGCGGCGCCACTCGCCTGCCATCGCGTCGGCACGCTCGGGCGCGTCGACGTTCTCACGCTGCTCCATCCGATGCATCGGGCGTCAAGGATCGTTCACCGGTGATGCCCGTGCAACCTGCCGAGGTGCCGCCCCGCGCGACAATGTGCTAGCCGAAGGACTTACATGCCGAACGATCCCCCACGCCCGCCGCTCGAGGAAGGTGCCGCGGCCCCGACCGGGCGCCGGCGTCCGCGACGGCGGCGGCGCCGGGACGATTCCCGTCGTCGCGCCGGACCCCCGCCGCCGGTCGCGCCGCCACCGCCGGTCGTGCCCGAGGTGAGCCGGCTCGCCGCGGCGGCCGTCACCTCGGCTCCCCTGAGCGGCGCCGAGGTCGCGGAGATGAAGGGGCACCTCGACTTCATCCGGACGTACAAGGACGTCCTCCGCCTGAAGCTCAACGCGGCCGAGGATCTCCTGGTGAACGGCCAACGTGATCCGAGCGACCGCGGCGTCTGCCGACACCTGCTCGGGAAGATCGATCGCGCGGTGGTCGAGAGCGCGATCGGCCGCGAGCCACTGCGCTCGAACGCGGCGGCGCGCGCGCGCATGCTGGCGGGCGCGATCCGCTTGACCGCCGACCCGAGCGTGCTGCTCACCTACCTCGAGACGCTGCCCCAGGTGCGTTCACACGCGGAGGCGGCGCAGGCGTTCGGCGAGGTCGTCGGCCGGCTCGACTTCGAGAGCGTGTCGGCGAGCCGCCTCGGCCGGTTGCTCCAGGTGCTCATCGAGACCTTCGCCGGGCACGAGCGCGTGCAGGTGCTCTTCAGCCTCCTCGCCGGGCCGGCTTTCGCCCGCGCCTTCGACACCGCGCTGCCGTCGCTGCTCGCCGCGGTCGTCGAGGCGTTCGCGCCGTTGCGCGCCGTGCACCGCCGCGCCGGCGCCGCGGCGGAGGGCGCACGTGACGCCGCGGCACTGCTGCGCGCCGGCATCGAGCAGCTCTTGTCGGCGCCCGATCCCATCCTGCGGGGCTATGGGGAACCGCTCCGCGTCGCGATCCTCGAGCTCGCTCTCGAGGAAGGCACGCCGCCGGAGCTCGCCGACCGCGCCGCCGGCGTCCTGCTCGCGAGCCTGCCGGGCGGCGGACGCACCTACGCGCGGCTCGCGATTCGTCGCGCCGCGCAGCTTCTCGACCGCCACGCCGACGACCGCGCGCGTGCCGTCCTCGACGAGCTCCGCCGCGCGCAGCCGGGCTTTCGCCTCGCCGAGCGCTGGCGCAGCGCGCTCGACGCGCGTCGCATCGGCCGCATCGCCCTCCGCGGCGTCGCGCCCGAGCACGGGCGGCTCGCGGCGGGATTCTGGTTGGACGCGCAGCGCCCGGTGTGGGTGCGGACGGCCGCCGCCGACGCGGCCGAGCGTCTGGCGCGCGAGGCGACGCTGCAACGCACCCTCGCACTTCCCGGCGTCGCGCCCGTCGTCGCGGACGGCGTCGCGAGCGGCATCGCCTACGTCGCGGTCGCGGGCGGCGGGCAGCCGCTCGTCGTCGATCCGGTTGCCTGCCGGCCCGCGACCGCGCTCGCGATCGTCGCCGCCGCGACGCGCATTCTGCACGCGCTCGCACTCTGCGACGTGACGCTCCCCGACGCGTTACCGGAGCGCTTCCTCCATACGGCGGAGCCGACCTTCACACTGTTGCTCGCCGACCTCGACGGCGCCGCGACGAGCGACGCCGCCGCTGTCGAGAATGCAACGGTCGCGCGCGCGCTCGCCACGCGCCTCGTTCCTACGGACGCGATGGCGCGCATGGCCGAGCCCGTCCGCGACGCGCTCACTGCCGCCCTCGACGACGGCGCGCCCCTGGACGCGCTGGCGTGGGCGCTCGACGTCGCGGTGCTGCGGGCACCGCGCGAGTGACCGGCGTGTGCGCGACGTTGCGCACACCCGAGGAACCTTTTACTCTCCGCTCCGCGAGGAGCCTCGACCTATGAGCACTGCCACCGTCGGATCCGTCGAACTCTACTACGAAGAACACGGAAGCGGCGACCCGCTGCTCCTGATCATGGGCCTCGCCGCCGACTCACAGGCCTGGCTCTTCCAGGTTCCGGAGTTCGCGCGGCGCTACCGGACGATCACCTTCGACAATCGCGGCGTCGGCCGCAGCGCCAAGCCGACGGGCCCGTACACCATCGCCGCCATGGCCGACGACGCCGCCGGCCTGCTCGACGTGCTCGAGATCGACCGCGCGCACGTCGTCGGGGTGTCGATGGGCGGCATGATCGCGCAGGAGCTGACGCTCCGCCATCCGGCGCGAGTGCGCGGCTTGGTGCTCGCGTGCACGTTCCCCGAGCCGGACGAGGAGGTCGTGCTGCAGCGCGAGCGCTCGGTCTCCCAGCTCGGCGGCACGACGAACGCCGCCGGCGAGCTGCAGATCGACCCGTCGCGTCTCGATCCGATGGCGCTGTTCCAGCACTTCCTGCCGCGCGTCTTCACGCCGGCGTTCCTCCAGAACGAGCTCCCGAAGCTGATGCAACTCTTCGGCGGCGCCCTGCAGTGGGGGTTCAGCATCGAGGCCGTCCTCGCCCAGGTGGCGGCCGTCATGGGACATTCGACGACCGCCCGGTTGCACCAGATCACCGCCCCGACCCTGGTCATCACGGGCGACGCCGATCTGCTGATCCCGCCCGCGAACTCCGACGTCCTCGCGCGCGAGATTCCGAACGCGCGCTTGGTGAAGATCCCCGGCGGCAGTCACGGGTTCAACTTCGAGACGCCCGACGTCTTCAACCGCGAGGTCCTCGCCTTCCTCGGCAGCGTGAACGCCTGAGCCGC
The DNA here is from genome assembly GCA_041476145.1 of Binatia bacterium. GTDB lineage: Bacteria > Desulfobacterota > Binatia > UTPRO1 > UTPRO1 > DP-19. The sequence goes on from JBGOSW010000036.1 coordinate 8,448, forward strand.
TCCGCGGCGTCGGGTTCCCGCTCGCGATAGTCTCCGCGCTCGCGGACGATCTTGTGCGTGTCGCGTTCGCGTTTGAACGACGCGACGCCAGTGCAACACGCGCGTGCTTCAGCGGACGCCTGGTGATTCGTCACAGCCAGGAGATGGTTCGCCGCGCAACGACAGGGAAGCGAGCCGTCCATGCGGCGCGCGCAGGCGCCGGGCATGGAACCTGCTCCCTTCGCGCTCGCCATCGCTGAACCGCAACACCCAACTCCGACACTCATCCGCTCTCGGCATCAACGCGCGAACGCGCAACGAAGGGGGTCACTCATGGGAAAGTTCTCCTGTCACATTCGGCGCCTGCGCGCCGGTATCGCGCTGGCGCTGCTCGCGGCGCTGCTCGCCGCTCCCACCGCGGCGCTCGCGGATCGGGACGGCGGCAATCGCTGCAATCGCAACGACGATCGGCGCGGGGACGATCGCGGTGACGGTCGCGGCGGGAACCCGAGCTGCGCCAATCGTGAGACACTGGTGCGCGTCGACGAGGCTGAGTGCCCGCCGAATCCGCGCCGGCCGCTCCTCATCCGCAAGCGCAAGTGCTGCAAGAGCCACGAGGGCAAGGTGCACTGCGATCACTTCGAGCATTGCCCGAACGAATCGCCGTCCTGAGCCGCGCGACGCGGAGATCGGATCATGACACGAGTCAGCGGGGGAACCGCGAGCCCTAGGAGGAACCGCGCCGTCGGCGCGTGGTGGTGGTGGGTGGTGCTCGCGGTGGCGGTGGTGGGCGTGGGCTGTGGGGCGCATCGCCCCACCGCCCCGCCGGGGCCGGCGTCGGCCGGCATCGGCGACGTGATGAGCAGCCGCGACCGCGCCGGTCTCGAGAGCCTCGCGCAGGCACGTGCCGCGCTGCCGGCCAGCGACGGATACCGCGTCGGGCCCGACGACTTGCTCGACGTGCGCATCCCGGATCTGCTCGACGCCGCACCGCTCACGGGAGCGGCGCGTGGCGTCGCCGCCGCGGCCGGTCCCTCCCCGGTTGCGGCGGCACCTCTCTTCCAGGAAGGCCTGCGGGTGAACGGCGCCGGCGACGTGACCCTGCCGCTCATCGGCCGCGTCCCGGTCGCGGGCCACACGACGACCGAGATCGAGCACGACCTGGCGCGCCGTTTCGTCGCCGCGGGCGTGCTGCGGAATCCGCAGGTGAGCGTGCAGGTGGCCGAGTATCGGAGCCGCGTCGTCGCGGTCGTCGGCAGCGTCGAGCGCCCCGGGCTCTACCCGGTGACCCGCGCCGGCGCGACGGTCGCCGACCTCGTGTGGGCGGCGGGCGGACCGAGCAAGGACGCGGGGCGCTTCGTCGAGCTCGCCCCGGCGGCGGCCGACGGCACGCGCAGCGCCGATCCCCCGGTGCGGCTCGACTTGCAAGTGCTGCAGCACGCGACCGGCGACGACGCCGCGCGCGTCAACCCACGCGTCGCCGCGGGCGACGTCATCAGCGTCCCGGCCGCGGGCAGCGTCCTCGTCGCGGGCTGGGTCGACAAGCCCGGCTCCTATGCCGTGACCCGCGGTCTCACCGCGAGCGGCGCGGTCGCCGCGGCGGGCGGCGTGCTCTTCGCCGCCGACAAGCAGATCGTGACCGTGCGTCGCGTGCTCGGACCCGGCGAGGAGCGTTCGTTCACGGTCGATCTCACCGCGGTCTCCGAGGGTCGTGCTCCCGACCTCGCGCTCGCCGACGGCGACGTGATCACCATCCCCGCGGCGCCGGGCCGCGTGGTGCCGTGGGCGATGTGGACCGTCGCCCGCGAGATGATCCACGTCGGCGGCAACGTACTGCTCTTCTAGTCGCAGCGGAGGGCTCGTGACGACCAACGACGGACGAGACACGACGGAGCTCGTGACGGCGGCGCGCGGCGTCGTTGCCGAGGCGCTACCCGGACCGGCGATCTTCGACGCCGAATTCACCGAGGCGACGCCGCGCCACCTGCGCGATCACCTGCGCGTCCTCTACAAGTATCGCTGGCTCGCCGCCGCCTGCTTCGGCGTCACCTTCGGCCTGGTCGCCATGTCGACGCTCTTGACCCCGCGGCTCTACTCGGCGGCGACACGCCTGCAAGTCTCGCGCGAGTCGCCGATCCGCCTGCGCCTCGCGGACAACGTCCTGAACGTCGACGAGAGCGAACGCAACGTGAACGGCACGTCGAGCTTCCTCGCGACGCAAGTCGCGGCGCTGAAGAGCCGCGACCTCGCCGAGCGCGTCATCCGCGGCCACCATCTCGCCGAGCAGGAGGCGTTCCTTCATCCCGGACCGCAGCGCGGCGGACTGCTCGCCGTCGGCGGACGCCTCATGAACATGCTGCGCCCGCGCGGCTGGCAGGCGACGTCCGGCGACATCGACGCGGGCGAGCACGTGGGCGCCGGTGACGTCGATCCCGAGCTCCTCGACCGCTACATGCGCTACCTCGACGTACGCGACGTCCGCGGCACCGATCTCATCGAAGTGCGCTTCACGACGCCGAGCCCGGCGCTCTCCGCACTCCTCGCCGCCGCGCACACCCAGGCCTACATCGAGGAGAACGAGGAAGCGCGACTCGCGACCGACGTCACCGCCAAGGAGTTCCTCGGCCAGCAGATCACCGAGGCGCGCACCCAGGTGGAGCGCGCCGAGAGCGCGCTCCGCGCCTTCGCGACCGTGCATCCGAACGTCGCCGTGAACGAGGAGCAAAAACTCGTCGGCCAGCAAATGACCGACCTCACGAGTCTCATCAGCAAGGCCGAGGGATCGCGCGTCACCATGGAGACGCGCTTCGAGTTCCTCACCCGGGCGGAGAGCGACCCGCTCGCATACTTTCTCGATCGCCCCAACATCCAGAAGCTGCACCTCGCCGTCCTCGACATGCGCGCGCAGCGCGCCGCGCTCGACGGCCGTCTCGGACCGAATCACCCGCAGGTGCAGGAGCTGACGCGCGCGCAGCGTGAGCTGCAGGTGCAGTTGCGCAGCGAGGTCGGCCAAGAGGTGGCGGCGGTCCGCGCGCGCTACAGCGCCGCGCTCATGCGCGAGCAGGGCCTGCGCGAAAAGCTCGAGCACCTCGCGACCGCCGCGATCGAGCTCCGCGGTCTCGGCGCGCACTACGCGCGCTTGAAGGACGACGTCGAGGGCGCGACCGCCCTCCATCAGTCGCTCCTCAAGCAACGCCTGGAGACCTCGGTGAACGCCGCGCTCGCGGCCTCGAACGTGCGCATCATCGAGCGCGCCGAAACGCCGCAGCACGCGACTAAGCCGAACGTGCCGATGAACCTCCTCCTCGGGCTCCTCGCCGGCGGTACCGTCGCCTTGGGGGCCACCTTCTTCTGCGAGTACTTCGACACCAGCGTGAAGAGCAGCGCGGAGGTCGAGGGCCTGCTGCAAATGCCGACGCTCGCGACGGTGCCGAACTTCGCGCTCGCGCGCCGGTCGCGCGCCGCGCGGGCGCTTCCGGCGCCGGACGGCGCCGCGACGACCGACCCGCCGGCGTTCCCCGCCGTCGCCCGTGAAATCGTCGTCCTCCACGAGCCGTGGTCGCCGATCGCCGAAGCGTTCCGCAGCCTGCGCACCGCCGTGCTCTTCTCGGCGCCGGCGGCGCCCCCGAAGGTGATCCAGATGACCAGCGCCGGCGCCGGCGAGGGCAAGACGGTGAGCTCGTTGAACCTCGCGACCGCGCTCGCCGAGGCGGGCTCGCGCGTGCTCCTGATCGACGTCGACATGCGGCGCCCGGCCTGTCATCACGCTCTCGGCGTCGACAAGACGCGCGGTCTCTCGAGCTTCCTCGCCGGCCAGCTCGAGCTCGACGACGTCGTTCAGTCGCTCGAGGCACCGCGGATCTTCTTCATCCCCGCCGGCCCGACGCCGCCGAACCCGGCCGAGCTCGTCGGCTCGCAACGGATGCGCGACGCGCTCGAGCAGCTGCGCGCGCGCTACGACTTCGTGATCCTCGACTCGCCGCCCGTCCTGCCGGTGACCGACGCGGTACTGCTGTCGCGCGAGGCGGACGGCGTCGTCCTGGTGGTGAAGGGACACGACACGCCGCGCGATCTCCTGCGGCGCGCGCGCGATCAGCTCGTGCAGGCGAACGCGCGCCTGCTCGGCGCAGTGGTGAACAACGTCGATCTCGGCTGGGGCGATCTCTTTTTCTACAACCGCTACTACGGCTACTACACGGCGCCGGCGGTGGAGGGACGGGTATGATACGTCGCGACCGCCGCGTGCTCGCCGCGCTGCAAGCGCTGCTGCTCGCCCTGCCGCTCTTCCTCGGCGGCCGCCATCCGCTGGCGGTCGTCGCCGGCGCCGTCCTCGTCGCGGCGCTGCTGGTGATGACGGCGCGGGCGCGGCGTGACACTCCCGACGCGCCGCACGCGCCCGGCGTCGCCGCGCTCGCCGCGTTCGTCGTGCTCGCGCTCGCGACGACCGTCCCGCTGCCGCCGACACTGCTGCGGGCGCTCGCCCCGGCGCTCGCGCGCCTCACCGCGGTGTTGCTTCCCGGCTGGCCCGCCGCCGGCTTCGGCGCGTGGCGACCGCTCGCCATGGACCCGTACGGCGTCACGACCGAGCTGGCGCGGATCGCGATCGGGCTCGGCGCCTTCACGGTGATCGTCGCCTATCCGTGGCGCAGCGAGGATTGGGGCGTGGATGCGCGCGCGCAGGTCTTCGGCCGCCTGCTTCTCACCGCGATCGGCGCCGGCGTCCTGCTCGCGACGCTGGCGCTCGTCGAGCAGATCGCCGGCAACGGCCGCGTCCTCTGGATCAGCGACGCCGCGACGCAGAGCGGACGCGCGTCGGGGAGCTTCGTGAACCCCAACCATCTCGCCGCCTGGCTCGAGATGACTCTTCCGGTGGCGCTGGCGTACGCGCTCGCGCTCGGCGTCCGTTTGCGCCGCCGCCTGGCGCGGGCGGCGCACGCCGGACGCGGCATGGGAGTGCACGCGCGCCGCGCGTGGATCTCCGCGATCATCGCGCAGCAGCGCCGGCTCTGGCCGCCGCTCGCCGCCGCGGCCGCGGTCGCGCTCATCCTCGTCGCGCACGTCGCCACCGGCTCGCGTGGCGGTACCGCCGCGCTCCTCGCCGGCATCGCCGTCGCGATCGCCGGCGCGACGAGCACGGGATGGCGCGACGGCCGCGGACGCTGGATTCCGCTCGTCGCCGCGCTCGCGCTCGTGATCGCCGGCCTCGGCTCGCTCGCCCTCTGGGGCGCCGTCGACGAGGAGCGCGCGACGAGTCTCGAGGGCGCCGACGTCGGCCTCGCCGCTCGCCTCGTGGTGAGCGCCGCCGGCACCGGCATCGTCCGCGATCATCCGGTCTTCGGAACCGGTCTCGGATCGTGGCTGCACGCTTTCCGCCCCTACCAGCAGCCGCCCGTTCCCGGCGGCATCTGGGATCACGCGCACGACGACTACCTCGAGCTCGCGGCCGAGACCGGCGTTGCCGGCGTCGCGCTCGCGCTCCTCTTCGCGCTCGCCGTGGCGCGCGCCGCGCGTGGCGCGCGGTCGGCGGACGCGCGGCGCGGCATCGCCGCGACCGGCGCTCTCGCGGCGCCGACGGACGGCGGCGCGACGACGGCGCTGACGACCGGCGTCGAGCCGACGTCGGCCGCGAAGGCCGTCCCGCACGCGCGCGCCGACGGCGCGTCGACGAGCAAGCTCGCCACACCGCCGGGATTCGAGGCGTCGGAATGGTGGGCCGCGCTCGACGAGCGCACCCTGGTGCGCTGCGGGCTCGCCGGCGGCGTCGCCGCGATCCTCGTCCACAGCCTCGTCGATTTCGGCCTGCGGCTGCCGGCAAATCTCCTGCTGCTGATGACGATGCTGGCGCTGCTCGTGGTGAGCGGCCGGCGGCAACCCGCGGCGCCGAGCCGCGGCGTTTTCGTGCTCGCCGCCGCCATCGCGCTCGCGCTCGCCCCCCAGCTCGCGAACGGCGCGCGCCGCATCGCGGGCGCGGCGCCGATCGCGCCGCGCGACTGCCTCGACGCCGCCGATCTCCGCTTCGCCGAAGACGGCGACGCCGGACGCGACGCCGCGCTCGCGCTCGTGCACCGCGCCCTCGATCGCAATCCCTTCGACCGTGAAGCACACGAGGCGCTCGCGACCGTCCTCGGCGAGGGGCTCGACGCCGAGGCGGCGCTGCGCCGCGCTCTCGTCCTCGAGCCCTGGTCCGCCGGCGTCCGCGACCGCCTCGCACTCGCGCTCTGGGCGCGCGGCGAGCGCGTCGCCGCCGGCGCCGAGCTCGAGGAGTCGATGCGGCGGCTGCCGGAGCTCACCGCGCACGCCTATCTGAGCCCCGCGACGACGCTCGTCACGCACGAGCCCGCTGCGCTCCTGCGCTCGCTCACCGACGGCGACACCGTACAACTCCGCCTCGCGCGCCTCGCGCCCGAGATGAGCGCCGCGATCGAGCACGGGCTGGCGCACGCCCTCGACGGCGCGACCGCCGGGCCGGCCCGCAGCGCCGTCGTCGACGACCTCGCGATGCTGCTCGAGGTCGGCGAGCGCTGGTCGGATGCCGCGACGCTCCTCCACGACGAGGCCGAGGGCGGCGTCGCGGGCGGCGCGTACCTGGTGCGCGCGGCGCGCGACTACCTGCGCGCGCACGCCGACCGCCCCGCGGAAGAGACGCTCCTCGCAGCGCTCGTCCAGGCGCCGGATCAAGGCGATCTCTACCGCCGGCTCGCCGTCGACGTGTATGCCGCGCGCGGCGACTTCGCGACCGCCGACATCGTGCTCACGGCGGCGGAGCAAAACGCCGTCGATCTCCTGCCCGTGTACCGCGGCGTCAGCGAGGTGCTGGCGCGTCGCGACGCCGCGCGCGTCGACGAGCTGCCGATCCCGCCGGCGACGATCGCCGCGCCCGACGCACCGCCAGCCGCCGGTGCCGACGCCGGCGCGAGCGAGCCCGTCAGCGCCCGCGCCGCCGACGAATCTCCGGTGCCGGATCGCGCGGACTGAGGTGCGTCCGTCACGCACAGTACTGGTTGCGCTCGAGTCCCGTCTCGTGCGCGCTCGCGACGGACGGATCTACTCCTCGACGGGCGTCGACGGGTATCCCTTCTGGCAGCGCTATCGCGAGGTCTTCGAGACCGTCCTCGTCGCGGCGCGGACGCAAGACGACACGATGCGCGGCCTCGTGCCGGGTGATCCACACGGCCTCGTGCCGGTCGAGGGGCCGGGCGTGCGCGTCGTCCCGCTTCCGGCGTACACCGGACCGTGGGGATACGCCGCGGTCCGGCACCGTCTCGTCGCCGCGCTGCGGGCCGGCGTCGCGCAAGCGGACGTCCTCTGCCTTCGCGCCCCGGGCGCGATCGCCGGCGCCGCCTGGCGCCTGCGCGGCACACGCCCGGTCGGCGTCGAGGTGGTCGGCGATCCGCATGACGCGCTCGCGCCGGGTGTCGTGCGCAGCACGCTCCGGCCCCTCGCGCGCGCCCTTCTCGTCCGCGAGCTGCGCGCGATGTGTACCGCGGCGGCGGCGGTCGCGTACGTCGCGCGCGAGCGCTTGCCGCGACGTTACCCCGCAGGCGCGTGGTGGACGGTCTGCTCGGACGTCGATCTCGACGACGAGGCATTCGCGAGCGCGGCGGCGGTCGCGGCGCGCATGGCGCACCTGCGCGCGCACGACGCGACGGCCGCTCCGTGGCGCCTGGTGTTCGTCGGCTCGCTCGCGCAACGATACAAGGGCCCCGACGTCCTGATCGAGGCGGTGGCGCGCTGCCGTGCCGCCGGACTCGCGCTGACGGTGACGATCGTCGGTGACGGGCGCCAGCGCGCCGCGCTCGCCGCCGCGGCCGCCGCGCGCGGATTCGGCGACGCGATCCGCTTCACCGGTCAGCTCGCCGCCGGACGTGCCGTGCGCGACGTCCTCGACGGCGCCGATCTCTTCGTTTTGCCGTCGCGCACCGAAGGCCTGCCGCGCGCGCTCCTCGAGGCGATGGCGCGCGGCGTGCCGTGTCTCGGCTCGCGCATCGGCGGCATCCCGGAGCTGCTGCCCGAGGAACGCCTGGTGGCGCCGGGCGACGCCGCCGCGCTCGCCGCCGCGCTGACTCGCATCCTCGCCGATCGCGACGCGCTCGCCGCCGCCGCCACGCGCGACCACGCGCTCGCCCGCGAGTACGACGGCACGCACCTGCGGCCACGCCGTCGCGCGCTCTACGAACGTCTCCGCGCCGCGGCCGACGCCCGTCCCGGCGCGGTCGTGACCAACACGCGCTCGCCCGCGGCGCCGTCGATGAGTCGCAACGCCGCCTGGGCGCTCGCCGGCAACCTCGGCTACGCCGCCTGTCAGTGGGCGGTGTTGATCGCGATCGCCAAGCTCGGGAGCGCCGCCGACGTCGGGCGGTTCGCGCTCGGACTCGCGCTCACGGCGCCGGCGATGATGCTCGCGAACCTGCATCTTCGCGCTCTGCAAGCGACCGATGCGCGCGGCGAGCACCCGTTTCGCGTCTACCTGCGGCTACGCGTCCTCACCACGGCGACGGCGTTCGCCGCGATCGCGCTCGTCACCGCCGCGCTCGGCTATCGCGGCGGCGATCTCGGCGTCGTCGTGGCCGTCGCCGCCGCGAAGGCGGTCGAGGCGCTGAGCGACGTCAGCTTCGGTCTCTTGCAGCAAGCGGAGCGGCTGCGGCGGATCGCGTGCTCGATGCTGATGAAGGGCCTGCTGAGCGTGCTCGCCGTCGCCGCGACGTTGGCGCTCGGCGGCGGACTGCTCGCGGCGAGCCTGGCGATGGCGGTCGCGTGGGCGGCGGTCTTTCTCACCAACGATCTCCGCGCCGCGCTCCGCATGGCACCGGCGCGCGGCCACGTGCCCGCGCCCGCGCTCGTCGCACTCGCCCGCCTGGCACTGCCGATGGGCTGCGTCATGGCGCTCAACAGCTTGACGGCGAACGTGCCGCGCTACGCTGTCGCGGCGAGCCTCGGGCCGACCGGCCTCGGACATTTCGCGGCGCTGATCTCGCTCCTCCTCGCCGCGACCCAACCGCTACTCGCCGTCGGCGCCGCGGTGAGCCCGCGTCTCGCGCGCCACTTCGTCGCCGATCCGGCCGCCTACCGCGGCGTGACGCACCGCCTGCTCGCGATCGCCGCCCTCCTCGGCGTCGGCGCGATCGCCGGCGCGCTCGGCGGTGGACGGGCCGTCCTGACGTTCGCATACGCACCCGAGTACGCGGCGCACGCGCCCGTCCTGGTGATCCTCGCCGTCACCGCGGCGATCGGCTTTCTCGCGAGCGCCTTCGGCGTCGCGGTCACCGCGGCGCGGCGCTTCACCCCGCAGCTCGCGATCGCCGTCGCGGCGCTCACCGTGTGCGCGCTTGCGAGCCGCGCCCTGGTTCCGTTGTTCGGGCTCCGCGGCGCCGCGCTCGCCATGTTGGCGAGCGAGAGCACCCGTCTGGTGGCGCTCGCCGCCGTGTACGCGCTCCTCTGCGCGCCGCGCCGGCGAGCCGTGAGCGCCGCGCGCGAGTCCACTGCGCCGCACGTCGCCGCCGGCGAGGCACACGCGGCGCCGACGATCCGTATCCTACACGTCTTCGGGAGCATGGAGCGCGGCGGCGCCGAGACGCGCACGCTCGAGGTCATGCGCCGGGTCGATCGGCGGCGCTACGCCTTCGACTTCTGCGTCCTGAGCGGCGTCCCGGGCGCCTACGCCGCGGAGATCGCGTGCCTCGGCGGCCGCGTCGTCGCCTGCCCGTTGCGGCCGCGCCTCGCGACCTTCGTGCCGCGCTTCGCGACGCTGCTGCGCCACGGCGGCTACGACGTCGTCCACAGCCACGTGCACCATTTTTCCGGCGTGGTTCTTCTGATCGCGCGCCTCGCCGGCGTGCGCACCCGGATCGCACACATCCGGACCACGCACGACGGCCACGACGCGAGCGCCGTGCGCGCCGCCTACCGCCGCCTGACGCGTCGCCTTCTCGCGCACGGCGCCACGACCGTGATCGGGGTGTCGGAAAGTGCGCTGGAGGCGTTCTTCGGCACCGGCTGGAACACCGACCACCGCCGCCGCGTCATCTATAACGGCATCGACCGCGCACGTTTCGCGCCGCGTCGCGCCCGCGCGCGCGTCCGCGACGAGCTCGGCGTCGAGCCGCGTCGCCCCGTCGTCATGCACGTCGCGAGTTTCACGCCGGCGAAGAACCACGCGGCGTTGATCGCGATCGCCGCGGCGACGATCGCGCGCCGGCCCGACATCCTGTTCGTGCTGGTCGGCGACGGACCGCTGCGCGCCGCGGTCACCGCCGCGGTCGAACGCCGCGGCCTCGCCCCCTGGATACGCTTCGTGGGCGCGCGCGGCGACGTGCCGCGCGTCCTCGCGGCGGCCGACCTCTTCGTCTTCCCCTCGTTGTGGGAAGGCCTCCCCGGTGCCGTCCTCGAGGCGTTGGCGAGCGGGCTGCCGGTGGTCGCAAGCGCGATCCCCGGCATCCTCGAGATCGCGCGCCACACGCCGGCGCTCGCGACGGTCGGCCACTCGGGCGCCGCGCCGGCGAGGCTCGTCACCGTCGATCCGGCAAAACCCGAGGAATTCGCCGCGGCGATCGTCGCCCTGCGGCCGCCCGCGGTCGACGGCCGACGCGGCGCCGACGATGGCGCCGCGAACGTCGCCCACGTGCACCGCGCCGCGGGCGGCGCGGTGCCGCTGCCGCGCACCTTCACCGTCGAAGAGTCCATGGAGCGTCTCCTCGCATGCTACGGATGAGCCGCAGAGCCCCCGGGTCCGTGTCGCGCGGCGGCCGGCGCTTCGGCCCGGCGGGCGCACGCACGTTCCTCGCGGCGCTGGCGCTGGTCGCGGCGGCGGCGACGACGCTCCTGATCGCCGACGTCACGCCGTTCGGGAGCGGCGCGGCGACGACGCTCGCGACTGTTCTCGTCGCCGGCGTCGTGCTGGTGAACCTGACGCGCCTCGGCGCGCACGTCTTCGCGCCGTCGACGCTCTTCCTGGCGGCGCTCGCGGCCTTTCACCTCGGGATGATCGCCCCGATCGTCGCCGGCCTCGACGAGCCGCCGTTCTGGCTCGCGACGCTCCCCGATCACACCGTCGTCGGCGCCCTGCTGGCGATCGTGCTCGCCTTCGCCTGCCTCGAGATCGGGCTCGTGCTCGGCTGGCGCGCCACGCGCGCGCACGCGCCGTCGCTGCGTCCGCTCGCCACCGCGCCGCGCACGGCGAGCCCCCTTCACGGCGGCGGCCTCGCGGGCGCGGCGATCGCGGCGGCGGCGGCGGCGGCGAACCTGGCGACGATCGGTGTCGACCGCTTCTTCGAGGCGTCCTACGGTTACGAGATCTACGCCGCCACCGACTCGCGGCTCCTGCAGACGAGCGTCTTCTGGCTCCTCCCCGCGGCGTCGCTGGTGTGCTTCGCGGGCGCGCGCCGCGGCCGCGAAGTGCGCCGCGCCCTCGCGCTCATCACGACGACGACGGGCTTGCTGCTCTTCGCCGGCGACCGCGGCGGGGCGATCTCGCTGCTCGCCGGCGCGCTCGTCGTGTGGACGGCGACGCGCGGCCGGGTGCCGCGGCGGATCGCGCTCGGCGCACCGCTCGTCGTCCTCGTCCTGGTGCCGACGATCGCGACCGTCCGGCAGCTGCCGCGGAACGCCGTCGACTTGGCGTCGATTCGCGACGCCGCGATCGCGGCGTCGCCGCTCGCCGCGCTCACCGAGATGGGCGCGACGTTCCGCCCGCTCGTCGAGACCATGCGGCTCGTGCCCGACGCGGACCCGTATCGCCTCGGCCGCACCTACCTCGCCGCCGCGACGCGCGTGCTGCCGAACCTCGGCCTGACGCGCGCCGACGACGACTGGCGCGACGCCGACGAGCTGTCGCCGGATCTCTGGATCACCTACACCGTCGCGCCCTGGACCTTCGCCGCGTACGGCGGCCTCGGCTACTCGGCGATCGCCGAGCCGTACCTGAACTTCGGCGCGCTCGGGATCGCGGCGTACTTCCTCGCGCTCGGCATCGCGCTCGGCCGGCTCGAGGTGCGGCTGGCGCAGGCACCCTCGCGGCGGACGATCGCGCTCGCGGCGGTCGTCTTCATGTCGTTCCTGCTGACGGTGCGGAACGACGTGCAGAACTTCGTTCGCCCCGCGCTCTGGGACATCGGCTTGATCGCGCTCATCGAGGCGGTGCACGGCGTCCGTCACGAGCGGCGACGCCGCGTGCCGCCACCGTCGGCGCGCACGCTCGCGCGAGGTGTCGCGTGAGAGTGCTGCACCTGGTGAAGACGGTCGAGGGCGCCGCCTGGGCGCTCCATCAGACGACGGCGCTCCGCGCCCTCGGGGTCGACGTGACGGTCGCCCTGCCGTCGGCGACCGCGGGGCTCGCGCCGGTCTACGCCGAGCGCGGTATCACGGTGGTCGCCGCCGACCTCGACGTGCCGGCGCGCCGCCCCTGGCGTCTCGCCGCGGCGCTCGGCCGCTGCCGGCGGCTCGTCGCCGCCACGCGTCCCGACCTCATCCACAGTCATTTCGTCTCGACGACGCTCGTGGCGCGCCTCGCGCTCGGACGAACGCACCCGATCCCGCGCCTCTTCCAAGTCCCCGGACCGCTGCATCTCGAGCACGCCGCCTTTCGCGCCCTCGACCTCGCGACCGCGGGTCCGCGCGATCTCTGGGTCGGATCCTGCCGCTGGACGATCGAGGAGTACCGGCGGCGCGGGGTCGCGCCGGAGCGGCTCGCGCTCTCGTACTACGGGACGGACGTCGGCGCCTTCGAGGCCGCGGCGCCGGGCGCTTTGCGGCGCGAGCTCGGCATCGCGCCCGGCACGCCGCTGGTCGGCATGGTCGCGTACATGTACCCGCCGAAGCGCTTTCTCGGGCAGCGTCGCGGGCTCAAAGGGCATGAAGACCTGATCGACGCGTTTCCCGCGATCGCGCGCGCGCTCCCGGGCGCGCGTCTCGTCCTCGCCGGCGGCGAGTGGGGCGGCGGCAGGCGCTATGCCGCGCGTATCGCGGCGCGCGCGCACGCCGTCGGCGGCGACGCGATCACCGTCCTCGGCCCGCGCCGCGACGTCGCGGCGATCTACGCCGATCTCGACGTCGCCGTGCACCCGTCGCTCTCGGAGAACTGCGGCGGCGCCGTCGAGTCACTCGCCGCCGGCTGCCCCACGGTCGCGACGGCGGTCGGCGGCCTCCCGGATCTCGTGCGCGACGGCGAGACCGGCTGGCTGGTGCCGGCACGCGATCCCGCCCGCCTCGCGGTTGCGGTGATCGCCGCGCTCGGCGATCGCGCCGAGGCGCGCCGGCGCGCGCTCGCGGGCCGTGCACACGTGCGCAGCCTGTTCGCGATCGAGCGCACGGCGGCGGAGATCGCGGCGCTCTACGCGCGCGTGCTCGCCGACGTCACGTCGCGCGGCGCGCACGGCGTGCACGCGGGCATCGGAACGGCGGCGTCCGCGCCGGCCGCGAAGGAAGGAGCCTACGCGTGTACGCGGTGACCAAACGCTGCCTCGACGTCGTCGGTGCCCTCGTACTGCTGGTGGCGACGGCACCGCTGCTCGCCGTCGCGGCGCTCCTCGTCCGCGTCACGATGGGTCGTCCGGTCCTCTATCGGCAGCGGCGAGCCGGCAAGAACGGCCGCATCTTCGTGCTACGGAAGCTGCGGACGATGCGGGCGGGCGAGGACGGCGGTGCCGTACGCGACAGCGACGCCGTGACGCGGCCGCCGATCGCGGCCGACGACGCGCGTCTCACGGCGCTCGGGCGCCGCTTGCGCGCGCTCAGCATCGACGAGCTGCCGCAGCTCTGGCACGTGCTGCGCGGCGAGATGTCCCTCGTCGGCCCGCGCCCGCTCCTTCCCGAGTATCTCGCGCGCTACTCGCCGACGCAGGCGCGCCGCCACGCGGTGCGCCCCGGTCTCACCGGTCTCGCGCAAGTGCGCGGCCGAAACGCGCTCTCGTGGAGCGAGAAGCTCGCGCTCGACGTCGCCTACGTCGAGCGTCAGAGCCTCGGTCTCGACCTCTGGATCCTCTGGCGGACGCTGCTGATCGTGCTCCGCCGCGACGGCATCGCGGCGCCCGGCACCGCGACCATGCCCGAGTTCCTCGGTGACGACGCGAAAGGAGACGCATGCGCCACCTCGTGATCGGTGCCTCCGGGCACGCTCAGGAAGTCGCGTGGGCACTCGACGCGCGCGCGCACGCCGACAACCGGCCGATCGAGCTCCTGTTCTTCGACGACCGCGTCCCGCCGGGCCCGCTGTCGTCGGGGCTCGGCGCCGTCGTCGGCGCCGTCGACACGGCGGCGGCGTACGTCCGTCCGGGCGCGACCGAGCTCGTCCTCGGCGTCGCCCTACCGCGCCTCAAGGCGGCGCTGACGGCGCGGCTCGCGGCGCTGGCGTTGCCGTGGACGACGGTCGTCCATCCGGCGGCGATCGTCGGCCCGAACGTGCACCTCGGCGCCGGCACCTACGTCGGCGCCGGCGCCGTGATCACGGTGAACGCGCGCCTCGGGCGCTTCGTGACGATCAACGTCCACGGCGGGGTCGCGCACGACACCACGCTCGACGACCTCGTGACCCTGCACCCGTACGCCCACCTGTCCGGCAACGTGCACGTCGGTGAGGGCGCGGAGATCGGCGCCGGCGCGACGGCGATACCCGGCGTCGATATCGGCGCCTGGACGGTGCTCGGCGCTGGCTGCGTCGCGGTGCGCGCGCTCGCACGCGACCGGACCTACGTCGGCGTACCGGCGCGCGACTTGAAGTCGATGAGGAGGACCGGATGACGACGATTCCCATGAGCCAGCCCGACGTCACCGACGCCGAGATCCGGGCGGTCACCGACGTGCTGCGCACGCCCGTGCTCGCGCTCGGCCCGCGCGCCGACCTCTTCGAACGCAAGCTCGCCGTGCGCCTCGACGTGCCGCACGCGGTCGCCGTGAGCAGCGGCACCGCGGGGCTCCACCTCTGCATGATCGCGGCGGGCGTCGGCGAGAACGATCTCGTCGTCACCACGCCGTTCAGCTTCGTCGCCTCGGCGAACTGCATCCTTTACGAGCGCGCGCGGCCGGTCTTCGTCGACGTCGATCCCGCGACGCTGACGATCGACCCCGAAAAGCTGGCGCGGACGTTGCACGACCTGCTCCGCGCCGGTGGCGCCGACGCCGGCCGCGTGCGCGCGATCTTGCCGGTGCACGTCTTCGGCCAAGCCGCGGACATGGACCCGATCCTCGCCCTCGGCCGCGCCCACGGCATCCCCGTCGTCGAGGACGCGTGCGAGGCGATCGGCGCCGGCTATCGCGGCCGTCCGGTCGGCGGCCTCGGCGACGCCGGCGTCTTCGCGTTTTATCCGAACAAGCAGATCACGACCGGCGAGGGCGGCATGATCGTCACTCGCGACGGCGCCTGGGACACGCTCTGCCGCAGCCTCCGCAACCAGGGTCGCGACGTCTTCGACGGCTGGCTCGCGCACACGCGCCTCGGCTACAACTACCGCCTCGACGAGCTGAGCGCCGCGCTCGGCGTCGCACAGATCGACCGGCTCGACGAGATCCTGGCGCGCCGCGCGCAGGTCGCCGCCTGGTACACGGCGCGCCTCACCGACGTCGAGGAGCTCACGCTGCCGGTGGTGGCGTCGTGGACGACGCGCATGAGCTGGTTCGTCTACGTCGTGCGGCTGGCGGCGGCAGTCGACCGCGACGCGGTGATCGACGCGCTCGCGCAGCGCGGCGTGCCGGCGCGCGCGTACTTCCCGCCGATCCACCTGCAGCCGTTCTACCGCCGGCGCTTCGGCTACAAGCCCGGCGACTTCCCGATCGCGGAGCGTGCCGGCGCCGGCGCGCTGGCGCTGCCGTTCTTCGGCACCATGACCGAGGCGCAAGTGGATACCGCGTGCGGCGCGCTGCGCGAGGTCCTGCGCGAGGCGACCGCACGGCCGGCGCGGCGAGCGTCCGCATGAACGCCGTACTCGCTCGGCTTCTCCTCCGCCATCGCGCGGCCGCGGCGGTGGGGGTGCACGTCGCGATCGTCGCGCTCGCCTACGTGCTGGCGTTCGTGCTGCGCTTCGACTTCGCGATGCCGACGCGGATGGCGTGGACGCTGCTCGTGACCTTGCCGCTCGTCGTTGCCTGCAAGCTCGTGGCGTTCTGGACGTGCGGCGTCTTTCGCGGCTCGTGGCGCTACCTCAACATGCACGACGTCGAGGACATCGTGCGCGCCGGCGTGCTCGGCTCCGCGCTCTTCTTGACGGCGATGGTGTTCTTCCACGGCATCCCCGGCTTTCCGCGCGCGGTCTTCCTCCTCGACCTGCTCCTCTGCACCGGGACGACGGCGGGCGCGCGACTCTCGGTGCGCTGGCTTCGCGACCGCCGCGAGCGGCCGCTGGTGCGCCGCATCGAGCATCTGGTGCTGATCGCCGGCGCCGGCTCGGCGGGCATCCGCCTCCTCGAGGAGATCGAGAGCCGCGACCGTCTGAAGTGCGCCGTCGTCGGCTTCGTCGACGACGATCCGGTGAAGCTCGGGTTGCGCGTCGGCGGCACGCCCGTCCTCGGCCGCATCGACGATCTGCCGGCGCTCGTCGCCGCCCACGACGTCGGCGAGGTGCTGGTGGCGATGCCGTCGGCGCCGGGCGCGGTGCTTCGACGCGTCGTCCAACATTGTCGCGACGCCGGTGTGCGCTCGCGCGTCCTGCCGACGCTCAGCGAGCTCGTCGAGGGACGCGTCATGTACACGCAGATGCGCGAGGTGCGCGTCGATGATCTATTGTCGCGCGAGCCGGTGCGTCTCGACCTACCGCGCGTGCGGTCGTTCGCGAGCGCGAAGCGCGTGCTGGTGACCGGCGCCGCGGGCTCGATCGGCTCCGAGCTCTGCCGCCAGATCGCCGGCTACGCCCCCGAGCGACTCGTCCTCTACGACCGTCACGAGAACGGCATGTACGGACTCGAGATGGAGCTCCGCGCGCGCTTCCCCGAGGTACGACTCGAGGCCGTCCTCGGCGACGTGCTGCTTCCCGATCAGCTGGACAGCGTCTTCGCCACCCACCACCCCGAGCTGGTATTCCACGCCGCCGCCTACAAGCACGTGCCGCTCGCCGAGGCGAACGTCCTCGAAGCGGTGCGCAACAACGTTCTCGGGACACGCAACGTCGCCGAGGCGGCGATCCGCCACGGCGTGCGCGAGTTCGTCCTGGTGTCGACGGACAAGGCGGTGCGCCCGACGAGCGTCATGGGCGTCACCAAGCGCGTCGCCGAGATGGTGCTGCAGGGGTTGCAGAACGGCGGCTGTCGTTTCGTCGCCGTGCGCTTCGGGAACGTCCTCGGCTCGAGCGGCAGCGTCGTGCCGCTTTTCCGCGACCAGATCGCGCGCGGCGGTCCGGTCACCGTGACCGACCCCGAGGTCACGCGCTACTTCATGACGATCCCGGAGGCCGTGCAGCTGATCCTCCAGGCCGCGACCCTCGGGGAGGGCGGTGAGATCTTCATCCTCGAGATGGGCGAGCCGGTGCGCATCGTCGACCTCGCGCGCAACATGATCCGCCTCTCCGGTTTCGAGCCCGACGAGGACATCGAGATCGTGTTCACCGGCCTCCGACCGGGCGAGAAGATGACCGAGGAGCTGGTCGCCGAGGAGGAAGCGATCGCGACTACCTACCACGACCGCATCAACGTCCTGCACCGGAGCGGCACGCCGCCGCGCCCCGAGACGTGGCTCCCCGACGTCGAGCGCTGTCTGGCGGCGGCGGACGTCCGCGCCGCGTTGCGGCTCTTGCAGCACCTCGTGCCCGGCTATCGTCCGAGCGCGCATCATCGCCTCGATGCCGACGACGCGCCGCCGCCGTACGCGCTTCTGACGCGGACCGGCCCGCCGGCGCACGCGAGTGCGACGACGCCGGTCGATCGTCGCGGCACCACCGCCGTTCCGACCAACGGTCGCACCGCGCTCGCGACCGCGTGAGCCCGGAGCTCAGGGCCGCGCGGTAGATCCTCTTTCCTACGCCGTGTGTCAGGGCAGGAAGAACGATCCCGGAAGCGGCGACACCGCCCCGAGCGCGTGCCACTCGGTGCTGGAATCGCATGGCAAGGCGCTGCAGCCGCTGGCGACCGAGCAATCGAACGTCGCCGTTTGGCCTTGGAGGTCACTGACGTCGGCGAAGACGCCGCTGTCGCTCCAGGTGACGTCGCACGCGAAGAACGTCGCCGCCCCGCCGCCGGTGTCGAAGACGTTGCCCGTCAGGGTGTCGACGTCGACGTTGAGGGCGAGAACCCACTGCTGGCTCCCTACCGTTTTGTTGACCAAGATGACGGACTCGTCCGGAGTCACCTGGACTGCCGACTTCGCGTGCGCCGATCCCACGGTGGCGAGCAGGACGGCGAGCGTGACGGCGAGCGATCGAATGCGCATGACTGAAGCTCCTTTCGGGAAATGATGGTCGATGGCGCGAGCTACCGCACGAGCAATGCGGGACGTGCTCGGACGTCGCCAGCAGAGCACAGCGCGTCGCACCTGGGAAGCAGGGTATGCACCCCGCATGAGTCTCCTCAAGCGCGTTTTTTCGCGCGCATGCGCCGGGAGTGTCCTACTAGGATGCTCCCCTGCGCGCTTCGCCCTTGCAATTCCGCCGGCACTGGCTCACCCTCGCGGACGGTGGCTCCTCACGAACCGATCGCGCCGCCTTCAGCCCTCCTACTGCCGCTCGAGGGCCGCGCGTGGCTCGAGCTCGCGGCGCTCGTGCCGGCGTGGCCGTTCCTCAATCGCGCGCCGCGTGGTGACGGCCATCCGGTGCTGGTGCTACCCGGCTGGTTGGCGACGGACCATTCGACCCGGCCGCTGCGCTGGTTCCTGCGCGCCCGCGGGTACCACACCCACGGCTGGCGGCTCGGACGCAATCTCGGTCCCTCGCGGGCGACGATCGACGGCCTGGTCGCGCGTTTTCGCGAACTGCGCGAGCGTCACGCGCGTCCGCTGAGCGTGATCGGCTGGAGCCTCGGCGGCATCTACGCACGCGAGCTGGCGCGCCGCTTCGCGCCCGAGGTGCGCCGAGTCATCACGCTGGCGACCCCCTTCCGCGACGTCGACGCGACCGCCGTCGCGCGCCTCTTCGGTCGCCCTCCGGAGGCGCGCCACGAGGAGCTGCGCCGCCGCTTGCGAACGCCGCCGCCCGTCCCGTGCACGTCGTTCTACAGCCGCAGCGACGGCGTCGTCGCATGGCGGAGCTGTCTCGACGACGCCGATTCGCACGGCGAGAACGTCGAGGTTCGCAGCAGCCACTGCGGCATGGGCCACCACCCGTCGGTCCTGCTGGCGATCGCCGACCGCCTGGCACGCCCCGCAGCGAGCTCGGGCTAACTCAAGTGTCGTACACGCGGCTAACGGCGCTCGATAACTCGTTTCTCATCGCCGAGAGCCCGAAGAGTCACATGCACATCGCGGGAACGGCGCTCTACGAGGCCGGTCCGCTCCGCACCGACGCCGGCGGCATCGACATCGAGCGGCTGCGCTCGTACGTCGAGTCGCGCTTGCACCTGATCCCGCGCTACCGCCAGGTCCTCGCCCACGTACCCATCGAACAGTGGCCGGTGTGGGTCGACGACCGCCATTTCAACATCCACTACCACGTGCGCCACACGAGCCTGCCGCGCCCCGGCGACACCCGCCAGCTGAAGCGCCTCGCGGGTCGCATCATGTCGCAGCAGCTCGATCGCTCGAAGCCGCTCTGGGAGATGTGGATCGTCGAGGGCCTGCAGGGGGGTGAGCACTTCGCGGTCATCACCAAGGTGCATCACTGTATGATCGACGGCATGTCGAGCGTCGATCTGCTGACCGTACTCTTGGCGATCGCGCCCGGCGACACGATCGAGCCTCCGCCGCGCTGGCTGCCGCGTCCCGCGCCCGACTGGTGGCAGCTCCTCGGCGCCGAGACACTGCGCCGCGCGCAGGCGCCGTTCGCGGCAGCGCGCGGCTTTCGTCACATGATAGAGGAGTCCTCCGATCCACGCTCCAACGTCCGCGTGATGCTGCGGGCGATGCGCGACATGCTGCGCTCGAGTCTCCGCTTCGTCTCGGACACGCCGCTGAACCGGCCGATCGGCCCGCATCGCCGCGTCGATTGGTTGGCGATGCCGCTCGACGACGTGAAGGCCGTGAAGCACGCGCTCGGCGGCACCTTGAACGACGTCGTCCTCGCGACCGTGACCGGCGCGATCCAGCGCTTCCTCGAGGGACGACGCGTGAACGTCGACGTCCTCGACTTCCGCGTCATGGCACCGGTGAGCGTCCGCACCGAACGCGAGCGCGGTACGCTCGGCAATCGCGTTTCGGCGTGGATCGTCGAGCTGCCGCTCGCCGAGCGCGATCCGCGGCGACGCCTTGCGCGCATTTGCGAGCACACCGCGCGCCTCAAGGACTCGAAACAGGCGATGGGCGCGGCGGCGTTGACGGCCGCCGCCGAGTGGACGCCGTCGACCCTTCTCTCGCTCGCGGCGCGCATGATGACGCGCGCGCTTCCGTTCAACCTCGTGGTGACGAACGTTCCGGGCCCGCAGGTGCCGCTCTATTTCCTCGGCGCGCGCATGCTCGACAACTTCGGCCACATCCCGCTCGTCGATTACCTCGGCGTCGGCATCGTCCTCTTCAGCTACGCGGGGACGCTCTGCTGGGGCTTCACCGCCGATTGGGACCTGGTACCCGACCTGCACGAGCTCGTCACCGCCGTGCGTGACGCGTTTGCCGAGCTGCAAGCGGCCGCCGGCATCGAGCGGTCGCCGCCGGCGTCCGAGCGTGTCTGAGCGCGCTCAGACGACGCCGTGGTAGGCGATCGGTTCGGGCGGCATCTCGCGGCGCTGCATCTTCGCGACCAGCGTCGTGCGCTTCATCCCGAGCAAGCGGGCGGCGGCCTGCTTGTTGCCGCGGGTTCGTCGCAACGCTTGCTCG
>JBGOSW010000037.1:0-28789 GCA_041476145.1 Binatia bacterium
AAGGCTCGATCTGGGAGGCGGCGCAAGCGGCGGGGCACTTCAAGCTCGGACGCCTGTGCGCGATCGTCGACCGCAATCGCTACAGCTCCGAGGGCGACACCGAGGAGATTCTCGCGATCGAGCCGCTGCACGAGAAGTACGCCGCGTTCGGCTGGGAGGTGCGCCGGCTCGACGGTCACAACATCCCTGCCCTGCTCGACGCCTTCGCGGCGCTCCCCACCAACGACGGCGCCAAACCGACCGCCGTCATCGCCGACACCGTGAAAGGCAAAGGCGTCTCCTTCATGGAGGCGGGTGCCACCTGGCACTACGGCGCGCTCAGCGAAGAGGACGAAGCGAAGGCGATCGCCGAGATCCGCGGCGGCGCGGGCACCCGCTGAACCGGCGCGCGAGTTTGCGGAGACCATCATGCCCTACGGGACGACCTACAACGTCGACACGCTCGAGCTGCTGACGAGCTACGAGGCCTACGGCCGCACGCTCGTCGAGCTCGGGACCGCCCATCCCGAAGTCGTCGTCCTCACCGCCGACCTCTCGCGCTCGACGCGCGCCACCGACTTCTTCACCGCCTTCCCGGAGCGCGCGTTCAACCTCGGCATCGCCGAACAAAACATGGTCGGCTGCGCCGCGGGGCTCGCCGCCTCCGGACTCCTGCCCTTCGTCATCAACATCGCGACGTTTCAAACCATGCGCTCGTTCGAGCAAATCCGCAGCGACTTCGGCTACCCGCGCCTGCGGGGCGTCTTCATGTCGATCTGGTCCGGCCTCTCCGGCGGCTACGTCGGGGCAACGCACCACGCGATCGAAGACATGGCGCTCATGCGCCTCATCCCGAACATGGCCGTCCTCGCCCCCGCCAACTCCGAGGACACCGCCGCCGCGACCCGCGCCGCGTACGACCATCCGGGTCCCGTCTACATCCGCATCGCGAACGGCATGGACCCGAGTGGCAACGAGGGCAATCCGTTCGTGCTCGGCAGCATGGCCGTCACCCACACGGGCTCGGACGCGACGGTCATCGCGTGCGGCGCCCAGGTCGCGGACGCCAACCGCGCCGCCCGCCGCCTCGCCGAGGACGGCATCACGGTGCGCGTCCTCTACTGCCACACGGTGAAGCCGCTCGACACCGCCGCCGTGCTTGCCGCCGCGCGCGAGACGCGCGTGATCGTGACGGTGGAGGACCACACGACGATCGGCGGGCTCGGGGGCGCAGTCGCGGAGACGCTCGCGGAGGCCGGCGCCGGCACGCGGCTCGTGCGGCTGGGCGTACCGGACGTCTATGCCCCGATCGGTTACGCGCCCGAACTCTACGCCCACTTCGGCTACGACGCCGACGGCATCGCGCGGGCGGTCCGTCAGGCGACTTCGGGCGCCGGGTAGGTCTTCACGAGATGGCGGATGAGATCCGCCACCGTCACCATGCCGACCAACCGCCCTTCGCGCACCACCGGCAGATGGCGGATCAACGCGTTCCGCATGAGGCCGATCGCTTCGTCCGCGGTCGCGAACTCGTCGATCGAGATCGGGTCGACCGTCATGACGTCGCGCGCGCTCATGGAATCGAGACGCTTCTCGTCGTGGAGCAAGTTGACGAGATCGGTGGTGCTGATGATCCCGAGGAGGCGCGTGTCCTCGTCGACGACCGGCACCGCGCCGATCCCGAGCGCCGCGATCTCACGGGCCACGTCGACCAACGAGTCCGTCGGTCCGGCGGTGGCGAGATGGCCGCTCATCACCGTGCGGATGTGTGCCTGCATCAACGCCTTTACGTGGCCGCGAGGCATACGCCGAAAAGCTACGGGATCGATTGAACGACCGCAAGGACGAGGCCGCGCGCAACCGCTTGCCGAGGAGCGGCCGCGATACCCGCCTCAGGGGGGCTCGCCATCGGCTCCATCGGCTCCGCCATGGCGTCGCAAGCCTGGATTTCCGCTTTGCGAACCCACCCGGGTTCCGTTATTGCTGAGGTGCTCCACGACAGGGCACGTCGTGCCCCGACTCCGACGCATGCGGAACACACACGGACGAACTCTCGGTCTCGTACTGTCTGGCGGCGGCGCCCGCGGTGTCTTCCAGGTCGGCGTGTACGAGGAGCTCATGAAGGATCCGCGTTTCGCCGGGCGGCCGATGGCGCTCTCCGGTACGTCGGCGGGGGCGATCAACGCCGCCTTGATCGCGGCCGGCAGGACGCCCTCCGAGATGATGCAATTCTGGAACGTCATCGCCGACAACCCCCCGGCGATCGCGAGCAATCGCTTCTTCCGCACGGCGGTGCGCACCTTGGTACGTCTCACGCTCACCGAGTCGCTCGCCTGGATGCGACCGGGACGTCGGTGGCAGGCGCTCTTTCAGCGCGCCCGCAATCACGTTCCGCCACGGCCCGGCAGCATCCTCGCCCTCGCCGTCGAGTTCCTCCTGAGCACACGCTTCGAGCTGGTGAGCCATTTTCTCGAGGGCATCGAGGAACCGTTCCTCGCCGATACCGCGCCGCTGCGGCGACTCCTCGTCGACACCTTCGGCGGCGAGCGCCTGCCGAACGTCGGCATGCACCTCGCGATCAGCACCGTCGACGCGCATACCGGGCGGGTCATCCGTTTCGCGACGCGCGCGACGCCGCTCACCCGCCCGCCCGACTACACGATCGTCGACGCGATCACCGTCGACATGGTGCTCGCGAGCGCAAGCATCCCGCTCCTCTTCCCACCGGTCGCGATCGGATCGCATCTCCTGTGGGACGGCGGCCTGCTGGTGAACACGCCGCTCGCGCCGGTGGTCGCGCTCGGCGCCGACGAGATCGTGACCGTGCTCGTCACCGAACCGCCCGATCCGACCTCGCGGCCCTTCCCGCACTTCGGCCGTGCCGTCGAGCGCACCGTCGACAGTTTTCTCGAGAACGCCTACAACGTCGATCGCAAGCTCCTGCTCGAGCGCAACCGGCTTGCGCGCCTCGAAGACGGCCACCACTACCGCGACGTCACGTTGTACGAGCCCGTGCGGCCGGCCCGCGAGTGCTTCAACTCCGGATCCTATCTCTACTTCGAGCGCGAGACGATCGCGGCGGCGTACGAAGCCGGGCGGCGTGCGACCCGTGGCTGGCTCGCCGACGGTCCGCGCGTCGACAACCTCGAAGAAGCGCACGCCGGCGCCGCGGCCTGAGCCGCCGCCCGCCGGCGGCGACAGCCACCCCCCGCCGGCGGTCAGCCGCTCCGGCGCGACGTACGCGATCGACCGCGGCCGTTCGCGCTCGCGCCGCGATGGACCGTCAACGGTCCACGCGCGCCCGCGACCTTGCGCGCGACGAACACTTTCGCGACGAAGTGCGGCTCGACGGACTCGAGGCGGAACCCCGCCTCGACGATCGGCACCGCCAGATCGTCGCCGATGTAGTCGCGATAGAACGGCTCGTGGAAGTCGGCCGCGAAGCGGCCGAGGAAGAACGCGAGGTCGCCGCTCTCGGTGAGTTGCGCCGAGTCCTCGACGACGAGCAGGCCGCCGGGGCGGAGGACGCGGTGCATCTCGGCGAGCACGGCACGGCGGGCGGCACGCGGCAGCTCGTGGAAGAGATGGACGCAGGTGACGACGTCGAAATAGCCGCTACGGAACGGCAGCCGCTCGGCGTTCTCGGCGACGAGCGACACGTCGGGAACGTCGGCGAGGACGCTGCGCGCGAGCTGAAGATAGTACGGGCTCAGATCCAGGCCGTAGAACCGCAGGCGCGGATGCGCGAGCGCGATCTGCGACAACGTTCGGCCGGTGCCGCACGCGACGTCGAGCAGCCGCACGTCGCGAGCGCCGGCGGTCGCCATGAAGCGTGAGATCGGTGGGATCACCTGGCGCCGCATGACGTCGCTCGTGCCCGCGAACAGCAGCTCGACCGCGAGGTCGTACAGCTCCGCGGAACGGCGACTGAGGTATCCGTCGCTCTGCCAGTGGAAGTTGCGCCGGAAGTACGACGGGTAGCGCTGCGCATCGACGTCCGCCGGAAGATCTCGATGATCGCGCGCAAGGGCGCGCCGAATCACCCGCGGAACGTCGAGGAGGAGGCTCGGTAGCCTGCGCGCATAGCTGCCGAACGGAATCTGGAAGAGCAGCGCCCGCGGGTACAGGCCGGCTTCGACGTTGGTCAGGTCACGCGCGAGGAGGTCCTCGTAGCGACCGCGGAGCGCAGCCACGGACGCGGGGTCCGGTGACTCGCCCCCGGTGAGCGCCGCCACCAGACGCCGCGCGGTCGCCAGCGGGAAGCGGATGGCGTGCTGCTGCGCGCGATAGGCGGCCCGATCGATCCGTCGTCGCACGTCCGTCGCCACCCGATCGAGCTCGGTCCGGAGAGCGGTCCACACGTGCGCCGCGGGCGGGCGCGCTGCGGTCTCCGTCTCGGCGTTGATGGAGTTGCGTTGCATGCTCGCAACCAGCCTATAGAATTGCTGTCGCGAGACAAAGGTCCGTTCCTCGCGGACGCGACACCCCGGCGAAGCTGCTGAAGGCGAGCGGTATCAGCAACCACCGCGTCGCCTGAGCGCGGGGCGCGGTTTGCTCCGGTGCGCCGGCGCCGCAGCGCCGCGTCGAGGAGCGGCCATGGGAATGCGAACCTCGAAGCGCGCACCCGCGGGCGCCTCCGTCACCACGTCGATCGCGCCGCCGAACTCGTCGACGAGGATACGGCGCGCGACGAAAAGGCCGAGCCCGGTGCCCGCGCCCGCCGGCTTGGTCGTGAAGAACGGCTCGAAGATCCGGGCACGTATGGCGGTGCCGACGCCACGCCCGCTGTCCTCGAACCAGAGCAGCAGGCCGTCGTCCGTGCGGCGCGATCCTACCGTGATCCGGCCGCCCTCGGCCGCGATCGCGTCGTACGCGTTCATCACCAGATGCAGACATGCCTGCAGCAGGTGGTGACGACTCCCGACGATCGCCGTGAGCTCCGGATCGGTCTCGAGACGTACGCTGACCGCCCCTTCGTGCGCGTACCTGGCGAGCGTCATCGCCGCGCGCAACACTTCGTTGACGTCGATGGTTCCCGACTCGCCATCGGCACGGGTGAAGTCGCCGAGCTCGCGGATCAGCCGCCCCACCCGAACGAGCTCGTCGCGTGCCCGGCACAGGCGTTCGCGCGTCTCCGCCTCCGCGCAGCGGCGCTCGGCGAGCTGCAGGATCGCGAGCACGCCGGCGAGCGGGTTGCCGACCTCGTGCGCCAGGCCGGCCGCGATGGCGCGCAGCGCCGCGAGCTTCTCCGAGTCGTAGAGCTGATGCTCGATGGCGCGCGTCTCGATCTCCCGCGGATGCGCGGCGACCGCCGCCGCGGCCGCGGCAGTAGTCGGTGCGACCCGAGGGGTTCGTGTCCGCGACCGATCAGACACGTGCGACACGGACATAGTCCTCGAGAATGTCCGTCGAGGAAATCACCCCGACGAGACGCGCCCCGTCGATGACCGGCAGTGCGCGCACCCGATGCGTCAGCATCAGGCGCGCCGCTTCTTCGACCCCGGCGGCCGCCGAGACCGTGATCGGGCGCGGCGTCATCGCCACGTGTACGCGCGTGCGCTCGAGTTGCCCGACGTGGGGGCCGAGATCGGCGTCGCTGAGCATGCCGACGATGCGCTCGCCGTCGACGACCGGAAGATGGCGGACACGCGCCTCCGCCATGCGGGCGCGCGCGCGATCGAGGGTGTCGTCGGAGCGGACGGTCACGGGCGCGCGCTCCATGCGCTCCGCCACGCGCCCGCGTCCTTCCGAGGCCGGTCGGTCGCCGGCGGTCGCCCGAGCGTCGTTCCGCACCGTCAGGACCGGACAAGGAGCGAGGCGCACGGTCTTCTCGGCGACGCTGCCGAGGAGCACGTGTTTGAGGCCGGTGCGACCGTGCGTGCCGAGGACGATGAGATCCGCCCCGTACTCGATCGCGTGATCGACGATCTGGAGATAGGGCGATCCCCAGGTGACGGCGACGTCGTATGGCGGCGCCTCCGGCCCCAAGACTTTCGCGACGTGCGTGCGCAGGCGCTCGCGCGCTTCCTCGATGTCGACCACGTCGCTGGTGATCAGCGGCAGCTCGGCGAGCGCGAAGACCTCGATCGCCAGCAGGTGCAGTACCAGGAGCCGTCCCTGGAAGGCGGTCGCCAGTTCGGCGGCGAGGCGAAGCGCCGCATCAGCCGGTGCCGAATAGTCGACGGGAACCAGGATTCGCGAAAACGTGTACATTCCGACCTCTCGTGGCCCAAGCTGCGGGTTTCGTGCCAGCACGGCGCGTTGTCGAACAGCGGGTCTAGGCGCGACGCCTCCGATTCATGGGAGGTGATTCGCGACGGTCTTCGCACGGTTGCGAAATTCGTCCTCGTCGCTACTGTCCGGCGGCGTGGACCGACTGCGACACACCGCGCTCGGGCTCCTGGCGATCGTCGCGTTGACACTCGCCGGGACGATCGGGTTCATGCGTCTCGAAGGCTACGGCGCACGCGAGGCGCTCTTCGCGACCGTCACCACGCTTTCGACGGTCGGCCTGCAGATCCGACCGCTCAGCCCGGGTGGGCAGGTGCTGACGATCGTGCTCGTAGTCCTCGGGCTCGGTGTCGTGCTGTATACGGTCGCGTTGGTGACGCAGCAGATGATCGAGGGCGAGCTTCAAGCGGTCTTTGGGAGGCGACGCATGCAGCGACGGATCGAGGCCATGACGAATCACGTGATCGTGTGCGGGTTCGGCCGCATCGGCCGGATGGTGTGCCGCGAGCTCCAGGCGAAGCCCCTGCCCTTCGTCGTCGTCGAACGGGATCCCGCGGTGCTGGCGCGCGCCGAGGCGGAAGGACACGCCCTGATCGCCGCCGACGCGACCGAGGAGGACGCGCTGCAACGCGCCGGCATCGCGCGCGCCAGCGCCCTCGTCGCCGCGCTGCATTCGGACGCGGAAAACGTCTTCATCACGCTCACCGCACGCTCATTGCAGCCCGCGCTCACCGTCGTGGCGCGCGCCGAGAGCGAGGCGGGCGCCGATCGTCTCCGCCAGGCGGGTGCCACGCGCGTCGTCTCGCCGTACGCGATCGGCGGTCATCGCATGGCGCAAGCGATCCTCCGTCCGGCCGTGCTCGACTTCGTCGATCTCGCCACACATCACCGCAGCCTCGAGCTGCAGCTCGAGGAAATCCCCATCGGACGTCCCGGACCAGTGTCGCTCGCGGAGTCGGGCGTGCGCGAGCACGTCGACGTCATGATCCTCGCCATCCGCAAGGCAAACGGCGAGACCCGTTTCAATCCGGCGCCGGACGAGCTGCTCACCGTCGGCGATCGCCTGCTCGCGGTCGGCGAGGCGACGAGTTTGAAAACGCTCGAGCGCCGCCTCGGCTGACGACGCGCCGCCACCCGTCAGCGTGCCGTGAGCCTATTCGCTCGGCGTCGTGGTCCGAGGATGGGACGGTGGGCCGGCCGCGGCGTCGGACACGAAGAGAAGCGCCGCACGCAACCGATTGTGCTCGTCGCGCGAGCGCTCCCGGACCATCCGTAGCAGCGGGGCGTGGTGATCGCCGTTTTCGTGGTGCACGTTCTCCGCGTTGTCGGGAAAGCGGGCGATCGGCGAGCTTTGCAGCAGCGTCATATAGAGCGCGTCGAGCTCCGAGGTCTCGAGCTCGAGCGCGATCGCGAACGCTTCATCCGCTGTGTGGCAGCGCATCGCCTGAGCGCGCGCCCCCCGCATGACGGTCTCGAGCGCGCGCACCGCATCCGCGAAGCCGCTCGCGGTCGGACGATGCTCGGCCGGCACGGCCGCGACCAGCGCACGCCAGGTCGCGAGCTTGTGCGCATGCTCGCGCTCGTCCGCGGCCATCGCCTGCCAGAGAGCGCGCAGCGCTTCGTCCTCGGGAAATCGCGTGGCCAAGAGCCCGTAGATCTCACCCGCCGCGCGTTCGAGCGCCATGCAGCGACCGAGGATCTCGAGGATCTCCATGGCACTCTTCGCAGAGCAAACGCCGCGCCAGCGCGGCACGGGCGTTGCACCGGGGAAGCGTCGTATGGACGCGCCGAGCGCCCCGGTGAAGGATCCCCCACTCCCAGGCGACGACGTACGCTTCGCGCCCGTCGACGAGCGACGCTGGAGCAATCGCCTGGTCCTGAGCATCGGTGACGCACTGCGCATCTACCACCGGCATCGCGTGCACGGCATCGAGCACCTCGCGGCCGCGCTCGCGAGTGGGCGTCCGGTCGTGCTCGTCGGCAACCACTGTCTGGACATCGTCGATCCGCTGATGCTGACGGTCGCGGTCCACCGCGAGCTCGGCCACGTCCTCCGTTTCATCGGGCACGGCAATCTCTTCTTCACGATCCCCGGCCTGCGGACGCTCGCCGCCGAGTGGGGCATCATCCCCAATCGACACATGGCGCTTGCCGAGACGGCACTTCGCGAAACCGGCGCGCTGATGCTCTATCCAGGATCGGGAACCGAGGCGATCCTGCGTTCCTACCGGCGGGAACCGTACCGGCTCAAGTGGTATGGGAAGCTCGGCTTCCTCGAGCTCGCGGCGCGTCATCGTGCGACGCTGCTCTTCGTCAGCGCGATCGGCATCGACGAGCTCTACTACCAGACCGATCTGCCGGCCCCCGGCGCGCTCGTCCGACTCGGCAACGGCGGCGACGACACCTACTATCGTGGCGCCCGCCTGCAGCTCGGCGCCGCCGGCATCCATCTCCTGCCCGGCGTCGCGCCGCTGCCGGTGCGGGTGACGCACGTCATCTCGCCGCCGCTGCCGCTGCCGGCGCACCTCGACCCGACGGACCAGCGCGCGCTTCAGGCTACCCAGGTCGCGCTCTGGGCCGCGTGCCAACGGCTGCTCGACACCGCGATCGCGAACCGCGACCGCGAGACGGACTGGCTCGACCGCGCCTGCCGGTTCGCGATCGCAGGGCTCCAGCGCCTCGGCGTGTGAGCCTGCGCACCGCCGCCCGGCCGAGACGGCGTTGCGCCGCGTAGGTCCGTTGCGCCGCCCGGATGCATAGGCTACCCGCGACTCTCCATGAACGCCGCGCCCGAGAAGATGCTGCGCGACCCGCGGACGTATGCGGTCGACGAGATCCTGCGCGACGGCGGCTCGATTCATCTCCGCGCCATTCGTCCGGACGACAAGTCCAGGCTCCTCGAGCATTTTCGCCACCTGAGCCGCCAATCCGCCTACTACCGATTCTTCCGCGTGAAGAAGCAACTCACCGACGAGGAGCTCCGCCAGTTCACCGAGCTCGACTTCCAGCGTGAGGTCGCGCTCGTGGCGACCCTGCGCGACGGCGCCGAGGAGCGCATCATCGGCGTCGCCCGCTACGGCGCGCCCGCGGCCGCCCAGGCGCACTGCGCCGAGGTCGCCTTCGCCGTCGACGACGAGCATCAGGGGCGCGGGATCGGCACCCTCCTCCTCGAGCACCTGGTGCCGATCGCCCGCGCTCATGGCATCACCGTCTTCGAGGCCGACGTGCTCGGCGAGAACAACCGCATGATGCAGGTGTTCGCGAAGAGCGGCTTCGTGGTGACCCGCGCCATCGATGCCGGAGTCTTCCACGTCACCTTTCCGACCGCGGAGACACCCGAGTTCGTCGAGGCGAGTCGCGCGCGCGAGCGCGCCGCCGCGGCGGAAAGCGTACGCGGCGTGCTCGCGCCGCGCGCGGTGGCGGTCGTCGGCGCCTCGCGGCATGCCGGGACGATCGGCGCCACGTTGCTCGCCAATTTGCGCCACGGCGGCTTCCGCGGACCGATCTATCCGGTGCATCCGCAGGCGACCGAGATCCAAGGGCTGCACGCGTATCCGACCGTGAGCGCGATCGGCGCGCCCGTCGATCTCGCGGTCATCGCCGTGCCGGCAGCGGCGGTCGAGGAGGTGGTGGCCGATTGTGCACGCGCCGGGGTACGTGGCGTGGTCGTCGTCTCCGCGGGGTTCGGCGAGATCTCCGCGGCCGGCAAGGAGGCCGAGCGCCGCCTCACGCATCTCGTGCGCGAGTCCGGGATGCGCCTGGTGGGGCCCAACTGCATCGGCGTCATCAACACCGATCCGGCGATCGCGCTCAACGCCACCTTCGCGACCACGTATCCCACCGCCGGCAACATCGGCATGCTGTCGCAGAGCGGCGCCCTCGGCATCGCCGTCCTCCAACACATGCGCGCGCGCCACCTCGGACTCTCGAGCTTCGTCTCGGTCGGGAACAAGGCGGACGTGTCGAGTAACGACCTGCTCGCCTACTGGGCGGACGACCCGCGCACGCGCGTCATCGTGCTCTACCTCGAGAGCTTCGGGAACCCGCGCAAGTTCGCGTGGGCGGCACCGGCGGTCGCGCGCGCGAAGCCGATCATCGCCGTCAAGTCGGGACGCTCGGCGGCCGGGCGGCGCGCGGCCTCGAGCCATTCCGCCGCGCTCGCGAGCCTCGACGTCGCGGTCGACGCGCTGTTCGAGCAGGCGGGCGTCATCCGCACGACGACGCTCGAGGAGCTCTTCGACGTCGCGGCGCTGCTTGCCGCGCAGCCTGCGCCCCCGGGGCCGCGCGTCGGCGTCGTCACCAACGCCGGCGGACCTGCGATCCTCCTCGCCGACGCCTGCGAAGCGCACGGCCTCAGTCTTCCCGAGCTCGCGCTCGCGACGCGCGCCGCTCTGCGCGGGTTCCTGCCGCCGCAGGCCGGCCTCGGCAATCCCGTCGACATGATCGCCTCCGCGACGCCGGAGCAGTACGCGCGGGCGATCGCCGCCGTCGGTGCCGACCCGCAGGTCGACGCGGTCGTGGCGGTCTACGTGCCCGTCTTGCTGGAGACGGCTGACGAGGTCGCCGCCGCGATCGCCCGCGGCGCCGGTGCCGTACCACCGACCAAACCCGTGCTCGCAGTGTTCCTCTCGGCGGTGGATGCTTCGCCCGCCCTCGCCGGTGGTGCGCGCGGCCGGATCCCGGCGTACGGCTTCCCGGAAAACGCCGCGATCGCGCTCGCCGCCGCCGCGCGCTACGAGAGCTGGCGGCGGCGCCCGCGTGGCACCACGCTCGAGCTCGACGCGTTCGCATGCGGCGCCGTGCGCTCGATCATCGACCGTGCGCTCGCCGGTGCGACGGCGCCGCGTTGGCTCGACGAACACGAGCTCGCGACCGTCCTACGCGCGGTTGGCATCGAGTTCGCCGCCTTCGAGCGCGCCGCGCCCGCGGACGCGGTCGCCACCGCGGAGCGTCTCGGCTATCCGCTGGTCGCAAAGGCGATCGCGCCCGATTTGCTCCACAAGAGCGACGTCGGCGGCGTCATCCTCGGTCTCGATTCCGCGCGCAGCGTCGCGGATGGCGTCGCGACGCTGCATGCGCGGCTCGCGGCCGCGGGGCGGACGCTCGAGAGCGTCCTGCTCCAACGCGAGATCCCCGGCGGCATCGAAGCGCTCGTCGGCGTGACGACGGATCCGACGTTCGGCCCGCTCGTCGTCTGCGGTCTCGGCGGCGTCCTCGTCGAGATCCTGCATGACGCCGCTTTCCGGCTCCCGCCGGTCAGCGATCTCGACGCCGAGGAGATGCTCGCGAAGCTGCGCGCGAGCACGCTGCTCGACGGCTACCGCGGTGCGCCGCCGGGCGACCGCGCCGCGCTCGTCGACGTCATCCGTCGGATATCGGCGCTGATCGCCGTCGTGCCCGAGCTCCGGGAGCTCGATCTCAACCCGTTGAAGGTCGGTGCTCCCGGAAAGGGCGCGATCGTCGTCGACGGCCGCATGCGCATTGGTCCCCTCGCTCCGGCCGCCGGCGCCTGAGCCCTACGCGTCCGCGGCGCGCGCCGACTCGGAGCGCCGCGAGCTCGCCCGCATCAGCCGTCGGAATCGTAACCGCGAGCCGCCGCGCGCACGCTGGCCCGTACGTACGCCGGTTCCGGAAGCAGCGCGAGACGTTGCCCGGCGGGCGTTTCGACCGCGCCCTCGCCGACGCGCGCGCCGCATCGGCAGTAGAGCGACGTCGACTCGGAGCCGTGCGGCGCCGCGCACGCGGTGGCATCGCCGAGCGCGTAGCGCGCGCCGCAGAAGCGACACCGGCACCACGAGAACGCACAGCACGGACAACGGCGTCGCGTCTCGTGATCCCCCTTCGACGATTCGACTTCCGACATTTCGAACATGGTCGTCCTTCCGGTCGCGTTCGACATCGCCGAACTGGACGCTCTCTGACGCAAGCGCGCAATGTTAGCGCGCGGCGCGGCATTCGCAAAGCGCCGCCTCGGGCGGCATCGCACGGATGTCGCCGGCGACGGCTGAAAGCCGCGTCAATCCTCGAGAACTATGCTCGCAGGCGACGGGCGTTCGCCACCACCCCGACGCTACTCGCGAGCATCGCGGCCGACGCGAGGAGCGGCGTCAGAAACCCGGCGGCCGCGAGCGCGACTGCAATCGCATTGTAGCCGAAAGCCCACCAGAGGTTTTGGCGGACGACCGTACGGACGCGCCGCGCATGCGCGAAGAGCCACGGGAGGCGCGTGAGATCGTCACCGATGAGCACCACGTCCGCGGTCACGCGCGCCAGGTCGGTGGCGCCGCCGACGGCGATGCCGACGTCGGCCGCCGCGAGCGCGGGCCCGTCATTGATGCCGTCACCCACCATCGCAACGCCGGTACCGTGGCGTGCCGCCGCCGCGCGCGCGGCACGGACGTGGACGAGCTTGTCCGCGGGTGTGAGGCCGAGCGCGGCGTCGGCGACGGGAACGAGCGCCGGCACCACCGCCTCGGCGCTGCGATCACCGGAGACGAGCGTGACGTCGATGCCGAGTCGACGAAGCGCATCGAGCGCGTCGGCGGCGTCCGCGCGCGGCACCTCCGCGCAGCGCAGCGCGCCGAGGATACGCGCACCCGCCACCACGACCACGCCCGCATCCTCCACGCCTTGCGTCGGAGCGCCGCGTTCGCCGATCGAACCCCGTAGGCCCGCACCGCTCGGCGCAATCCCGAGCGACGTCAGCATGCGCGCGTCACCGATCGCGCACGGCACGCCGTCGACGACACCACGGATGCCGCCGGGCACGACACGCACGACGCTCGCGCGCGGCGGTGCAGCGACGGCTGGCGGCGTGTTGCACCGTCGCTCCCATGCGGCGATGACCGCGCACGCGATCGGATGGCTGAGCCCGCCTTCCAAGGCCGCAGCGTAGGCGAGCAGCGTCTGCTCGCTGACGCCGGCAACCGGCTCGATCGCGACCAGGCGCGGCAGGCGGTCGGTGAGCGTGCCGGTCTTGTCGACGAGGACGCGGGCGACCGTCGCGACGCGCTCGAGAACGGGCGCGGAGCGGACGATCACCCCGCGCCGGGCGGCGGTGACGAGCCCCGTCCAGAGCGCGACTGGCGTCGCGATGCCGAGCGCGCACGGGCACGATACCACGAGCACGGCGAGCGCGCGCAGGATGCCGGCGTCGACGTCGCCGTACCAGGCGGGCCAGAGGCCGGCGCCGACGGCGACGACCGCCACCACCGGAACGAGAAGCCGCACGGCGGCGTCGGCGGCACGCTCGGCGGCAGTTCGCTCCCGGCGCGCACGCGCCAAGAGCTCGCTGATACGTGCCGCGGCGCTCGCCGCCGCGGGCGCCGTCACGCGCACGCGGAAGACCGCGTCGATGCTGCACGTCCCGCTCGCCACCAGGCTCCCGGGCGCCTTCACCACCGGCCGGCTCTCGCCGGTGAGCGCGGCCTCGTCGACGCCGCCATGTCCGTCGAGCACGACGCCGTCGGTCGGAAACGCACCGCCGGGTCCGATGCGCAAGACGTCGTCGGGCCGGACGCCCGCCACCGCGACGGGCACCCAACGATCATCGACCAGACACATCGCCTGCTCGGGAGCAGGCGCGAGCCCGGCGCGCACCGCCGCGCCGGCGTCGGCTTTGGCACGCGCCTCGAGATACCGCCCGAGGGTAACGAGGACGAGCAGCATCGCGGCGGTGTCGAAGTACACCGCCGACCGACCCGCGAGGGTGTTCGCGATCGAGAGTGCATACGCCGCGAGGGTCGCGATCAGGATGAGCAGGTCGGCCGTCGGACGCCCGCCGCGCGCCCCCTCCCATGCCGTCACCGCGATCGGCCATCCCAAGAGGACGAGGACCGGCGCCGCGAACGTCATCGCGAGGACGCGCAGAACCATGAAGAGCGGGCCGTCGGCCGCTCCACCGCCGTACACCACCGGCGCGTACGTCGGCATGCTCACCATCATCACGTTCACGGCGAAGAACACGGCGAGGCCGAGGCGGATGAAGATCGACGCCGCCGCGCCGTCCTCGCCGCGCGCGCGCGTCACTTGCAGCGCGAGGAAACACCCGTAGCAGCAGAAGCGCTCGCGGACGCCGCCGACGACGCCGTGCAGCGGACGGCGCCCGAGCGGCAGGTCGCAATGCGCACACGCAGCGCCCGTGCCGGCGCCGTCGCGCGCGTCGCCGGCGGCGACGCGCCGTGCCTCGTCGGCGCCGGCGCTGACCACGGCAACGCTGGGAGCCGCCACGGCTACTGCAGGAGGTTGGTGATCAAGTAGGTGACGGCGAACACGAAGAACGCGACCCACAGGGCGGCGATCCACCACGGCGCCGGGTGGGCTTCGTAGATGTGGTAGTGCTGCCCCTCGAGCGACAGATCCGGATCGGACGCGATCGCGGCGCTGCCGCTGTTCGGCGCCAGGATCGGCGCCAGGATCGGCGGCGAGCCGGACGTCCGGTCGGGATGGCGGGTGCTCATCGTGGCCGCCCCGCCGTGGTGTCGACCACGAAACGCATGCCGCCGCCGCGCTCGATCTCGCGATCGAGCTCGAACATGCGGTATTTCTGCCGCTCGAGGTCGCGGAACTGGCCGGTCAACACCGCCCACAGCATGAGGAAGAGGAGCGGCAGCATGCCGATCAGGTACACCGACACCGCGACCGCGCCGAACCCCTCGACGTCGTCCTGCGCGATCGTCATCGCGAACTCGCTCATTTTGTAGGCGAACCCGAGACCGGCGATCACCAGCACGCCGACCGCGAATCCCGCCACCACGATTCGTCGGATCACGACTCGCCTCCTCGCATGGCCTCGACGTTGTAGATCGTCGTCGGCACTTGCGGCACCCAGCTGCCGAGCCATTGGAGATACGCGACCAGCGCCAGGGCGCGTTCGTTCGGACGTCGATCGGCATCGAAGAACCACGGATACGACGGCATCACCGAGTAGGGCGCGACGCTGCGCGGATCGTAGAGGTGCGCGACGTGCCAATCGTTCGAATGCTTGCCGTTCTCGCGGATGAGATCGGGACCGACGCGGCGCGTGCCGAAAAGGTGCGGTAGGTTCATCATGTTCTGGTACTCGCCGGGCGTGGAAACCGGGCCGAAGCGCAGATCCTCCTTCGAGACCGGACGCACGAATTGCGAGTGACAGTGCCAGCACGCCTCGGCGATGTAGGTCGCCTTGCCGACGCGCAGGGCGTGGGCGAAACTTTCCGCGCTCACGGTTCCGAAGTAGCGTTGGAATTCCTCGGGATAGTCGGCGGCGAGCTGGTGGAACTCGGCCGGGATCGTCCGCGCGATCTCCTCGATCGACGTGATCGGCAGCTTTCGCAACGTCAGCACCGGCATCAATCCCTGCAGGAAGAACCCGAGCAGAAACGTCACGATGCCGGCGATGAGAAAGCTCGCTCCGAAGCGTTCCATGGCGCGTCCTCTAGGCCTTCACCGGCGCTGCGAGCGCGACGTCCTCGGCAACATCCGCCGGTTGCCGCGCCGTCGCCCACAGCTCGTAGAAGAAGAGGCCCTGCCCCGAAATGATCATCAATCCGGCTATGGTGCGCGTCCACCAGAACGGCATCGAGGCGACGACCGACTCGCCCCAGTGATTCAGACTCGCCCAGCTGAAGCCCTGCACGACGCCCGCCGCGGTGAGG
The DNA here is from genome assembly GCA_041476145.1 of Binatia bacterium. Lineage (GTDB taxonomy): Bacteria > Desulfobacterota > Binatia > UTPRO1 > UTPRO1 > DP-19. Next base: position 15,846 of record JBGOSW010000037.1, read on the forward strand.
TCCACGATCATCACGATCAGGCCGATGAACGTCAACCAGTAGTGCGCGGTGAGCAGGCGCGGGTGGACCCAGGCGCGTCCGACGGCGCGCGGCCATAGCTCGACGAACATCCCCATGATCCAGAAACCGAAGACGCCGAACATCACCATGTGCGCGTGCGCCACCACCCAGTCGCTGAAATGGATGATCTTCTGGAACGTGAGCGTCACCTGAAACGCGCACTGAAAGCAGGTGATGCCGTAGAGCACGATGCCGGTGAAGAACCAACGCACCGCGAGGTTGCCGCGGATGGCGTCGGCGCGGCCGTGCAGGGTGCCGAAGAAATTCACGATCACGGTGATGACGACGATCTCGACCGCGATCGTCGCCACCACGGCGCCGTACTGCGCGTACATCGGGATCGGGCTGAAGAGGAAGTGATGCACGCCTTGCATGGGATAGAAGAACGCGAGGCCCCAGAACCCGATCATCGAGAGCGCGTGGCTCCAGACCGGCTTTCGCAGCAGAAGCGGCAGGAAAAAGTACATCAGACCGATGCCGATCGGGGTGACGAACAGACCGACCAGGTCGTGAATGAAAAGCCCGGTGATCGCCGCGCCGGCGGTGCCCGGCACCCAGAACTGCGGCAGATAGTTGCCCATCACGTACACCAGCCCCGTCCACGCGAAGGCGGCGAGAAAGTACCACAGGCTCACGTACAGTCCCTGCTCGCCGCTCCGGAAGATCGGCACCGACAGGTTGACGACCAAGAGCACGAGGCCGACCACCACCAGCGGGTCGACGAAGATCGGCGTCTCGCCCCACTCGATCCCTTGGCCGTAGCCGGCGAGCTGGCCGGCGACCGTGAGCACGAGGATCAGCTGCCAGGCACCGAAGATGACCCATCCGAGCCAGTCGGCGGCGATCGGGCGTTTGGTGAGGCGCGGGATCGCGAACAGCATCCCGGCGATGAAGGCGTTGGCGATGAACCCGTACGCCGCCATGTTGGTGTGTACCATGCGGACACGGCCGGGCGAGAGCCACTCGATACCGGGAAACGGGTAGAGGTTGTTGAACTGAAACGCGTACGCGAGGCCGCCGAGGAGCGAGGTCGCGAACCAAACAGCGCTGGCGCCGAGGTGCCAGCGCATCAGCGCGACGTTCACGAGCGGGCGACGAGCGGCAATCGCGATCATCGAACGGCGTCCTTTCCGGAGGCGAGTCGTCCGGCCGGCGTCGTCTCGGCCGCGGCGGCCACGGCGCCGGGTGCGGGCGCGCGCAGCGAGAGGATGTACGAGACCAGGTTCCAGGCGTCGCCCTCGCGGATGTTCTCACCGTCGGGCTCGCCGAAGATGTCGGCGTAGGACGGCATCGCCGTCCCGCCGACGCCGGTCATGAACGTGCGGTAGATGTCCTGTACGGTCGGGCCGCTCTTCAGCCGGCCCTTGGTGAAGTCGAACGGTCGCTGCGGATTGCCCCAGACGTCCGGTGGCAGCTGTGCCGCCGACGGACCATCACCGCGGCCCGAGCTGCCGTGGCAGGTGGTGCACTCGAGCATCTGGTAGAGCTCGAGCCCGCGCGCGACCGCTGCGGGGGCACCGAGCGTCGCGGGCGGCGGCGGCAGCGCGATCGGCGTCCCCGCGCCGCGCTGGTTCCACTCCGGGTAGAAGCTCTTGACGTACTGGATGACGCCGATGCGCTCGCGTTCGCTGAGGAGCGCCCAGTCGGGCATCGACGTGCGATACACACCGCGGCTGACGATCTTGTAGAGATCTTCGTCGGTCGGCAGCGTGCCGGTCGGGGTCGAGCGGAACTTGAACACGCCGATGGTGAAGTCGCGCGGCTTGGTGATCAGCATCGGCGCGGCCGCCCCCTTGCCGTCGCCGTTCACACCGTGACAGCCGACGCAGTAACGCGCGTAGACCGCGGCGCCTTCCATGCGGAGCGTCGCGAGCTGGCCGCCGCCCGCCGCGGCGCCGGTCGCGTCGTCGGCAAGCGCCGCAACGACCATCGCGCCGGCGACGAGCGGAAGCACGGCGAGGAACGTGCCGAGCACGTGCCTCATGCGACCGCCGGGCGGTAGGGCACGAAGCGCCCGAGTGGTTGCAGGAGCCCGAGCGTCAGTCCGTAGACGACGTGCGTGAGTGCCGCGATCCAGATCGGCATCAGCTCGAGCACGTACGCCTCGCCGAAGAGCCGCGGCTGCAACCACGCGATCACGACGTAGAAGTTCACCACCCACATGACGAGTCCGTAGAGCGCGCCGAGCACGATCTGGAGTCCGGTGCGCGCGGGGACGAAGCGGTTCACGAGCACGTGGAACACCGCGCCCGCGATCGCACCTACCGAGAAGTGGACCACCGCGACCAGCATGAAGAAGTTCAGATCGTCGGTCGTGAGCGCCTTCGGACCGAGAAAGACGGTACCGTAGACACGCAGGATACGCAGGGGATCCTGGTTCACCAGCAGCGAGCCGACGACGTTGAAGATGAAGCTCGCGAGGCTTCCGAGGATACCGATCGTGGTGCCGGCGACGATGTAGAACGTGAGATAGAAGCCGACCGGTGGCCAGGTCGGGGTCGCGAGCTCACCGAGCCGCGCCTCGAGCTCGATGAGTGTCTCCCGGTGATGCGCGATGCTGCGCATCAGCTCTTCGCGGGTCGGGTTCACGATCGCGGTCTGCCGGAGCAAAGCCTGCGCCATGTCATGCGATGACGCGGGAGAGTCGCGCCGCGGCGTCTCCACGGCGCGCCGGTACGCGCCCTCTTCGCAATCACGGGAAAACGCCGCGGGGACGTTTCGCATCGTCGGGAAGCGTTGCGCCGCGAGCCGGCACCACCAGCACGCCGCGTTGCCTGGCGAGAAGCGTGCATGGGATGATTTCATGATGACCTCGTCAGACCCGGACGCGCGCCCGCCTTTCATCGGTGGCTTTCCCGAAACCGGGGTGTGGACGGCGGTCGGCCTGTCGCGTGCCCAGTTCTTCACCATCCTCACGATCTCCGTCGGACTCTTTCTCGTCGTCGGCGGCCCGGTCTGGCTGCACGTCCGCGACGCGCACTTCATGCGCATCACGGTGAGCTACGCGGTGATTCCGCTCGCGGTGACCGTGGCGCTGTCGCGACGCGGCGTGCCGCGGGTGTGGCAAGTCCTCGCCGCGAGCGGTGTGCTCGCGCTCGTGAAGCTCATCGTCACCGCCGGGCTGTTGATCATACTCGCGCTCGCGCGCAGCTGATCGGCGCTGCCGTCGGTGTCGCGCCGGGCGCGCGTCAACGCATCGTCTGCGAAGCCGTGGCGGCAAGCGCGTCGTGCCCGTGCCCGCCGTGTCCACCGGGATGCGGCGCGAGATCGAGCCCGCGCAGCAGCGTCAGCGCCCCGAAGACGATCACCAGCGCGCCGGAAGCGAACGAGAGCCGCGCCCGCAGCGCCGGTCGCGCGAGTACTCGGGTGAGTCCGAGGCCGAGCATCGCCGGGATGGTGCCGAGACCGAACACCAGCATCGTCAACGCCCCCTCGGCGGTCGAGGCCGTGCTCGCGGCGCGCGCCGCGAACGCGTAGATGAGCTGGCACGGCAGGAACGCGTTGAAGACGCCGAGCGCGAGCGGCGCGACGAGTGAGCGCGAGCGAATGACCCCCGCGAGCGCCCGTCCGACCGTCATCTGCGCCAGCGCGGCGCCGCGCGTGGTGAGCTGCGCGAGGACACCGAGCATCTCGAGGCCGATCACGATCATCGCCAGCCCGGCGGCGACCGCGAGCCCCTGCTCGACCCAGCGCACCGGAGCCGCTGCAACCAGCGCCGCCCCACCCGCGCCGGAGAGCGCGCCGATGAAGACGAGCGTGTTCAGGCGGCCGAGGTGGTAGAGCAGTTGGCGCGCCAGACGTCCATTGCCGCCCGCCGCGAGCGCCAGTGGAAAACCGCCACACATGCCGACACAGTGGAGCGATCCGGCAACACCGCCGGCGAAGATCCAGAGATACGCCATCGACGACCCCAAGCGAAGCGCGTGCCAACGCGTGCCCGGCACCGGGGGGGGATGGCTTGCACTCGTGATCCGAGAGAGTCAGAAGAGGAAGGGCGATATGGCGGCGATTCATCACTACGACGTGCGGGCGCACTGGCGCAAGGCCGACGACGCGACGGTGAATCCGATGAACCATCGCCTCGAGTTCGGCGGCCGTCCGTCGATCGAGGCCTCGGGTGCGCCGCAATTCAAGGGCGACCCCGGCAAGGTGAATCCCGAGGAGCTCTTCGTCGCCGCGCTGGTCTCGTGTCAGATGCTTTCCTACCTCGCGCTCGCGGCGCGCGCCGGCATCGACGTCCTCGCCTACGAGGATACCGGCCAAGGTACGATGACGATCGCCGACAAGCGCATGCGCATCACCGCGGTGCGCCTGCGCCCCCGCATCACGATCGCCCCGGGGAGCGACGAGACCAAGGCGCGGTCGCTGGTCGAAACGGCGCACCAGGCCTGCTTCGTCGCCAACTCCGTCTCGTGCACGGTCGAGCTCGAGCCCGAGGTCGTCGTCGGCTGAGCCCGCCGACCGTCGCCGCGCGCGCCGCCGCATCCGATCCATGCTGCCGAAGACCAGCCGCGCGATCGTCCAGGAAGGACCGCGACGCCTCGTCCTCCGCGAGCTGCCGCTGCCGGAGATCGACGCCGACAGCGCGCTGCTGCGCGTCGAGGCCTGCGGCATCTGCGGCAGCGACGCCGAACAGTACGCCGGTCTCCTGCCGGTGACCTTCCCCGTCGTCCCCGGACACGAGCCGCTCGGCACGATCGCACGCATCGGCGACCGTGCCGCGCAGCGCTGGGGCGTCGACGTCGGCGATCGGGTGGCCGTCGAGGCGCCGATTCCCTGCGGGCGCTGCCGCGTGTGTCTCACCGGGCGCTACACCATGTGTCGCGCGCGCGGTGGATTCTTCGCCCACGGCTACGTCCCGCTGACGCAGCCGCCGGGCTTGTGGGGCGGCTACGCCGACTACCTCTATCTCGATCCGTGCTCGATCGTGCACCGCGTGCGCGCCGACATCCCGGCGGCGATCGCGGTGATGTTCAATCCGCTCGGCGCCGGCTTTCGCTGGGCCGTCGACATCCCGAATACCGGGCCCGGCGACACGGTCCTCGTGCTCGGTCCCGGCCAACGCGGGCTCGCGTGCGTGATCGCCGCGCGCGCCGCCGGCGCCGACACCATCATCGTCACCGGTCTCACCCGTGACGCCCCGAAGCTCGCGCTCGCCCGCCGCTTCGGCGCCGACCACGTCATCGACGTCGAACGCGAGGACGGGCGCCGGCGCGTGAAGGAGCTGACCGGCGGCCGCGGCGCCGACGTCGTCGTCGAGGTGACCGCCAACGCCCCGGAGCCGGTCGCCGAGGCGCTGCACTACGTCGCGCCCGGCGGCCGCATCGTCCTCGCGGGCGTGAAGGGATTCCGCAGCGTGCCCGACTTCGTGAGCGACCTCCTGGTCATGAAGGAGGCGCAGCTCCTCGGCGCGTTCGGTGTCACCAGCCCGGCCTACGCGGCGGCGATTCGTCTGATCGAGTCCGGGCGCGTGCCGCTCGCCGAGATGCACACCCACGACTTCGCGCTCGAGGACGCCGAGCGCGCGATCCAGACGCTCGCCGGCGAGGTTCCGGGCGAGACCAGCATCCATTCCTGCCTGCTGCCGGACCGCTGAGTAGCGCTCATGTCCGCCGCCCCGCCGATCCTCTGGCAGTTCCGGCACTCGCACTTCAACGAAAAGGCGCGCTGGGCACTCGATTGGAAGGGCCTCCGTCACCTCCGCCGCTCGCTGTTGCCGGGACTCCACATCCCACGCGTGCTGTGGATGACCGGCCAGAAATCGCTGCCGGTGCTGCGGCTCGACGGTCGGGTGATCGCGGATTCGACGCGCATCATCGCCGCGCTCGAGACGCTGCGTCCCGACCCGCCGCTCTATCCCGCCGATCGCGCCGAGCTGCAGCGCGCGCTCGCGCTCGAGGAGTTCTTCGACGAGGAGCTCGGACCGTACATCCGGCGCACCTTCTTCCACGACCTGCTGCCGCACACCGACTACGCGGCGGCGCTCATCGCCACCGACTTCCCGCCGCTCGCCCGGCGCGCGTATCGTGCGTTCTTCCCGGCGATCCGCGTCGTGATGCGCGTGGACATGCGGATCGACGAGACCGGCGCCGCGCTCGGGCGCGCCAAGGTGATCGCGGCGCTGGATCGCATCGAGGCCGAGCTGCAGCCGTCCGGGTTCCTCGTCGGCGACCACTTCAGCGTCGCCGACTTGACCGCCGCCGCGTTGCTCTCACCGCTCCTCACACCATCCGAGTATCCTTACGTCTTCCCGGTCCGATTCCGGAACCGGCGGCGAGCTTTCGCGCGTCACTCGCCGGACGGCGCGCGTTCGCGTGGGCGAACGACATGTACCACCGCTACCGCGGGCGCTCCGCCGAGATCGCGGCGTGATTCGCCGACCTTGACTCACCGTCGCAACGAGACGAAGGTCTCGTCGTGCAGTGCGTCACCTGCAACGGTGAGTTGATTCCGGGGAAGCGTTTCTGCGCGCAGTGCGGCGCCGAGAGCGAGCGCCGCTGCCCGAGCTGCGGCGCGACCGTACAGGCGCGCTTCCGTTTCTGCCCCGATTGCGGCGCCAGCCTCGACGGCAGCGAGCCGCCCGCGAACCGTCTCGCAGAGCACATTCCGGACGAGCTCGCGCAGAAGCTCCGCGCCGCGCCGCGTCCGGCGCTCGAGGAGCGCAAGCTCGTCACCGTCCTCTTCTGCGACCTCGTCGGCTCGACCGCGATCGCCGAACGCCTCGACGCCGAGGAGTACCGCGACCTCCTCGAGCAGTACATGGCGCTCGCCTTCCGCGAGATCTACGCCTTCGAGGGCATCGTCAACACACTCGCCGGCGACGGCCTGATGGCGCTCTTCGGCGCCCCCATCGCCCACGAGGACGCCCCACACCGCGCGGTCCGCGCCGCGCTCGCCATCCGTGAGGCGCTCGCGGCCTTCAACGCCACACCCGCCGCCGGCGGCCTCGAGCTGCAGGTACGGATCGGCATTCACACCGGCCCTGTCATCGTCGGCACCGTCGGCAACGATCTCAAGATGGACTACACCGCGGTCGGCGACACCACGAATCTCGCCGCCCGCCTGCAGGCGACGGCGCGCCCGGGCACGATCCTCGTCAGCCATGCAACGCACCGCTTGGTGCGTGACGCCTTTCTCGCCGAGCTCGCCGGCCCGTTCACGGTGAAGGGAAAGCGCGAGCCCGTCGTCGCCTACGAGATCCGCGGTACGAGCGCGGCAACGTCGCCGATGGCGATCGCCGAGGCGCGCGGCATGACGCCGTTGGTCGGCCGCACCGTCGAGTTGAGCCAGCTCACCACCTGCTTCGAGCGCGCCCGTGAAGGGCTGGCGCAGGTGGTGGCGGTCGTCGGCGACGCCGGCAGCGGCAAGTCGCGGCTGATCTACGAGTTCAAGCAGCGTATTGCGGCTGAGCCGGTCGCCTACTTCGAGGCGCGCTGCTCGGCGCTCAGCCAGAGCATTCCCTACGCGCCGATGATCGACATGCTGCGCCAGCATTTCGGCCTCGCCAGCGACGAGACGACGCACGGCGCCTGCGGCAGGATCGTCGCGCGCCTCGCCGAGCTCGACGACGCGCCGGAGACCTTGCACCCGCATCTCTGCCGGCTCCTCGCCGTGCACGACGCCGGACCAGCGGGCGTGCCGCCCGAGGAGCAGCGGCAGGAGACGTTCGAGGCGGTCGCCAAGTTCGTGTTCCTCACCAGCCAACGGCGTCCGGTGGTGATGATCCTCGAAGACCTCCATTGGATGGACGACGCCTCGCGCGAGATGATCGCCCTCGCCATGACACGGATGCACAGCGCGCGCGTGACGTTGATCGTGAGCCATCGGCCGGACTTCCAACCGGCATGGCGGTCGACCGCCGCGCTCACCCACCTCAACCTGCGTCCGCTCACCGACGACGACATGCGCGCGATCATGCGCTCCGTCGCCGGTGGACGCCTGCCGACGGCGCTCGAGGAGCGCATCCTCGCCAAGGCCGAGGGCAATCCGTTCTTCACCGAGGAGATCACCCGCACCCTCGTCGAGGACGGCTTCCTCCTGCGCGGCGACGGCCACATCCGTCTCACCCGTCCGGTCGCCGAGGTCGGCATTCCCGATACCGTTCACGAGCTCATCGGCGCGCGCCTCGATCGCCTCGGTCCGGAGACGAAGCGCGTCGCGCAAGTCGCCGCCGTGTTCGGACGTCAGTTCCATCGCGTGCAGTTGACGGAGCTCCTCGCCGGCGAGGGCATCGACGTCGCGCGCGAGCTCGAACGTCTCGAGCTGCGCGGGATCGTACATCGCAAGCACGTCCTCTCGCCCGACGAATATCGCTTCGGCGAAAGCTTGGTGCAGGAAGTCGCGTACGAGGCGCTGCTCCTCAAGGAGCGGCGACAGTTGCACGAGCGCATCGGCGTCCTCCTCGAGCGCGACGGGTCCGATCGGGACCCGGCGCGCATCGCGCTGCTCGCGCATCACTTCTCCCGCGGCGAGGACCGCCGGAAGGCGATCGCGGCGTTGCTGCGCGCGGCGCACAACGCCGAGGCGCTGCCGTCCTACAGCGCCGCCGTCGCCTTCTACCGCCAGGCCTGGGGGCTCGCCGATCCGGCGCTCACCGAGAGCGGCGGCGCCGACGACGCTCTCAAGCACGCGGTGCTCGACGCCACTTCCGGGTTGGTCCGGGTCGCCGTCCTTTACGGCCCGTCGCACCACGATGACGTCGAGCGCGCCGCCGCGCGCGGCCGCGCCCTCGCCGCGGAGCTCGGCAACGTCGAGACCCTCGCCGGTCTGTGCGCGTATCACGGCATGGCGTTGATGAGCGGAGAGCGCGAGCGCTTCGCCGAGGGCCTCGCGCTCGCCGAGGAGGGGCTGGCGATCGCCCAGCGCGCGCATCTCGAGCTGGTGGCGACCAGCATCTCGCGCGGGCTCGCGTGGAGCTATCTCCTCGATGGTCAGTTCGAGCTCGCCCGCCGGACGATCGACTGGGTGGTGCAGGACCTCGAGGTACGCGGCCAGCGCGAGCTCCAAACCGACGTCTACTTCGGCGCGCGCTGGGTCCGCGAGGGCGTGCGCTACGGCTCGGACGATCTCGCCGGCGCCGCCGAGAGCGCGCGCGAGACCTACGAGCTCGCGCTCGCCGCCGGCAACCGCACCGCACAGAGCGGCTCCGCCGCGACCCTCGCGCAGGTGTACTTCGAGCGCACCGAGTATGCCGAGGCGGTGCAGTGGGCCGACCGCAGCCTCGAGATCGCGCAGTCGATCGGCAGCATCGCCGGTATCCGCACCGCCGCCGCCGTCGCGCTCGCGGCGCGGCTCGAGCTCGGCGAGCCCGCAAACGCCGCCGCGTACACCGACGCAATCGAGGAAGGGCTCGCCCAGGGTGGCACCTTGCCGCTCAACAGCCGCCTCGTGATCGAGGCGCTGCTCGCCGTCGGCGAGGTCGCGCGCGCGCGCCGCGTCGCCGAGATCGCCAGCGGACGCGGCGGCGGGCGCCTGCGCGAGGTCGCAATCGCGGCGGCGCTCGGCGACGTCATGCTGCGCCTCGGCGCCGCGCACTGGGTCGAGGCCGAGCGCTGGTACGCGCAGGCGCTCGGCGTCGGGCAGGCGATCGGCGCGCGCTCGAGCGAGGTGGCGGCGCTCCTCGGCCTCGCCGAGCTCGCCGTCGCCCGCGGCGATCGCGAAACCGCGCGCCGCCAACTCGCCGTTGCCCTCGGCCACTGCCGCGAGCTCGGACTACGGCGATTCCAGGGCCGCGCCGAGCGCCTGCTGTCCGACGTCGCCGACGAGGCGAAGCAGCTCGCCTGAAGACCCGCGCCGCACGCGATCACCCGCCGCGATCCGGTTGACGCTCACATCCGACGCCGCTACAGGCCGGCACCATGCACGAGACCGAGCGCTCTTTCGCGCGCCCGTCGGGCGCGGCGTGGCGCGCCGAGCCTTTTCGCGCGTTCTTTCCGCTGGCAGTCGTCCTTGGATGGATCGGCACCGGACACTGGCTCACGTACGCGCTCGGCGTCACCTCGACGTACTCGTGCCTCTTCCACGGCCTGGCGCAGATGCAGGGCTTCATGATGGCGTTCGCGACCGGCTTCCTCCTCACGGCGATTCCGCGTCGCACCCGCACTGCCGCGCCGTCGTCGTTCGAGATGACGCTCGCGATGCTGGCACCGGTCGTCATCGTGGCTGCCGGCCTCGCCGAGCGCTGGGTGGTCGCCGAGCTCGCCTACATCGCGCTCTTCGTCGTCCTCCTCGAGTTTGCGATCCGCCGCTTCCTGGGCGCGGGGGTGCGCCGCCCGCCGGTCGCCTTCGTGTTGATCCCGATCGGCGTCCTGCACGGCATCGCCGGCGCCGGTCTGCTCGTCGCCGGCGCGGCGGGCGCGCCGCCGTGGAGCATGGCGCTCGGCCGGCTGTGCGTCGAGCAGGGCGTCTTCCTCTGCTTCGCGATCGGCGTCGGCAGCCTCGTCCTGCCGCTCATGGCCGGCAAGCCGCCGCCACCCGATTTCGACGCGTCGCGCCCGGCGCGCCGCGCCGCCGCGGCGTACGCCAGCGCCGGCGCCCTCATCGCCGCGACGCTGATCTTCGAGGCGCGTGGCTGGAGTCGCGCGGCGCCGATCGCGCGCGGGATCGTCGTCGCCCTCGGAATCGCGCTCGGCGGGGGTGTGTGGAGGCCTCCTGGGAAGCCCGGTCTACATCGCCGCCTGGTGTGGCTGGCAGCCTGGCTCATGCCGCTCGGCCTGATCGCCGCCGGCCTCGCGCCCGACTTTCGGGTGGCGGCGCTGCACGTGCTGTTCATCGGCGGCTTCAGCCTGCTCGCGTTCGGCGTGGCGACCCACGTTGCCCTCGGGCACCTCGGTCTCGACGCGCTCGCACTCGGGCGGCCGAAGCCGGTCGCCGTCCTCGGCCTGACGCTCATCCTCGCGATGCTGGCGCGGGTCGCCGCCGACTTCAGCAGCACCTATTTCGACCACCTCGGTTGGGCCGCCGGCATGTGGCTCCTCGGCTCGACGGTGTGGCTCGCGTTTCTCGGCCCGCGCCTGCTCGGTCGCGAGTCCGCGTCTCGCGCTTGATCGACGGCCAAGGGACCAGCTAGGCGGAACCCGATGCCCTTCGACCCCGAGACCGGAGCGTACGTCGACATGCGTGTCGCGCGCGGGTTTCCGCTCGGCGGTATCGGCAGCGGCGGCTTCGGCCTCAATACCGACGGCAGCTTCGGCGAGTTCCGCTTGAACAACAACTGGATGTGCCCGGTGCGGGGAGCGCGTGGAAGCTTCTTCGCTCTTTTCGTCCGCCGCGACGGCGGGCCGGCCGAGACCGTGCTCCTGCGGCGCGCCCCCGGCGCCGACGTGCCCGGCGCTCCAGCGTGGCTCGAGTACGAGGGCGCACGGAACGTCCGCTCGACGAGCTTCGTCGGCACCCTCCCCTCCTTTCGCCTGCGCTACGAGGATGCGTGGCCGGTCGGAGTCACGCTCACGGGTTTTACGCCGCACGTACCTCACGACGTGCGCGCGTCGACGCTGCCGGCGGCGATCTTCCGCATCCGGCTCGAGAATCCCGGCGATGAAGCGCTCGAGGTGGCGGTGCTGTTCTCGTTCGAGAACATCCTCGGACGCGGCGGCAGCGGTCATCTCGGCGTCGACCTCGGCTCCGACGGCGAGCTCCGCACCGTGCGCCAGCCGCGCGTGTACGACAGCGTCACCGGGAACCAGCAGCGCGCGGTCACGGTACACGGCCGGCGCGGCGTCCGCTTCCACACCACGCAACGCTATCCTCGGCGCTCGCACCGCTCCGGCGTGACCGGCGAGTACCTGCTGCTCGTCGAGCACGCGCCCGGCCTCGACGTCACCGTCTGCGACGGGTGGAACGCCGCCGCCGCGCGCGCCTCCGTGCTCGACGACTTCGCCCGTGACGGACGCGTCCGCTCGCGCGAAAGCGGGCGGCGTGGCGACGATGCCGGCTACCGCCCCGCCGCCGCCGTCGCTGCCGCGACGCGCCTCGCGCCGCACGCGAGCGGCGAGGTCGTGTTCACGCTCACGTGGTGGACCCCCGAGCACGTGACCGAGTCGGATCTCGCGCGCGCCGACACGAGCGCGCCGCCCGACGGCACCCCGGTCGGCCACATCTACGCGACGTACTTCGCCTCGATCGACGCGGTCGCCACCCACGTCCTCGACCATCGCGATGCCCTCGAGGCGGCATCCACCGAAGTGAATCGACTCCTCGAGGCATCGTCGCTGCCGTCGTGGCTCGTACGCGCGCTCGAGAATTCGCGCGATGCCGTGCTCTGCAACTCGGTCGTCCCCGCGAGCGGCCGGCTGTACACCCTCGAGGGCGTCGACTGGCAGTGGCCGATGGGCGGCCTCACCGGGACCAACGACCAACGCCTCGTGGCGCATCTCTACCTGTCGACGTTCTTTCCCGAGCTCGACCTGAGCGAGCTCGACGAGTTCCGCCGCCTCGCCGCAGCGAATGGCGCCGTATCGCACGGCACCGGCAACTGCGATCTCGGCCTCGGCACCACCGATGTACCCTACGGCTGGCCGATGGTGATCAAGGACTTCCTCACCGCCGGCGAATGGACGGATCTCACCATGTCGCTCGTCCTCCAGGTCGGCACGGCATGGCGCCAGACCGGCGACCGCGACCTCCTCGAGCGCTTCTGGCCGGCGCTGACGCGCGGCATGGAGTATCTGCACCGGTGCGCGCCGCGCGGTGTCCCCGAGGGCGGCACCACGTTCGACGTGTGGCACTTCCCGGGCGCGTTCGCCTACACCGCGACGCTCTACCTCGCGACCCTGCGTCTGATGGCGGACGTCGCCCCGCACGTCGCGCCCGAGCGCGCGGCGATCTATCGCGAGCGCTACGTCGCCTGCACCGACGTCGTCGAGCGCGAGCTGTGGGATGATCGC
>JBGOSW010000038.1:0-28750 GCA_041476145.1 Binatia bacterium
AGGCTCCAGCTTGGCCTCGCGCAGACAGTAGTCGATGGCGCGCGCTGGGAAGCGCTCGTCGTACTTCTCGCGGCTGAACCGCTCCTCTTGCACGGCGGCGACGATCTCGCCGTCGCACAGCAGCGCCGCGGCCGAATCGTGATAGAAGGCGCTGATGCCAAGGATGGAGGTCACGCTCTCGCTCTCCTCATGAATGCAGCCCGCGGGCGCGGATGACCGACTCGACGATGCTCGCGAGCATCGCGTAGCCCTCGCTGTTGTAGTGTCCGTTGCAGGACTCGGGATGGGTGAGCAGCTCACAGAGCTTGCGGTCCCCGATGCGCTTCATGAACTCGGGCCCCAGGTTGACGAGCTCGATGCCCTTGGCGGCCATCAGGTCGATCAATGGGCCGTACGCCCACTTGCCGGTCGACTGGAAGGTCGCGATCGCGGTGGGTGTCGGGAGGATCTGCAGCAATGGGGTCTTCCCGCGCGCGATCGCGTCACGATGGAAGCCCTCGAGGATTCCGCTCGCGACCTCGAGGCTGTGCGACGGGTGGCCGGGCTGGAAGTACTGCGTCCACGTCGGTGGCCCGCCGAGCGCGGTCTGCACCGACGCCTTCAGCTGCTCGTTGCGCGCCGCACGCAGCACGAACCAGGTGTAAGGGAAGTGGAAGCGCAGAGGCCCCGCCGCCGTATCGGGTAGGAAGTACTCGTGTCGCAAGTACCGTGCGGGGTCGGCGAGGAGGTCGGTGAACTCGGCCTTCGTGAACGTCGGGAGCGGTACGGGCTCGAGGGCGCCGGCGTCGTTCACGACGAAGCGCGGCTTGAAGGAGAAGAACATGCCCTGACCGGTGAGGAGCGCGCGGTACTGGTTGACGTCGCGCAGCAGGTTCTCCGGGAAGACGGTGAGGATCGGGACCTTCGCCTCGTCGCGCTTGTTGATCGTGAAGCGCATGTAGGCCTGGTCGACGCCGTAGCCCGGCACACCGTAATTCGCGACGCGGCAGTTCATGAGGCGGGAAAGCACGTTGCCCCACGCGTGCTCGTCGTCGGCCTCGTCGCCCCACGACATGGAGTCGCCGTAGATCGACGCGCAGGCGTTCCCCGGAGTCGGAAAGCTCGGCACTTTGCGCGAGCCCGACTCGTCGAAGCCGCCGGGGCCGAAGTTCGCCGGCGACGGCCAGCCGAGCACCGGGTGGCGTTTCGCCATATAGTCGTCGAAGCCGGCGATCGCCTGCGCCACCGGCGGGTCGTAGAAGACGAAGGGCGCCGCCTCCTTCAAGTAGAGGCGACACGCAAGGTAGCTGCAGATCTCCGCTATCGCGAAGGATCCGAGCAGCACGATGGTGATCCCGACCGCCCGCACGCGCCGGCGGCGCTCGGGCGTCATCACCCGCCGAGCAACCGTCGCCGTGGTCTGCACCTGCGCTGTCGTACTGCTCATCCGCTGATCTCGCCGCGGGGCGACTCAAGCACGTTGCGTGCCTCCGACCGCCCCGCGCGAGGTCGATCCGGGGTGCCACAGCAGGCGCCAGCGGAGGCCCGGCAGCGGTCCGAAGGCGGCTCGGCTCTCCTCCCTGCGAATCGGCGGGGAAAACGCAAGCGGCAGGCCTTTTACACCGCGGTCGTCGCGGCCGTCAAGGAAGCGGGACGGAGAGCCGTCCACGGTCCGAATACGTGTGGAGAAGAAATCGCGCACCGATGCATGGAATCACAGTCGCGCAAGATCTCTGTTTGACAGAGCGGAGGCGAGCGACTATCGGCCGCCAGGCCTTTCCGTCGGTTGTCGGGGCTCTCCGCCACCGCGCCGTGCACGCATGATCGACCACATTCACGACGAGCTCGAGCAGATCCGCGCCGCCGGCCTCTGGCGCGAGCTCCGCCGCATCGAGGGCGCAGTCGACACCTGGGTGACCGTCGACGGCAGGCGCGCGCTCCTGCTCTGCTCGAACAACTACCTCGGTCTCGCCAACCATCCGGCGCTCGCCGAGGCGGCGGCGCGCGCGGCGCGTGAGTACGGCGTCGGCGCCGGCTCCTCGCGCCTGGTCTCGGGATCGCTGCCGCTCCACGCCGAGCTCGAGGCGCGACTCGCGGCGCTCAAGGGCACCGAGGCGGCGCTCCTCTTCCCGACCGGCTACCACGCCAACATCGGCGCGATCACCGCGCTCGTCGGGCGTGGCGACGCGATCTTCAGCGACGCCTTGAACCACGCCAGCATCATCGACGGTTGCCGCCTCGCCGGCGCCGCGGTGCACGTCTACCCACATCGCGACACGGCGGCGCTGGCGCGTGCGCTCGCATCCGCCGACGCCCGTCGCCGCTTGATCGTCACCGACTCGGTCTTCAGCATGGACGGCGATCACGCGCCGCTTCGCGAGATCTGCGCGCTCGCCGAGACGCACGACGCGATGGTGATGGTCGACGAGGCGCACGCGACCGGCGTGTTCGGCGCCACCGGCGCCGGCCTCGTCGAGGCGCTCGGCTTGCACGGACGCGTGACCGTCCAGATGGGAACGCTCGGGAAGGCGCTCGGCTGCGCCGGCGCGTTCGTCGCCGCCCGCCGCGACGTCGTCGACGTGCTGGTGAATCGCGCCCGCAGCTTCATCTACACGACGGCACTCGCGCCGCCGCTCGCCGCTGCCGCCGGTGCCGCGCTCGACGTCGTCGCACGCGAGCCGGAGCGCCGGGCGCGGCTGCTCCGCCACAGCGCCGACCTGCGGACACGGCTCACCGAGCTCGGCTTGCGCGTGCCGTCCGGCGAGGGACCGATCGTGCCGGTGATCGTCGGAGACAGCGAGGAGGCGATGCGCTGGTCGCGCACCCTCCTCGAGCACGGCGTCTTCGTGCAGGCGATTCGTCCGCCGACCGTCCCGCGCGGCACCGCCCGCCTGCGCGTCACCGTGATGGCGACGCACGACGCCGCCGACCTGACGCACGCCGCGAACGCATTCGCGGCGTTGCGCCGGGTCGCCGACGCGCGCTAACGGACGGAGAGAATCTGCAGCACGAGCTGGCGGGTGCGAGGCCCGTCGAGCTCGGCCATGAGGATGCGCTGCCACTGCCCCATGGTGAGCGCCCCCTCGGCCACTTGCAGCGTGACGCTGCTCCCGAGCACGACGGCGCGCAGGTGCGCGTCGGCGTTCTGCCGATCGCAATCGGAGTAGCGCGGATCGTTGTGCTTCCAATCCTCGCCACGTGGCGCGAGACGCTCGAGCAACTGTTCCATGTCCTCCAGCAGCGCCGATTGCGGCTCGTTCACGAAAATCGCCGTGGTGGTGTGCATCGAGCTCAACGTCACCAGCCCCGCCTCGACAGCGGCGCTGCGCACGATCTCCTGCACGAGGTCGGTGAGATCGCGGATCTCGACGCGCTTCGTAGTCTCGATATCCAGCCGATGAACCAAGACCCCCGAGCGCGCCGCGCGCCCGCCGTTCGTGCCGTTGCCGTGCCATGCCACCGTCGCCTCTCGGATCTCTGTGCTCATTCGCCCTCCCTTTCACTGTTCCATTCCACGGCCGTTGCCGTGAGCTCCCCCGAACACACCCTCAACTCGCGGCCCGTGCCTCCTCGCGCCGCGCCCCCTGCGCCGCGAAGCGCGCCGCCAGCTCGGCGGCACGGTGTCCACTCTGGACGGCGCTCTCGATCGTGGCGGGCAAGCCGGTCGCCGTCCAGTCGCCCGCCAGGAAGAAGTTGGGGAGCGGGGTCGCCGCCGCGGGACGCAGGCGCTCCGCCTCGACCGTCGGCGACATCGTCGCGAACTTCTCCTTGACCACCTGCGTGTGCCGCACCGTCGCGGCCGCCGCGCCCGGCAGCAAGCGCCGCACGTCAGCGAGCGTCGCCGCGACGATCGCGTCCGCTTCGAGGTCGACGATCGCGCGCGCCCCGGAGCTGACGAACGTGAGATAGCTGCCGCCGCGGGGATCGCGGCCGCTGATCTTGTCGCGATTGAAGCACCAGTGCGTCTGCGTGCCGACGAAGCCGACGAAATCGTCGCTCAGCAGCGGCCGATCGAACCACACGTGCACCGACACGATCGGCGAGCTCGCGAGCCGCTCGATCGCGCCGAGCGCCGGCACATCGCGGCGTACCGCGAGCGGCAGGATCGGAAAGAGCCCCTGCGGCGGCACCGCGCTCACGTAGGCGTGCGCCGTCATGCGGCGCCCGTCGCGCAGCTCGAGGTGCGTCACCTCGCCGGCGCGGACGCCGATACCGACGACGTGCGCCTTGGTCTCGACGCGGCCGCCGCGCTCCTCGATGAAGCGTCGCGCGTCGACCGTGTAGAGATCGGAGAGGCCGACGCGGGCGAGCACGAAGCGCGCATTCTCCTTGCCGGAGAAGAAGGCGCGGACCATGACCTCGGCGAGGAGGTCGGCCGACGCGAGCGCCGGATCCTCGTTCAAGGTGGCGATCGCGACCGGATACCAGAAGGCGCGCCGCGTCGCCTCCGGCTGCCGGAGGAGATCGAGGGCGCCGTCGACGGTGAGCGTCGCGAGCCGCGGATCGCGCCGCCGCTTCATCGCCAGGAGACGCAGGCCGCCGACGAGGACGCGCGCCCGATCGCCGAGGTCGAGAAGCCGGTAGCCGAGGACACCCGCCGCCATGTGAAGCGGATTCGGCAGCGCCGGACAGGCGATCACGCCGCGGCCGCGCGCGGCGTCGAGCATCGGCACGCGCAAGCCCGACTGGATCGCGAGCTTGTCGCTCGCGCCGATGCGCTCGAGGAAGCGGAACATGTGATGGTAGCAGCCCATCATCGCGTGCTGGCCGTTGTCGATCGTCTCGCCGGTCGTCGCGTCGGTGTAGGAGTAGGCGCGGCCGCCGAGAAAGGGCCGTTTCTCGAGCACGGTGACGCGCACGCCCTCGGCCGCGAGCGCGACGCCGGCCGCGAGGCCCGCGAAGCCGCCGCCGATCACGATCACGTCGCTCATCGCGCCCCACCCCGGGTGCGCACCCACGCCGCGAGCGCGCACAGCGCCTTCTCGGAGACCGGCACCCGCACCCGCGGGCCGAAGACCGCGTCGGGATCGGCGGCAATGCGCGCCAGCAGACGTTGGTACACGAGGCGCATCCCCTCCGCCGCCACCAGCGCGCGCCGATCGCGCGCCGCGATGCTCGAGCGCGCCGCGCGATAGAAGGTCCGGGTACGCCCGACCTCGAAGGCGACGAGCGCGCGCCAGGCGTCGTTTCGCACGTGCGTGTGGAGGTCGCGTTCGCGATAGCCGAAGCGCCGCAGATCCTCGCGCGGCAGGTAGATGCGGCCGCGTTCGGCGTCCTCCGCGACGTCGCGAAGGATGTTGGTGAGTTGGAGTGCGATGCCGAGGGCCTCCGCATAGGTGCGACTGCGGAGATCGCGGCAGCCGAAGATCGGCAACGCGGCGAGGCCGACGGCGGCGGCGACGTGGTAGCAGTAGCCGCGGAGATCGGCGAAGGTCTCGTAGGTCCGCGGTGCGAGGTCCATCTCGACGCCGGTCAGGATGTCGGCGAGGTACTGTGTCGGCACGGCGAAGCGCCGCACCGCGTCCGCGAGCGCCACCGCGACGGGATGCGTCGGCGTGCCCTCGCGCAGACGCGCGAGCTCGGCTCGCCACGACACGAGCGCCGCGGCCGGCTCGCGCCTCTCGTCGGCGGCGTCGTCGACGATGCGGCAATACGCGTAGAGCGCGGCAAGCGCCTGGCGCCGTTCGCGCGACAGGAGGTGAAAGGCGAACGTGAAGCTGCTCGAGCTGGCGCGTGCGATCCGCTCGCATTCCGCGTAGGCGTCGGCGAGCGCCGGCGACTCCGGCGGCACCGCGTGGGGCGCGCCGGGGGCCGGGGATGCGTCGGCCGGTACGCCCGAGCGCGGCAGCGAGGAGGCGACGCTCGTCATTCGCCGCCTCCGAGCAACGTCCGCGCGACCAGGGCCGCTTTCGCCCAGCGCGACAACGTCGGGCGCGCGCGGAACACGTCGTAGTTCACCGCCTGCAAGCGATCGAGGATCGCGAGACCACCGCCGGCGAAGAGTCGCACCTCGCGACCGGGACCGCGATCGAGCATCGTCGCGAGCGGCAGGCCGCGGACGAAGAGCTCGCGGGTCCGCGCACACTCGAACGCCATGAGCGCATGGAAGGCCGGCGTCGTCGTGTAGCGGCCGAGGTCGTCGGCTGCATATCCGAAGCGCGCCATGTCCTCGCGCGGCAGGTAGATACGGCCCTTCGCGAGGTCGACGGCGAGATCCTGCCAGAAGTTCGTCAGCTGAAGTGCGGTGCAGATGTCGTCGGCACGCGCTTGGCGTCCGGCGTCGCGATGCCCGAAGAGATAGAGGACGAGATGACCGACGGGATTCGCCGAGTGCGCGCAGTAGTGCAGCAGCTCGTCGAAGCTCGCGAACCCGCGAAACTGCGCGTCCATGCGAAACGCGGTGAGGAGACGCCGAAACGGCTCGATCGGAATCGCGAACTCGCGCACCGTCTCGGCGAGCGCGACGAAGATCGGATGGCGCGGTGTGCCGGCGTAGCACGCCTCGAGCTCGGCCTCCCACGCGTCGAGCGCCCGCAGGGCGCGCTCGCGGTCAGGCTCCTCGTCGGCGAAATCGTCGGCCGTGCGCGCGAAGGCGTAGATCGCCGCGATGTGGCGCCGGAGTCGTCGCGGCAGGAGGCGCGAGCCGAGCGTGAAGTTCTCGTAGTGCGTGCGCGCGATCCGCTCGCATTCGGTGAAGGCGTCGCCCACCGAGCGCAACGGTCCATCACTCACGATCGCCGCGTGCGGCGACACAGCCGCAGTCGAAAACGCACCCATCAGCGCGAGGTGAACACGTCCTTCGTGGATCCTTCAGGGGGCGACGGCGACCTTCTTCGCCGCATGTGCCGCGGTTTCGGCGGCGCGGAGTGCGCCGTCCGACGTCCGAGGCGTTTCTTGATCGTCGGCTGGCGTCGGGACCGTCGCGCCCGGCGGCACCCGGCGTCCCGTCTCACGGGCCCAGCGGTCGGCGGCGAGCAACGTCGCGAGATCCGCGGCGGGCACGGGCGCGTGCGCGTCCATCACCGCGGCGACGACCGCCGGAATGTCGCGGTACCCGAGGTCCTCGGCGAGAAAGCGCTCGACCGCCACCTCGTTCGCGGCGTTCAGCACCGCCGGCATCGTGCCGCCGGCGCGCAGCGCGCGGTAGGCGAGGTCGAGGCAGGGGAACCGGTCGCGATCGGGGGCGACGAACGTGAGCTCGCCCGCCGTCGGCAGGTCGAGGGTGCGGAGGTGCGTCAGCGGCAAGCGATCGGGATAGGCGAGCGCGTAGGCGATCGGGATCGTCATGTCCGGGACGGCCATCTGCGAGAGCACCGAGCCGTCGATGTACTCGACCATCGAGTGGATGATGCTCTGCGGGTGGATGACGACGTCGATCCGCTCCGGCGGGACGTCGAAGAGCCAGTGCGCCTCGATGACCTCGAGGCCCTTGTTCATGAGGGTCGCGGAGTCGATCGTGATCTTCGGCCCCATCTTCCAGGTCGGATGCTTGAGGGCGTCGGCGCGCGTCACGCCGGCGAGATCGGCGGCGGTGTGCCGCAGAAACGGTCCACCCGATGCCGTGAGGATCAAGCGGCGGACTTCGGCGGGGTTGTGCCCGTGCAACGCTTGAAAGATCGCGTTGTGCTCGCTGTCGACGGGCAGGATGCGTACGCCGCGCGCGCGCGCTGCGCGTGTCACCAGCGCGCCGGCGACGACGAGGACCTCCTTGTTGGCGAGCGCGACGTCCTTGCCGGACTCGATCGCGGCGAGCGTCGGCTCGAGGCCGAGCGCGCCGACGAGCGCCGACAGGACGATGTCAGCGCGCGGATGCGTGGCGACGGCGAGCGCCCCCTCCTGCCCGGCGAGAATGCGTCCGGCAAACCCGGGTACGCGTGCCCGCAGCTCCGCGGCGCACGCCTCGTCCGCCACCGACACCAGCTCGGGCTCGTGCCGCCGCACCTGGGCGGCGAGGAGCTCGACGTTGCGTCCGGCCGCAAGCGCCACGACACGGAAGCGGTCGGGGAAGCGCTCGACCAGCGCCAACGTCGACACGCCGACCGATCCGGTCGCGCCGAGGAGGGCGAGCGAGCGGCGGCGTGTTGCGGCGCTCATGCGCTCGACGCCTCGGCGTCGCGCATCGCCGCGACCTGGACGCGCGTGCGGAAGCAACCCAGGGCCATCAACGGGAAGTAGTTCCGGTACATGTAGTAGCGAAGGTAGAAGTGTTTCGGGAATCCGGTGCCGGTGAAGTGCCGCTCGTCCCACGTACCGTCGGCCTGTTGCCGGCGCGCCAGGTAGTCGATGCCGCGCACCAGCTCGGAGCTGATCTCGTCCTCGCCGGCGAGGAGCCCGAGGAGCGCCCATGCCGTCTGTGACGGCGTACTCGGTCCACGTCCGGCGAGGGACGCGTCGGTGTAACTGTCGCACGTCTCGCCCCAGCCGCCGTCGTCGTTTTGGCGAGTCTTCAACCACGCCACCGCCCGGCGTACGTACGGCTGGCGGAGGTCCTCACCGATCGCGCGCAACCCGCTGAGCACCGACCAGGTACCGTAGATGTAGTTGACGCCCCAGCGTCCCCACCACGAGCCGTCGGGCTCCTGGGTGCGCCGGATGAAGCCGAGGGCGCGCTTCGCGGGTCGCATCTCGAGATCGTAGCCGTATTCACCCATCAGCTCCAGGTGACGGCCGGCGAGATCGGCGGTGGGCTGATCGAGCATCGCCTCCATGTCCGCGAACGGGATCTTGTTGAACAGCTCGCGGAGATTGTCGGTGTCGAAGGCGCCCCACCCGCCGTTGCGGCTCTGCATGCCGAGCGTCCAGTTCATACCGCGCTGGATCGCGCGCGCCTTGCGGCGCTCGCCCCGGAGAGCGATGCGGCGGAGCACCATCAGGATCACCGCGGTGTCGTCGGTGTCGGGATAGCAGTCGTTCGCGAACTCGAACGCCCAGCCGCCGGGCTCGAGGTCGGGATTCTTCACCTGCCAGTCGCCGCCTTTGAAGATCTGATTCGCGAGCAGCCACTCGGCGGCGCGCTGTAACGCCGGGTCGTCGCTCGCCGTGCCGGAGTCGAGCAGCGCCTTCGCCGCGAGCGCCGTGTCCCACGTCGGTGACACGCACGGTTGGAAGAAGAGCTGGTCGCTCTCCTCGATGACGAAGTCCTCGATCGCCTGGATGCCCTTCGCCACCGCCGGGTGATCGTCGGCAAGCCCGAGGGCGCGGAGCGCCATCACCGAATTGACCATCGCGGGCTGGATGCCGCCCCAGCCGCCATTCACGTCCTGGTGCGCGAGGATCCACTCGCCGGTCGCCGCGAGCGCACGCGCGCGCAGCGGCCTCACCGGAACGCGGCCGAGGAGCTTGAGCGCTTTGTCGACGACGAGGAAGAAGTTGTGCCACGAGAACGTCTCGGGGCTGCGTGCGAACGCGTAGTCGGAACGCGCAGGCGGATTCTCGTACAGCTCGGCAACGCCGCGCTCGGCGGGGATCGGGACGTACGGGCGCTTCGCCATCAATGCGAGGAGCGGCACGACCGTGCCACGTGCCCAGCTCGACATCTCGTAGATGTTGATGGGGAACCAGTTCGGCAACAGGATCAACTCGGCAGGCATGGCGGGGACACCGTCCCACGGAAACTGCCCGAAGTACGCAAGGAAGATGCGCGTGAACACGCCGGCTTTGACGAGGCCGCCGCGAGCGAGAATGAACCCTCGCGCCTTCGCGAGCGCCGGATGTGAGGCCGACATGCCGGTGAGTTTCAAGGCGAAGTACGCCTCGATGGTGTTCGAGAGGTGTCCCGGAGCGTCGGGATAGAGCGCCCAGCTACCGTCGTCGAGCTGCGTCGCCAGCAGGTGCGCGGCGATGCGCGTCTGGCGCTCGGCGTTCACGCGCCCCATGAAGTGCATGAAAAAGATGTATTCGGCGTCCATCGTGGCGTTCGCCTCGAGCGGGCGATGCCAGTAGCCGGTGGCGTGCTGCTCGCGCCGGAAGTACTCCTGCGAGCGGCCGATCGTGTGGTCGACCTTGGCGAGGAACTCGTCACGGCGCGGCCGCGTGGCGGGACGCAGGCCGAACGGTCGCTCCGTCACGCGTGCTTCCTCGATGCTTCGATCCATGGACTCCTTCCCCCCCGCACGCGTCGACTCTGCACTAACCATGCGGTCAGCTCACGGTCGAAAAAAACGGCGCCTCTGACCCATCGCAGGCACCGCATGCTGCGACCGACTCGACCCGTCGGTCAGCCACCCGCCAAAAAAAGCTCGAGACGCCACGCACAGCGCGCTCGAGCCTTCGACCGCTCGGCTTATAGGGGGCGATCTCTGGTCTTGTCAATCAGATCAGCTCCCGTGCGCACGGCGCGCGGATGGGGAGGCGCACTCGCTACTGACTGGGCGGGGGTTCGGGGAGAATGGGGAGCTCGTGGCGTTCGGCGCGGGAGAGGTTTTCGCGGGCGAGGTCGGAATCGGGCGTCAGCGTGATGGCGCGCTCGAAGGCGGCGATCGCGGCGGGCCATTCGGCGAGGCGAGCATGGGCAATGCCTTCCATGTTGACGATCCAGGCGTTGTTCGGGTCGAGCGATCGCGCAACCGCAAGGGCCGTGAGCGCGGCACCGGGGTCGCCGGCGCGGAGCCGCACCCAGCCGAGATTGCCGTGACCCGAGGGCTCGCGCGGCTGCTTCACGATCGCGTCCTCGAGCAGCTCGCTCGCCTCTTCCAATCGCCCGAGGTTGGCGTAGACCCATCCGAGGTTGCTCTCGACGTTCGGATCGTCGGGGTCGCGTTCGTGCGCAGACTCGAGGATGCGTCGCGCCTCGTCCCATTGTGCGACGCGTCCGAGAATCGATCCGAGGTTGTTGAGCGCCTCGATGTCGCCGCCGTCGGCCGCCTGGCGCAATACGCCGATCGCGTCGGTCTCGCGACCGACCGAGGCGTATGCCCAGCCGAGGTTGGTGAGGATCGAGCGCATGAGGTCGCGTCCCACCCAGTCCTGATGCGCACGCGCCAGCACCTGTGCCATTTCGAGCTGAGCGACCGCGTCCGACGGCCGACCCACCTCGAGCAACACGCTGCCATAGGCCGTCCGGACCAGCGCGTCGTCGGGACCGAGCTGCACCGCCTCGACAAGCAGCGCGAGCGCGTCGTCGAGGCGGCCGCGACGCGCGTAGGCGTCGGCGAGGGCGGTCAGCACTTCGGGGTCGCGCGGCCGGGCCCGATACAGGCGCTCGAAAACGGCGGTCTCGTTCGCAGCGATGCGCGCGGCGTTCACGCGATCGCCCTGCTCCTCATAGGCGCTGATGAGGTTGCGGAAGATGCGCGGCTTGGTCGGCGCTTTCGCGAGCGCGTCCTCCCACAACGTCACCGGATCGTGCCAGAGCCGGTTGCGGACGACGGTCGCGACGCCGAGCGCGGTGACGGCGACGAGCGCGCTCACCGTCACGAGCCGCGGCGCGCGGCGCGCCAGCCCGACGCCCGCCAGCGCCGCGAGGACCGCGAAGCCCGCGAGCGGCAGGTACATGCGGTGTTCGAAGACGAGATCGGCGATCGGCACGACGCCGGAGCTCGGCGCCAGGGCGAGGAGCGCGAGGGCGAGCCAGAACGCGGCGGCGTTCCGGACGGTACGGCGCAGCCAGACGAGGAGCGCGAGGATCACGGCCCATCCGATCGCAGGCACGACGACCGCGGGCGTCGTCCAACCGGTCGCGACCGGCCAGTCGTACTCGATCGTCTGGTTCACCGGCCACACCAGCAGTCGGAGATAGTGCCAGGTGACGCCGAGCTGCGTGCGGAAGTACTCGAGAGGCCCGATGCCGACGTCGAACCCGGCGCCGGGCGTCTCCCGCTGCGAGACGAGCGCGATGAGCAGGAGCCACGTCGCCGCGAGCGCGAGATGGAGCGGCCAACGCACGGGCGACGGCTCGACGCGCCGATGCGCGCGATCTTCGGCGAAGGACACGCCCGCTTCTTCGGGTGCGCGCACGCAGCGCGAGAGCCACCACGCGGCGATCGGCGCCGATACCATCACCGGCTTCGTCGCCATGCCGAGCGCGCACGTGACCACCGCGAGCGTCCACCACGCCGGCCGCCGCTGCGCGTCCGACTCGCCGACCAGGACGAGATCGAGAGTCGCGAGGTACCAGAACGCCATCAGCACCTCGCTCCGACTGATGATGTAGGTGACCGCCTCGGTCTGGAGTGGATGCACGAGGAAGACGAGCGCCGCCCACCAGGCGACGCGCGCCTCGTGGCCGGGCATCGTCGCGGTGAGACGGAGCGTGCGCCGTGCGACGTCGTAGAGGAGCAAGCCGCAGCCGATGTGCAGCGCCAGGTTGACCAGGTGGTAGCCGACGACCTGCAGCCCGCCGAGCGCATAGTTCGCGGCGAGCGTCAGCTCGAGTATCGGCCGCGCCGACGTGAACGGACCCGGCCAAAGCTCGCGGATGCGGAGGTTGGAGACGATCGCGCCGCGATCGTCGAAGAGGAACGGCACCCGGAGACTGTCGGCGTAGACCACGCACGCCGCAGCGACCAGCAGGAGAAGACGCATCATCCTCCCGTCGCGCCCGCCGCCGCGGCGTCGCGGTCGAGCACCTCACCGATCTGGCGCACGGCGGCGTTCAGGGGGAAGAGCCGCGCGGCGCGCTCCCGCGTCGTGCGCGCCTCGGCCACCTTGCCCTGCATGCGGTAGGTCGCGGCGAGACCGACGAGCGCCATCGGCACGTCGCCGGCGCGCTGATACGCGCCCGCGGCCGCCTCGTACTCGCCGAGCGCGTAAAGGAAGGCGCCGTAGTTGGTGAGCACGTCGGCCGCAGCGGGAGCGATCGCCAACGCGGCCTCGTACTCGGCACGCGCCTCCGGATAGCTTCCCAGTCGGAAGAGCTCATTGGCGATGTTCATGTGCAGGGTCGGCGCGCGCGGCGTGAGGACGAGCGCGCGGCGCATCCACGCGAGCGCCGCTTGATGATCGCCGCGCAGGCTCTCGGCGTTTCCGAGGTTCACCATCGCATCGACGAAATCCGGTTTCGCCGCGAGCGCACGCTGGTAGACCGCGATCGCGTCGTCCGGGCGGCGCTCCTGGATGAGCGCGTTCCCGAGGTTGTACAGCGTCGCGGCGTCCTCCGGCATGATCGCGAGCGAGCGTTCGAACGCGGCACGCGCTAGGTCGAACTTGCCGAGATCGGCGAGCACCGCGCCGAACTCGCGCTGGCTACGCGCCGACTCCGGCGCCTCCGCGACCATCGTCGAGAAGAAGGTGAGGCGGTCGCGCCAGACGGCG
This sequence comes from Binatia bacterium, assembly GCA_041476145.1. Taxonomy (GTDB): domain Bacteria; phylum Desulfobacterota; class Binatia; order UTPRO1; family UTPRO1; genus DP-19. Next base: position 13,231 of record JBGOSW010000038.1, read on the forward strand.
TTTCGCGACCAGGTGCGCGCTCCGTAGAGCGCGAGCACGACGGCGAGCGGCACGGCGAGGCGCGGAGTTCGCAGGCGTCCGAGGCCGGCACGCGCGCCTTCCACGCGCCACTCATCGGTCTGCGACGTCCAGCCGCCGTCTGCGCGGGTCACGCGCTCGAGCAGCACGGCGGCCGCGAGGCAAAAGCCCGCGGACGGAAGGTAGATGAGTCGCTCCGCCATGATCGTCCCGATCGGGAAGACGAGATTCGAGACCATCGCGAAGGTGAGCGCGAGAAGGCCGAGGCCGAGCGCCGCCGCCGGGGCGCGGCGCCACGTCCACCACACGAGCACGGGAATCGCCGCGCACACCGCCAGCGGGGCGAGGACCGCCGCGTCGAGCGGCGACGTCACGGGACTGATCTGCCGGTACGAGTAGTCGGCGGCGAGGTGCCACGGCACGAGTAATCGCCATGCGTAGAGTCCCGCTACCTTGAGGGCGGTGAGCTCGGCGGCGAGCGGCGGGAGCGATATCAGCGGGTTGTCGAGAATGCTGATTTCGGCCGACTCGCGGCCGAGGACGAGGTGCCGCAATAGGACGAACACCAGCGTCGCGGCGGCGAGCGCCGCATAGCGTACGGCATGGCGGCGGAGCGACGCGACGCGCGCACCCGCTGGCGCGTACAACAGATCGACGAAGACGAGGACCGGGAGGAGCCCGAGCGCGTTCTCCTTCGCGAAGAGCGCGGCGAGGAAGGTCGCGACGCCGAGCGCCTCGAGAAAAACCGACGGTATCCGCGACCCCCGAACGTCGGCGCGCAGGAAGAGGAGCCAGGCGAGGAGGAAGCCCGCCGTCGCGAGCAGCTCGGCGCGCCCGACGACGCTCGCGACCGCCTCGGTGTGGACGGGGTGCGTCGCGAAGAGCGCTGCCGCGATCGCGGCCGGCAGCGGCGCCGCCGTGACACGCGCGAAGACCGCGAACACGAGGACGCTCACCGCCGCGTGCAGCAGCATGTTCACGACGTGGTAGCCGACCGGGGCAAGACCGTGGACGGCGTGGTCGACCGCAAAGGTGAGCGTCGTGAGCGGCCGCCAGCCGTGTCCACGTGCCTCGCTCCACCACGACGCGTGCGTGAGGATCCCCGCCACGTCGCCGGTCCGCACCCAGGCGTTGTTGACGATCGCGTTGATGTCGTCGAAGAACAGCTCGCCGCGCACGCTGTTGGCGTAGATCGCGAGCGCAATGGTGGCGATCGCGAACGCGGCCCTCCACCACGCGGGTGCCGCGGCTGGCGCGGATTCCCCGTCCGTCGGCGCGGTGCGACCACGCGCCCGATCGCCCGCTCCCGACCTCGCGCCTCGGAGCGCCGTTCCCGGCGCCGATGCACGTGCGAGCGCGCCGCGGCTCCGCCGTTTCGGCACTAGGCGGAGGGCGCGGCGTTTCGCTCGCGCGCGACGCGACGATCCAGGTCGGCGCGTGTGAACAGCGCCATGCACGCCACGTCGGCGCCGACCGCGGCGCGGATGCGGTCGAGACCGCCCTCCTGCCGGTCGACGAGCACGACGACGGCGGTGACCGGGTGGCCGGCTTGCCGGCAGCGATCGACGGCGTCGATCGTCGACGTCCCGGTCGTGACCGTATCGTCGACGATCGCGACCCGGTCGCCGGGTCGGATGCTGCCCTCGATCCATCGACCCATGCCGTGCTCCTTTACCTGCTTGCGCACGGTGAAGGCGCGAATCGGCGCGCCGGCGAGCTGACTGTAGTAGGCAACGGCGCCGGCGATCGGGTCGGCACCGAGCGTCAGCCCGCCGACGGCGTCGGCCTTTCCCGCGACGAGATCGAACACCAGCGCGCCGATCAGAGGCTTTGCCTCCGGATCCCACGTGGTCACGCGGGCGTCGAGATAGAACGGCGAGGTCGCACCCGACGCGAGGGTGAACGGCTTTTCCGGACGGTAGTGATACGAGCGCTCCGCGAGCAGCGTGAGCAGCCGCTCCCGCATCGCGTCGCGTTGGCCGGTGTCGTGCATCGTCGGATCGGAGCGCCGGCGACGCGCCCCGCGCCGCCGTTCATCGGCGGAGTAGCAGATCACGAAATCGGAGTCGAAGCCCCTCGGCGGCGAGAGCGTATCCCCCCGCTCCCGTTGTGTGGGACTACCGACGCGACCGCGAACGCGGTGTTCGCTTTGCGCTCGCCACACGCGTCCGGCGGGCGTGGCGGCCGCCCGAAGGCGGAGCGCTGGCGACGTGCGCCGTCTCGGCGGATTCGGCGGGCACGTTGCCTTCGGCGATGTAGCGCAAGAGCGTCGCCTTCCGCAGCAGGGCCACCATCTGGTTCACGCAGTTGATGCCCGCTTCCGCCATCCGCGCCGAGACCTCGGGGGTGACGCGACCGGTGACGCCCTGAGCGAAGAGGCGGAGCTCCTCGCGCGCCAGCCAGCGGACGAACTCCGCGTACACCCGAAAACTGGCGGCGCCGAAGCCGAGGTGGTGATCAAAGCCCGCCTCGCGCAGCTTGGCCCACAGTTCGACCATGCGAATCGCCGGCTCCTCGAGCCATTGATCGCCGTCGCGGGTGACGACCTCGATCATCCCCGTCGCCGCGAACTCCAGAATCTCGCGCGCCGGGATACCGACCCGTCGCGCGACGTCACTCAAGCGATCGGCCGCGGGCTCGGCGCCGGCTACCGCGGGGAAGAGTTTGCCGTCGAGCTCGAGGAGCGTGCGGATCTCGTCGCGTGACGGGGGCGTCTCCGCGCCGACGATGCTGCGGATGACGTGCAGCGGCAGAAAGCGCTTCTGCTGCAGTTCCTTGATGAGCGCCAGACGCTCGACGAAGGAGCCGTCGTACCACGCAACGTTGCGGCTCGGGCGGTGCGGTTCGGGGAGGAGGCCTTCGCGGATGTAGAAGCGGATCGTCTCGCGCCCCACACCGGCGGCGCGCTCGAGATCCTTCATCTTCATCCGCGCGGCTCGGACGCCGCCGGCCGTCATGAGATCACCTGGAGACGCGACGCCCTCCAGTGCCATACGCCGCCTCGCCGGCCTCGTCCGCGGCATGCGCCGACCTCGCAACCTCGACGATCTCGGCGTGACGCGCGTCATACTGCTCGGCGACCTTTTCATCCTCGTCGGCCATCGCCTGCACGTCGACGTCGGCGTAGCCGAGGATGCCCATCTGCTCATAGCCCTTGCGGATCTTCGGGCCCCAGAGGCCGATGTCCTTGATGATGGGAACGATGCGGCTGAAGAGCGCCGAGCGATAGCGCTGCATGAAGCCCGACTCGAGCATGTAGGCCGCACACTTGTCGATGGGCAGGCCGAGCGTCTCCCACACCTCCTCCGCCTGGAAGCGATCGCGCATCAGGTAGCAGGCTTCGACCGCGAACTCCTCGCGCTCGTCGCGCTCGGCTTGCATGAGCGTCGGGTAGTAGTCACGGAGCGCGAAGCGGCCGAAGGCGACGTGGCGGGCCTCATCCTGCATCACGTACGCGTTTACCGCGGCGGCGAGCGGATTCTGCGATTGATCGCGGATCTGCGCGAACGCGGCGAGCGCCAGCCCCTCGATCAGCACCTGCATGCCGAGGTAGGTCATGTCCCAGCGCGAGTCGCTGAGGACGTTGTCGAGAAGGCGCTGCAAGGTCGGCGTGATCGGGTAGGCGAGCTCGAACTTGTCGTGGAGGAGCCGCGAGTACGCCTCGACGTGGCGCGCCTCGTCGATCACTTGCGTCGCGGCGTAGAATTTGGCGTCCATCATTGGCACCTGCTGGACGATCTTGGCGGTACAGATGAGCGCGCCTTGCTCGCCGTGCAGGAACTGCGAGAGCTGCCACGACTGGAAGTGGCGCCGGAGCGTCGCCTTCTCCTCGTCGGTGAGCGCCGCGAAGACGTCGGAGCCGAAGAGTGGGATCGACTCGTCGGGCAACTGCTCGGGGTTCTCGGGATCGAGATCCTGCGACCAATCGATGCGCGTGTTCGCGTTCCACTGCTTTTCCTTGCCCTTCTCGTAGAGCCTGAGCAGCGACTCGCGTCCGTCCTGGTACTCCCAGCGGAAGTTGGTATCGAACGTTCCCGCGACCGGCCAATCGATGTCGCCGACCGGCCGCGCGTATCTGTCTTCCGTCGCCATAGGGGGGGTCTCCTCCGTGTGTAGTGCGTATCCTCGCTACGCGCGTTAGCGCGGGCGTTGCGTGCGAGTCAAGACCTCGGTCGCACGCGCTGGTCTCGGCCATCGACGTTCGCGCCGTTCATCGGCCGAGAGTTTTCGGCTTGAAGTTTCTGTTGGGTTCCCTTATTTTTCCAGCAACTTCGGACGCCCAGCGTCGGTCTTCGCGCTTTTCGGGCGCCACGCTCGTGTCCCCTCGGATATCCGCCTGAGCCGTACGACCCCCATAGCGGCACCACACCGCGTACTCTTCGTCGAGGCGAGCGTCGGCGGCGTCCTCGGCGGCTCACTGACCGGTATCCTGCACCTCATCGAGCGCATGGATCGGCGACGTTTCGCGCCGGCGCTCGTCCTCTACGAACCGAAGGACGTCGTGTCCGCGCTCCGGGCCGACGGGGTACCGGTCCACATCCTGCCGCCATTGCCGGTGCCGCGGCCCGACGGCGACCGCGGCCGTCTGGCGCGAGCGTGGTTGCGCACGCGCGAGCTCATTGCCGTGGTCGCGCCAAGGGCGCGCGCGCTCATACGCGTCTTTCGCGCCGAGCATCCCGATCTCATTTACCTCGCGAACGGCGTGACGACGAACCTCGACGGCGTCCTCGCCGGCGCACTCTGCGGGCTGCCGATCATCTCACACGAGAAAGGCTTTCGGCGGGTCGGTCCGATCGAGCGCCTGCTCTCGCGCTGGGTCGACACGTGCGTCGGCATGACCGAGCAGGTGACCGAATACGCGCGTGGCAAAGGCATCCACGCCCGGCGCTTTCTCACGATCTACGACGGCATCAACTGCGAAGCGTTCGCGCCCGGCGGCGGCGCGGCGGTGCGCCGCGAGTTCGGCATTCCCGCAGAGGCACCGCTCGTCGGCATCGTCGGCCACTTGCAGCGCTGGAAGGGGCAGCTTCTCGTCGTCGAGGCGATCGCGATCGCGCGCGCGCGACACCCCGACCTGCGCTGCCTGATCGTCGGCGGCGTGCACCGGCTCGGTGAGGACTATGCCGCCGAGGTACGGGCGCGGATCGCCGCGGAGGGCCTCGATCGCCACGTCATCCTCACCGGCGCACGCCGCGACGTCGCGGCGTGCATGGATGCGATGGACGTCGTGATCCACTCCTCGATCCGCGCCGAGCCGTTCGGGCGTGTTCTGATCGAGGCGATGGCGCTCGGACGCCCGCTGATCGCGCCGCGGCTCGGCGGCCCATGCGAGATCGTCGCCGACGGTGAGACCGGCATCCTCGTACCGCCGCGTGACGCCGCGGCACTGGCGGAGGCGATCGCGACGCTCGTCGCCGACCGGCCGCGGTGCGCCGCCATGGGCCGCGCCGCGCGCGAACGCGTCGATCGCATGTTCGACATCCGCCATCACGTCCGTGCCATCGAACAGGTGTTCGACGACATCTTCGGAACCAAGACCGTGGAGCGGCGGGCGCCACGGGCCGCGGCGGCCATGTAGTGCCGATCGCGCCGCTCGAGCCCTCGTCGCCGCCGGCCGTGTTCGACTTCCTCGAACGCCACGTGTCGGCGCGGGGACGCGCGCACTGGGAGTGGAAGTACCAGCTCGATCGCCAGGGTCCCGCGCGCGCCTTCTATCACGCCGGCGCCGACGGCGCCGTCGGCGGCTTCGTCGGCACCCTACCGACGACGCTGCACGCGCCGGCGCAGCGTGCGCGCGCCGCGTGGTTCGTCGATTGGGCGACGCGTCCGGGTGAAGGCAGCGTCGGCGTGGGGGTGGCGCTGCTGCGGCGCGCGGAGGCGGCGACCGACGTGTTGCTCACCCTCCAAGGCTCGGTCGACACCCAGAAGATCCTGCCGAAGCTGCGCTGGAACGTCGTCGAGACCCCGGCGACGTGGATCCTGCGAGTGAGCCCGCGCGCCATCGTGACGCGCGGCCCGCTCCGCCGTCACCCCTGGCTGCGCGCGCTCGCGCTTCTCCCCGCCGCGCTCGTCGCCCGGAACCGACGCGTGACACGCGTGCGATCGTCGCCGTTCGCGCTCGAGGAGGTGGAACGCTTTCCGGCTTCCTACGACGCGCGCTGGGAGGCGCGACGCGCCGAGTTCGCCCCGCTCATGGACCGCTCGAGCGCGCAGTTGAATTTCTTGTACGCCGACTTTCCCGAGGGCGGCTACCGCTGCTTCCTCGTGCGCGAGGGCGCGGACGTCGTCGGCCATCTCGTCCTCCGTCTCGACCGCAAGGAAGACGCGCACCGCGGGCGTATCATCGACGCGCTCTGGCCGCGCGCGCGGCGCGACGCCGTCGAGTGGCTCGTGCGCGAAGCGTGCGCGATCTTGCAGGAACGTGGCGTCGACTATATCGAGTGCACGGCATCGGTCGCGGACCTCGAGCAGGCGCTCCGCGCCTGTCGTTTTGCGCGTCTGCGGCCGGTGCCCGTCTGGTATCATCGCCTGCCGGACGGCATGGCGACCCCCGATACCTGGTTCATCACTTATCTCGATTGCGACCGAGCGTACCGATGAATTGCCCGCGACACCTGGCATGCGTAACGATATAATCGCGGTCTTCGCGCAGATCTTCGGGCGTGCGCCCGAGCAGTTCGGCGACGATACGGCTCCCGCGAACGTCGAGGGCTGGGACTCCGTGCGGCACGTCGAGCTGGTGGTCGCGCTCGAAGAACGATTCGGCTGCATGTTCGAGCCCGACGAGGTTCCGGAATTGACGTCACTTGCACGCATCGAGGACATCCTGCGACGCCATGGATAACGTCTCCCGCAAGCTGGCCGCTCCGCCCGACACCGACCCCGCGACGCAGCGCGCGCTCGAGCACGCCTACGACCGCATGGCACTGATCCGCGCCGTCGAGGAGCGCCTGCTCGAGCTCTTCAGCGAGGGCAAGCTCTTCGGCACCACCCATACCTGCATCGGCCAGGAAACCTGTGCCTACGCCGTGATCGACGCCCTCGATCGCGCGCGCGACCTGATCTTCTCGAATCATCGCTGCCACGGTCACTACATCATGTACAGCGACGACGCCGAAGGCCTGCTGGCGGAGATCATGGGGCGCGCGACCGGTGTCTGCGGCGGCCGCGGCGGCAGCCAGCACCTCTGCGCGCGCGGTTTCTTCTCGAACGGCGTGCAAGGCGGAATCGTGCCGGTCGCCGCCGGCATGGCGCTCGCCGAGAAGATGAAGGGCAGCGGCGCCGTCACCGTCGTCTTCCTCGGGGACGGCACCCTCGGGGAAGGCGCCGTCTACGAGGCGCTGAATCTCGCGTCGCTGTGGGAGCTGCCGGTCCTCTTCGTCCTCGAGCACAACCAGTGGGCGCAGTCGACGCCGACCGCGACGACGATCGCCGGCGACGTGCTGGCGCGTGCCGCCGCGTTCGGCATCGCGACCGATCGCCGTCCGGCACGCGAGCCCGTCGCGCTGAAAGCGCACATGGCGGACGTCGTGGAGCGCGTCCGCCGCAGCGGACGCCCCTTCTTCCAGGTGCTCGATACGTTCCGCCTCGCCGCGCACAGCAAAGGCGACGACGACCGTAGTCCCGAGCTCATCGCGAAGGCGCGCCGCGAAGATCCGCTCGCGCACCTGCGCACCGCCCTCGACGAGGAGCGCGCAACGGCGATCGACGCCGCGGTGCAGGCGCGCGTCGCACGTGCGGTCGCGGCCGCCGAGGCGGCGCCCTTCGCGGCGCTCGACGGCGCCGCCGAGGAGCGGGCGTTGCAGCGCGTACGCGGTGCCGGCGCCACGACGAGCGCGCTCGCGGAAGCTGCAGACGAAGTGCGCACCGTCGTGCAGAGCCTCAACCAGGCGCATCACGAGCTCATGGAGCGGCAGCAGGACGTCCTCCTCATCGGCGAGGACCTTCTCGATCCATACGGCGGCGCCTTCAAGGTGAGCCGAGGCCTCTCCAGCAAATTTCCCGACCGCGTGCGCTCGACGCCGATCAGCGAGTCCGCGATCATCGGTGTCTCCAGCGGCCTCAGCCTGCGTGGCTATCGCCCGATCGCCGAGATCATGTTCGGCGACTTCCTCGCACTCTGCGCCGATCAGCTCATCAATCACCTGGCGAAGTTCCACTGGATGTACAACGGCCAGGTGGAAACGCCGGTGGTCGTGCGCACGCCGGTCGGCGGCCGGCGCGGCTACGGCCCCACACACAGCCAGTGCATCGAGAAGATCTTCTTCGGTGTCCCCGGGCTCGTGCTGGTTGCCGTGAGCATACGCCACGACCCGGGCGTGCTCTTGCAGCATGCCGTCGAGGACGAACGGCCGGTGATCTTCCTCGAGCAGAAGCTGCTCTACGGCAAGCGCCTGAAGCACGAGCCGCCTCTGGGCCTCGTCCTCGCGCTGCCGGATGGCGAGCGACAGGAACTCTATCCGACGGGTGTCTGGACGCCCGACGGCGAGACCGCCGACCTCACGCTCGTCACCTACGGCGAGATGACCGAGGTCGCGGAGGAGGCGATGGCGCGCCTCTTCGAGGAAGACGAAGTCTTGGTGGAGTACCTCGTCGTCTCGCAGCTCGCGCCGCTCCGCGCTCAGCCGATCGTCGAGTCGGTACGGCGCACGAAGCATCTCCTCGTTCTCGAGGAGGGCACCGAGCCGTGGGGTTTCGGCGCAGAGGTCGTGGCGCGCGTCGCCGAGGAGCTCGGCCCGGAGCTGCGCGGCTCTACGCGCGTCGCCGCACACCACCTACCGATCCCGAACGCGCGCCCGATGGAGGACGCCGTTCTGCCCGACGCCGCGCGCGTCGTCGCCGGCGCCCGCCGCGTGCTCCGGGGCACGCGCCCGTGAGCGCGGCCGCCGCCGAACCGATCCTCGTTCCCCGCGAGCACGTCAACGACGACAGCGTCTTCGTGACCGAGTGGATCACGGCGGACGGCGCCCGCGTCGAGGCCGGTGCCGTCGTCTGCACGATCGAAACGTCGAAGGCCATCGTCGAGATCGCGGCACCGATCGCCGGCTTCGTCCGCCGACGCACCCAGGTCGGCGACGAGGTGCCGATCGGCGGCGTCCTCGGCTACGTCACGGCGACCGCCGACGCCGCCTTACCGGACGCGCAGCCCGCGCGTGGCGACAGCGTCGAGCCGGGCCTCATCAGCGCCAAGGCGCGCCGCAAGATGGAGGAGCTCGGCCTCGATCCCACCCTTTTCGCCGGCAAGGCGAACGTCCGCGAGAAGGACGTCATCGAGATGGCGTCCCGTCGCGCCGCGGGAAACGTAGCCGACGACCCGCGCGGTCCCTCGCGCGTCGAGGCGCTCAGCCCCGTGCAACGTCGGACGGCGCGCGTCATGGAGCAGAGCATCGCCTCCATCCCCGCCTCGTACCTCGAACGCTCGATCGACCTCGGCGCCATCCGCGCACGCGCGAAGGCGATCGCCGAGACGTCGAAGGGCGTCGTGACCGAGCTCGACCTCGTGGTCTGCGCCGTCGCGCGCGCTTGCGTGCGCCATCCGCACTTCAACGCGCACGTGACCGAACGCTACGAGCTCCAGGTGTTCGAGCAGGTGAACGTCGGCGTCGCGATGGATCTCGAGGGTGAGCTCTACGTCCCGGTGTTGAAGAACGCGGCGACGAAGGAGCCGGCGGCAATCGCCAAGGAGCTGCGCTCCTTGCTCTACCTCACCCAGCGTCGGCGACTCGAGGCGACGCACTTGAGCGGCGGCACGATCACGGTCACGTCGATGATCGGCCGCGGCGTGCAACGCTTCCTGCCGATCCCGTACCCGCAGCAGGCCGCGATCATCGGCCTCGCCGATCCCGAGCGCGGAACCGGCGAGCGCACCGCGCTCTCGATCGTCTTCGACCACCGCGTCGCGAACGGCAGCGCCGCCGCGTCGTTTCTCGCCACCGTCGAGGAGCTCGCGATCAGCGCCTGACCCGGCGGCGGAGGCTCGAGGAACGTTCCGCGCCCTGAAGGCGCGGCCGTGATCAGACGTTCCGCGTGCGCGGCAGCAGGTGCGAGAAGAAGGCGCGGTTGTGGGCGACCACCATGTAACCCGCCTCGACGGCCCACACGAGCGGCGGCAGCGCCGCAAGACGCGCCAGCCGCGGCCAGCCGATGCGTTCGAGAACGAAGAGACAGGCGCGCCCGCCGCGCAGCCAGCGTCCGTCGCGCGTTCGCACGTGGACGGCGGCACGACACGCCTCGCGGAGGGTCGGCGTCATCGGCGGACTCGATACCTCCTGATACGGAATCGCTCGGAACTGATCGTGCGGATCGTGCGCCAGCGCCCACTCGACGGAGCGCCGACAGACGCCGCACTCGCCGTCCCAGACGATCCAATGGTGGGTCGCGTCCATACGTTCACGAGCGTACCACGGTCGCGCGCGTGACTCGACCGTCCCTCCGCGCGCCACGCGATGGGAACGGAACGTCGCTTCTGCTAGTCGCCGCGAACCGTGTCGACACGCCGCAAGCTCCTCTGGATCGCACTCCTCTATTTCGCGGAAGGGTTCCCGTTCGGCCTCGTCGTCGACAACCTTCCCGTCTACTTTCGCGCACACGGGGTCTCGCTCGAGGCGATCGGCATGCTCTCCGTCCTCGGGTTGCCCTGGAGCCTCAAGGTCTTCTGGGCGCCGCTCGTCGACCGCTTCGGAGAGCGGCGACGTTGGATCACCGCCGCGCTCGTCGTCATGACGCTCGGGACGGCGGCGATTCCACTCACCGACGCCGCCGCGCCGGGCGTCGCGCTCTTCGGCTTGGTGCTCGTGCTGACGATCGCCTCCGCGACGCAGGACATCGCGATCGACGCCTACACGATCGGGCTCGTCGCACCCGGCGAGGAAGGCGTGGCCAACGGCATCCGCGTGTCCGCATATCGCGCCGCGCTCATCGTCGGCGGCGGAGCGCTGGTGATCCTCGCGGGATGGATCGGATGGTCGCCGCTCTATTGGACGGCGGCGACGATCCTCGCCACGCTCGCCGTCGCCACGTGGTTCGCGCCGCAGGTCGCGATCGTGCGCACGCCCGCCGCGGCGTGGTGGCGCGCCTTCGTCGCTTGGCTCGCCCGCCCGGGTGCGGCCGCGGTTCTCGCCTTCGTACTCGTCTACAAGCTCGGCGATGCCAGCATGGGGCCGATGGTGAAACCCTTCTGGCTCGATCGCGGGCTTTCGCTCGAGGAGATCGGCTTCGTGTCGACGACGCTCGGTGTGGCCGCGAGCGTCGCGGGCGCGCTCGCGGGCGGCGTCTTCACCTCACGCGCCGGCATCTTCCGCGCGCTCTGGGTCCTCGGACTGCTGCAAGCGATCTCGAATCTCGGCTACGCCGGCGTCGCGGCGGCACACGGAGGACGCGCGGCGATCTATGCGGCGTCGCTCGTCGAGAGCTTCACCGGTGGGCTCGGCACCGCCGCGTTCCTCGCGTTTCTCATGCACGTCTGCGAGCGCGAGCACGCCGCGACCCAATATGCCCTCCTCTCCGCTCTCTTCGGCTTCACGCGATCGCTCGCCGGAGCGGTGAGCGGCCTCGGCGCGAGCCGGCTCGGGTACGCGCCGTACTTCGCGGTGACCTTCCTCCTCGCGCTCCCCGCCTACGGGCTCATGCCGTGGATCCGGACGTGGATCCACGACCGCCCGCCGGTTCCGACCGCGTTGCAACTCTAGTCGGCGCGGAACGGGCGATTCTGCGCGTAGAGCGCAAGCCGTGCGGCGATCTCGCGCGCGAGATCGGTCGTCGCCGCCGCCTCGGCCGCGGCCTCGGCGCGACGCGCGGTCGCGATCGCGTCGGCGAAACGCCCGACCTCCGCGTAGGCGGCGGCGAGCGTGTCGAGTCGATCGGCGTCGGGCGCGTCACCCGCCGCCGCGACGGCGCGTTCGGCGAAGGCGACCGCGGCGGCGCCGTCGCGCAGATCGCCGTCGGCCGAGGTCGCGAGGAGCCATCCGAGCATGCTGGCGGCGTCGGCGTCGGTGGGATCGCGGGCGATGACCTTCCGCAGCACGGTGATCGCGTCGCGCGGCCGGCCGACGTCCATGTAGGAGGCCGCGAGCGCCGACGTCGCACCCGCACCGGGGGCGGCGCGCTCGGCGGCTTCCGCTTGCACGCGCGCCTCGTCGTCGAGACCACTTGCGATCAGCAGATCGACGAGCTCGCGCTGCGCCTTCGCGTACGCTGGGCGAAGGCGAACCGCGTCGCGCAGCGCCGCGACCGCCTCGACGCTGCGATCGAGCGCGACGAGCGCCAGCCCGAGGTTGTAGCGCGGCTCCGCGAACGTCGCGTCGAGCTCGGCGGCGCGTCGAAACGCGGTCGCCGCGTCCTCCGGACGGTTCGTTTGCAAGAGCAGCGTCCCGAGGTTGTTGTGGGAGACGGCGAGGTCCGGCTGGAGCGTGATCGCGCGCCGGAGCTCGCGCTCGGCGGCCGCCAGATCGCCACGCCCCATCAGGGCGAGTCCGAGGTTACTGCGCGCCTCGGCCATGTTCGGCTCCTTGCGAAGCGCGACTTCGAGATGAGGAATCGCGTGCTCGGCATCACCTGCATCGAGGAGGAGGCGCGCGACGTTGGTGTGCGCGACGGCATGGGTCGGATCGAGCGCGAGAGCGCGGTCGAATTCGCGTCGCGCCTCGTCGTCGCGCCCGTCCTGCATGGCAACGGTCCCGAGATTGGCGTGCGCGTCGGCATCGCCCGGCTGGATGCGCATCGCCATCTCGAAATAGGGGCTCGCCTCGTCGCCACGGCCGGCGCGGACGAGCGCGGTGCCGAGGTTGTTCAGGCAAATGTAGCAGTCCGGGTCGGCGGCGACGGCCGTACGCCAGAGCGTCACCGAGTCGTGCCAGATACCGATCTGACGCCACGTCAACATGCCGAGGCCGACCGCCGTCGCCGCCGCCACGATCGCTACCACCCGCGAGGAGACGAACGGTCGGCGGCCGGCGCGCGCCGCAAGGTCGAGCGCGAGAACGGCGCCCCCCGCGACGACGGCCCAGCCCAGCGTCGCGAGGTAGCTGTAGCGATCCGCCGCGATGTGCGGCCCCGCCTGGGCGATGCCGAGCACGGGGGCGAGCGTGGCGGCGTAGACCACCCAACTCGCGAGCGCCCACGGCCAGCGACGTCGCAGCACATAGAACCCACCGGTCGCGGCGACGACGAACGCCGTGGAGACGAGGACGTCGGGACGAGCGAACTGCCAACCGACCGGCAACTGGTAGAGGGGGGAAAGCCTGATCGGCAGCACTGTCTTTGCGAGATAAAAGGCAAGCGCGAAAAACGCCTGTCCGATGCGTCCGCTCACGCCGTACTGCGCCAGCGAGTAGAACGTGTCGAGCGAGCGTTCGGCGATGCCCTCGACGACCGCGGTGGCGACGCCGAGCGCAATGAAGGGCAGCTTTTCGATCCAGACGCGCCGAACGTCGCGGCGTGCCCACGCGCCGACGCGGGCCGGCAGCCGGCGGAGCGGATAGACGTCGAGCACGAGGAGCACGATCGGCAAGCTCATGCCGACGGGCTTGGCGAGGAGCGAGGGCACGTACCAGGCAAGCGCCGCCCAGGCGAAGCCGCCCCTCTCACGAGCGTGATGGCGGACGTACGCATGGAGCGTGAGAAGGATGAAGAGGCCCGAAAGGACGTCGCGCCGCTCGGTCGCCCACGCGACCGACTCGACGCGCAACGGGTGCAGCGCAAAGAGCGCGGCGCTGATCGCAGCCGCGACGTAGAGACTAGGCGGCGCGCCGCTCACCGGAAGGCGGAAGGCGAGCCGCAGCAGTCGGGTGCTCAGGACATAGAAGACGATCGCGTTCGCGACGTGCAGTAGCGCGTTGGTGAGGTGGTAGCCGACCGGGCTCATCCCCCAGATCTGATGGTCGACGGCGAACGAAAGCCACGTGAGTGGGAGGTAGTGACCGTCGAGATTGGTGAACATCCAGCGGAGGGCGCTCGGATCGAGGGCGCGGAAGAAGGGGTTCTCGAGGAGGTTCGTCTGGTCGTCGAAGTCGACGAACCCGTTACTCAGCGTCGGCACGTACGCGACCGCGGTCGCGAGCGCGACGATGAGAGCGCCCATCCACCGCGCCCGTGCCGCGGTGCGATCGACGTCGCAAGCAGCGACGACACCGTGGTGCTCGCCTTCGCTTGCCGAAGGCCGATCGCCGCTGCCCCGACGCGGCGGGACGGAGGAGGCGGCTCCGCTACGTGCTTTGCCGCCGTGCCGGCGCCTTTCGGATCGAGAGCTCACAGGTTTTGCCCTACGATCCGTAGCGGGGCGCTGTGCGAACCGTCAATTGTCGGCGACGACGGTCATCGCGCGGTGCGTCGTCGCGCCGGTTGACCATGCGATGCCGTTGCGCCGGTCGCCCGGGGTTGACGTATGTCGCGGTCGGAGCCCGAAAATCGCTTTTTTTCTTGACAACCTTTTGAACGGTAGCCTACCCTCTGGGTGAGCCTTCTGCGTGCCGTTTCGAGAATCCTATGCGATTTTCGCTTGGGTGTGCCGTACCCAATCGACGCGGCGTTATTCCTTAGAAGGCGGAGGGCGAACACTCGTGCCGAACATCGTAACCCTCCAAGACAATCGTCCCGCTCGCTCGTGACCGTGCGCGACCCGCGGGTAATCGCCGACGCAGTGCAACGAAGGAGGAGAGCCATGAATTCACTGTCACGTTTCGCGGGCATCGGTGCCGCCCTGGTTGCAGCGCTCGCGCTCGCGACGGCGGCGCACGCCGGCGATCCGCTCAAGTGTAAGAAGACCATCGAGGCGAACGTGTCGGCGTACGCGCAGGCCAAGATGAAGGTGCTCCAGAAGTGCAACGCCGGGATCGTGAGTGGGAAGACGTCCGGTCCGTGTCCCGATACGAACGGCGCCCTCAAGATCGCGAAGGTCGAGACCAAGATTCGCGCCGGAATCGGCAAGGCGTGCGGCGGCTCGACGAAGCACTGCACCGACGGCGACGCGCTCGCGCTCGCGGCGATCGGGTGGGACCTCGGCACCTGTCCCAACCTCGAGAACGGGATCTGCAACAACGCCCTCGCCAATTGTAACGACGTCAGCGATTGCGTCATCTGCGTCGCCGGGGCCGCCGCCGATCAAGCGATGAGCCTCTACTACGACGATCTCGTCCCGGGCCAGTTCGGCACCGGCTCGACCGTCAACAAGTGCCAGCTCGCGATCGCCAAGAACGCGTACAAGTTCCTCGCGGTCAAGAACAAGGTCCTCACGAAATGCGAGGCCACGGTGCTCACGGGGGCCATTCCCGGCCCGTGCCCCGACGCCACCAGGGCATTGCCCGCGATCAACGCCGCGGAATCGAAGAAGCAGATCGGGATCTGCAAGGCCTGTGGCGGCGCGAACAGGGTATGCGGCGGCGGCGACGATCTCACGCCCGCGGCCATCGGCTTCGCGGCCAATTGCCCGAGCGTCACGATTCCGGGCGGGTCGGCCTGTGGCGGAGCGATCACGAACCTCCAGGATATCGTCAACTGCGTCGATTGC
>JBGOSW010000039.1:0-28601 GCA_041476145.1 Binatia bacterium
TCCGTGCCGACGGGCCACGTTCGCGGCGCGGGTCGCGTCGGCGTCGACGACGGCGGTGAGCTGCCCCCGACTGCAACGACGCAGCGCCGGCAGATGATAGATCTCCGAGACGGCGCCGCACCCGATCACTGCGACTCGGAGGGCGGTCACGTCGCCCTCCAGGCGTCCATAGTTCCCGGCAGCCGACGCTGGACGAACGCGGGCAAACGACGGAGATTCTGCGCGCTCAGGCGAACGTCTTGTCCGACACGCCGGGCCCCATAGACGAAATTGGAGGCGCTCCGCCGGAGAGCGACTCGCCATCCGGGTTCGCGATAACCGTGGAGGGTCGGTGCATCGTCGCGCCTCATCTCCGGCGCGCCGTCGCCCGCCTCGTGGCGGGCAAGATGCCGAAAGATCGGTAGCGCGTCCGGTCGCACTCCCGCGGCCGAGGCGACTGCTCGCTCGAGGGCGAGATCATTCGGGCTGGCCGCCCACCACGATCCCGACTCCGGTGTTGCGAAGGTGATCGAGCCACAGCTGATACACAGGCTCGAAGACATCAGTCGATGCGCCGCGACGATCACGTCGAGGTCGAGTGCCCCTGGTGCCTCGAGCATGTCGGCCTGCGCGGCAAGGATGACGCGCAATCCGAGACTGCGATCGGGTGCGGCGGCCGCGATCGTGACGAGAAAGAACGCGTCGAACCAGAGCTCGGGAATCAACGCACCGTCACGCAAGCACGCGACGTCGGTCCGGTAGCGAGGCCCGGACGTGGGATCGAGTACGCCGACGCCGGGCCAGTCGGCGGCGTCGCCACGTGGCTCGATGATGTCGATGCGCGGTGGTGCGGAGCTCTTGGCGAGAAATGCGACGAGCGAACGTGCGGTGTCGCGGACGAGCGCGTCCTGCCGCGCGCCCTGCACATGAATGACGACACGCCCGCGGTTCCTCGGGATCCACTCGCGTGCGGCCGCCTGTTCCCACAACGAGCCTGCGCGGGATCGATCGCCGTCCGGGGCGGTGAGCCATACGACGTCGGTCATCGGATCACGTTCCCGCCGCCTGCAGCTTCCAGAGCGTGCGATCGATCCATCCCCACGCGTCCAATCCGCCACGAACGAGGGCGCGAAACATCCAGAGCCCCTCGCCACCTTCGACCTTTACGCGCGGCAACGTGAAGGGCTCCGCGTGGGAGCGAATCGCCCCGTGCTGCGAGGTGAAGGCGCACACATACCCGACCTCTTTGAGCACAGCCGCCGTCGCCGCGTTGTAGTCGGCGCGGGTACCGAACGGATAGGCGAACGCCGTGACGCGGGTGCCGAGGCGTCGCTCGATCGCCTCGCGCGAGCGCGCCGCCTGTTCACGCGCGCGTTCGATCGGCATGCGGGCTACCGAATGGTGCGTCCACGCGTGCGAGCCGATCACGATCCCCGCGCGCGCGAGCTCCTCGAGATCGGTCCACGACATGCGATCGTCCGGGTGCTCCCGGTTCGAGGAACCACGACGGCTGTCTTCTGCGATCTCGCCCGCCGGGATGAAGGCGACTGCCGGAATGCGGTACTCTCTGAGAATCGGCAGCGCGACCGTACGGACGGAAGGACATCCATCGTCGATGGTCACGAGAATGCCCCCATCCGGTGGGTTCCGCGCTCCGGCGAGAAACTCCTCCAGGTCACTCAACGACACGAGCAGCCTCTCATTGGCGAGGAGCGCCATCTGCTGCTCGAAGTCCGCGGCCCGCACGCAGAAGGGATCGTGCGGCTCCTCTCCGAAGCGATGGTACGTGAGAACGCGCAGGCTCGCGTGCTGGTCGCGCCGTCGAGGCGTTGCGCCCCTGGCGGACGCCGTGACGGCCATCCCCCTGCGCGCGGCCTTCTTCAACAACCAGCGAAGTCCGAGATCGGCCATTGCTATCCGTGGATCCGCTGCGGATCGGCAGCGAGGAAGCGCGTAATTTCCTCGGCGGCGATCTCGTGGCCGGCGGCGTTCGGATGATCGCCGTCGTAGGGAATGAAGAGCGACTCGTGGCCGTGGTAGGAAGCGCGAAACGCCGGTGTCAGATCCAGAACCGGAATTCCCTCGCGCGCGCCTAGCTCTTGCAGCCGATCTGGATACGAGCTCTTCGCGAACGGCTGCGCGACGGCCATTGGAATGGGAAACGCGACCAATAGGGAACGGAACTGCTCGCGATCGCCGAGGTCTTTCAGCCGGTGGAGGAGCGTGGCGATGTCGTTCCATCCCCCCGTGGTTCGCGGCGTGTCACGCCCTTCCAGTACCTCGCTGCGAAACACCGTCTGCGGGTCCGGTGTCCAAGCGGTGAGGGCACGCCACCCTTCGAGCGCCGCGTACACCGCCCGCGATCGTTTCAGGAAATTCCTCACCTCGTAGCCGAGTCTCGACTCGCTCAGGCGCACACTCAGCGGCTCGACGGTGGCGAGATCGTCGGTCAGTCGGCCCTGCTCGTCGACGCGAACGCGCGACTTGTCGGCGAGATCGTTCCAACAGACGCAGACGATCACCCAATCGGGCTTGTACCGAATCCCGTCTCGTTCGAGAAACGTCATCTCTTGCCGCATGTTGTAGGACGACACGGAGCTGTTGATGGCCTCGTTGGAGGTGGCGGCTCGGTCGAGCAACGCCGCCACCCGCGCGCTCACGACCTCATCGTCGCGCACACCGTAGCCGAAACCGATCGAGTCGCCGAGAAACAGCAGCCGCAGTGTTCCGGGGGTACGCTCGTACGGTACGACCCGCCCGCGCATGCCCCGTTCGTTGAGGACGATTTCCTTGTCGGCGCTGAAACCGCGTTGGTTCGGTGCGTACGCGAAGATCAGGTCCGGATCCGCGCGATAGTGCACCTGTGGGTACAACCATGGCAACGGCGCGGGGAGCATCATGCGTGCGGCGATCTCGACCGCCGCGAAGGTGACGAGCACGCTGCCGGTGAGGAGCGCGAGGTTCGCGCGCCAACTCGAAGCCCGCGGCATCACCGCGCCGCCGACCGACGCGGCGGCGTCGCTCACGCCGCGCCTCCGGGCCGGCGTCTCCGGTCGGTGCGTACGTCACGTAGGCAGCGGACGAGAAACTTGGGATTGCCGACGAGATACCGCCGCCACTTGTGAGGCTGCTGCATCATGATCTGCACCCACTCGAATCCACGGTTGCGCACCCACTGCGGGGCGCGACGGAGGGCTCCGCCCCAGTGATCGACGAGACCGCCTACTCCGACGCAGAGACGGACGCGAAGGGCATCGCGGTTCTCGTGGATCCAGCGTTCCTGCACGGGGTTTCCCATCGCGACCAGCACGACGTCGGCACCCGAGGCGTTGATCCGATCGATGACGTCGTCGTTCTCACCCGGTGGGAAATGCCCCTGCTGGTAGCCGGCCAGCGTGACACCGTAGGTGCGAACGACGTGGTCCGCGGCGGCGCGTACGATGGGCTCCGCGCCGCCGAGCAAGTAGTAACGATACCCCGCGCCGGCGGTCGCGGCGAAGAAGTACGGAGCGAGATCCGTCCCGACGAGGTTGTCGCGCATCCGAATGCCCTGGAGACGTGCCGCCCAGCGCACGCCGGTGCCGTCGCCGAAGACGGCATCGCCGGCGTTCAGCACGTCCCGGAATCCCGGCAGCTCGCAGGCGAGATTGATGGTGTGCGCGTTGACGATGTAGATGGCGCGCGCTCGCGAGGCGCGCTCTTCGATCCAAGCGCGCATGCGGGCGGTCGCCTCGGCTTTGGTGACGTTCTCGATCCGCACGCCGCAGACGTATACGGGGGCGCTCGCCGGGAACGTCGCCTCGGCCGGCGCCCGCGTTTCGGGAGCGAGCATCGCCTGATCCCGCGGCACGCTCACGCGGCAAGCCGCTCCTCGAGCGCCTGTCGATAGGTGACGACACGCCGCTCGCGCGCGATCGTCGCCAGCGTGTCACGCAGCATCGCTCGCTTCTGCGCCAACGGCAGCCGCATGCCGGGATGGCGGTCCATGCGGGGATCGATGTCGTCAGCGGCGAGATCGAGCAGATCGGCGGCGTGGAACTCGTAGCAGACGGGGCGTCCCGAGCGCAGCAGCGCGCGCACGGCGCGCGCGAAGAGACGCGGCGGCACGAAATACTGGAACGTGTGATACACGGGCAGCCGCAGCCAGCGCGTCACCGAGATCGGGAACTCGACGAGGCCGTTCGTGCCGACGCCCGCCTCGTGGGGCAGCGCCGGCGCGAACGCGTGACCGACGAGGTCCATCGAGAAGATCGATCCCTTGTTGGTGCTGCGGCGATAGGCGGAAAGCCGGCTCGCGATCAGGACCGGCGTCGGAAAGATCGAGGCGTCGTAGCGGTAGCCGGCGGCGGCGATGCGCGCGAGGACCCGGTCGTCGACGTCCCAGGCGGGTGCGCGGAAGCCGATGACCTCGCTGCCGCTCGCCGCGGACAGGCGGGCGCGCGAGGCGTCCACCTCCTCGGCGAGCGCGGCGTCGCCGAGGGTGCGGAACGGCTGCGGATGGGTCATCGAGTGGCTGGCGATCTCGTGCCCGGCGGCGACCATCTGCCGCAGGAGCGGCGCCTCACTGTCGGCGTCGCGGGCGATGAAGAAGAAGACGCCCGGTACGCCGAGCTCCTTCAACAGATCGAGGAGCCGCGGAACGGCGGTGCGATAGATGCGATCGCACGCCGGAAGATCCTCGATGCCGTACCCCTGAAGGTGGCGATCGACCGTGTCGAAGTCGCAGGAGAAGACAGCGAAGGGGCGTGGGGAGCTCACGATGACGGGGTCTCCTCGGGTTTCACGCGCTCGCACGCGACGTCGCGGCGCTCGCGCCGCGGCCCGCGAGCTTGGCGACGGCCCCGTGCACGGCGCGCGCGATGAAGTGGACGTGCTCGTCGGTGTAGAGCTCGTTCCACGGTAGCACGACGACGCGCTCGAGACCCTGCATGGTGCCGGGATACTCGGCGGTGTCGTAGACGATCTTGGTGCCGTCCTCGCGCTCGCGGTACGAGTAGGGGAACTGACTCTTGCCGAAGGTCTTCCGCTCGGTGAACACTTGGCATTCGAAGGCCGGCTTCTGGATGTAGCGCGGGGCGCAGAAGACGCCGTTCGCCTTCAGCGCCGCGCCGAGCGCGTCGCTGCCGCCCTCGATGACGGCGGGATCGACGATCAGCGGGTACTTCCAGTACACGTGCGTCGCCTCGGGGAGCGCGCATGGCAAGGTGATGCCCGGCGTGCCGGCGAGGATCTCGGTCAGCTGCGCGGCGGTGCGCCGGCGCCGCGCCACGACGCCGTCGAGCTTCGCGAGCTGCGCGCGTGCGACCGCGCCCTGGAGATCGGTCATGCGGTAGTTGAGGGCGAGGAAGTAGTGATCGGGCTTGGGATCGCCGTAGCCCCACGCCTTGTCGCTGAAGAGCGTCATCCAGCGCGCGTGCTTCGGATCGCTGGTGACGACGATGCCGCCCTCGCCGGTCGTCATGTGCTTCCCTTGCTGCAGGCTGAAGGCGCCGATCGCGCCGATCGTGCCGACGAGGCGGCCGCGATCGGTTGCGAGGAACGCCTGCGCGCAGTCCTCGATCACCGGGATACCATGCGCGTTCGCGATCCGCATGATGCCGGTCATGTCGCACGGGTTGCCGAAGAGGTGGGTGGCGATGATTGCGCGCGTCCGCGACGTGATGCGCGACGCGATCGCCTCGGGCGTCACGTTCAGGCTCACCGGGTCGACGTCGGCGAAGATGGGGATCGCTCCTTGGTAGAGGATCGGTGCGATCCCACCCATGTCGGTGATCGAGGTGGTGATGATCTCGTCGCCGGGTTCGGGATCGATGGCGGCGACCGCGGTGTGGACGGCGGCGGTGCCCGAGGTGACGGCGCGCGAGTGCGGTACGCTGAAGCGCTTGGCGAAGGCCTGCTCGAACGCCTTCACCTGCGTCCCCTTCGTGCAGTTGAGCGTGCCGGATTCGATGACCTCGCGCAGCAGCGCGAGCTCCTCGTCTCCCAGGTCGCGGCCGGTCCTGTCGGCGTCCGAGGGCAGCGTGATCGGGTCACTCATCCGAGGTCTCCTACGAGTGCGTCGACGGTCTCGCGAGCGAGGCCGACGCTGGTATTCCAGGCCGTGACGCGCGGATAGGCCTGGGCGGTGGTACTGATGTAGACGCGGCTGTCGGCAATCCGCGGTGCCGGCCGCTTGCGCAGGTAGCCGACCGACCACACCGGCTCGACGTATGGCGCGCGGAACACGTACACATCTTCGACATTTTCCGCGCGAAACTTGGGGTAGATCGCGGCCAGGCCGTCGAGCGCCTGGCGCTTTATCAGCTCGTCGGGGCGTTGGTAGAGCTCCGAGCCGGCGTCGCAGTAGTTCATCGTGTAGACCAGGTGCCGGCCGCCGATCCATTCGGACGGAATCACGTGCGTGGTCTCGACGACCCCTTGGAACGGGAACTTGGGATCGACGACGATTGTCCAGTAGAAGCGCTCGAGACGCTGCCGCGAGACCACGACCGCGTTGACGACCCCCTGGTACCCGAGGTCGGACAACGGCACCGACGCCGCGAGTGCGCCGCGCGCCACGCGCTTCAGGAGCGGCAGTGGGAAGGTCGAGATCACCGCCTTGAAGTGCTCGTCGCGGCCGGCGACGTCGACGTGCACGCCGGTGCCGTTCGCCTCGACGGCGGTGACGGGACTTTCGAGTCGCACCTCGCCGCCGCGCGCGACGATCGCGTCGCGCAGCGTCTCCGCGAGCCCGCGGTAGCCGCCGCGGAGGTAGCCCTTCACTTCCTGGTCGCCGTTCTTCTCGCGGTTGAGCGTGTTCCACACCCAATAGGCGGGGACGGTGTCGACGTGGTCGCCGAACTTGGCGCGCAAGAGCGGCAGCCAGATGCGCTCGAAAACGCTGCGGCCGAAGATCCGGCGCAACCACTCGCCGGCCTGGACGTCGTCGAGATCGAGCGCCTTGCGCTTCACCTTGGTGATGTAGGCGGCGCCGAGGCCGGTGCGGAGGCGATCGGGCACGGAGAGCGCCCGAAAGCGCAGCAGATCGAGGGCGCTGTTGAAGCCGTAGAGCTTGCCGCCGAGATGGAACCCCATGCCGGTCTCGGCCCACACCAGACGATCGGCGATGCCGAGATCGGCGAGGAGGCCGCAGAGCTCGGCGTCGGAGTCGAGGATGACGTGGTAGTAGCGGTCGAGCGTGGTCTCGCGATGCTCGAAGTGCGTGCCGAGACCGCCGAGGCGATCCGTGCTCTCGAAGACGATCGGGGTGTAGCCGCGCTCGAGCAGATAGTGCGCCGACGCGAGCCCGGCGATGCCGCCGCCGAGGATGCCAACGCGGGTGCCGTCCGTCGCCATCACGTCCTCAAGCCGCCGGCAGCGCCCGCGCGTCGGCGACGGCGATCGTAGCGCCGGGGGCGAGCGACGGCAGGTCGATCGTGCGCTCGCCGCCGTCGCGCTCGACGACGACGCGCGCGCCCGTGAGTGCGTGCGTGCCCGCGTTCGTGATCCGCACCCCGTCGGCGTCGTCCGCCACGCGCAGTGCTTCGCGGCGGCACCACCAGTCGGCGACGTCCTCGGCGCTCGCGAGCCACACCTCGGGACGGCGCAGCTCGGCGGCGACGAACTCGAGGTGCGCCGTGCGTCGCGCCTGGTCGTCGACGCCGAAGACGCCGCCGTGGACGAGCGCGACGTAGAGGCCACCGGTCGCCCGCAGATAGGCCGCCTTGGCGGCGACCTGCGCGTGCAGCTCCGCGATCGACGCGCCGCCGAAGAGCGGCTGGATGCAGTCGGGCGCGGTGAGCGGCAGCTCGAGGCAGCCGCTCGGGCGGAGCGCACCGGTGTCGCTCGCGATCGGCGGGCGATAGGGAACGTTCAGGCGCACGCCGCCGCCGAAGTGGGCGATGTTCTCGCGATCGACGTCGGGATACGACGAGTCGAAGGCGAAGCCGGCGCGATCGAGCGCCCAGGCGAGGTCCGGGGAGCGATCGAGTCGCGGGCTGCGGTAGCCGCGCACCGGGCGCCCGAGGCGGCGCTCGAGCTCGCGGCGCGCGGTCTCGACGTCGCGGCGCACGTCGTCGCGCCCGCGGACGTTCTCGCCGCGATGGGCGAGTCCGTGACAGAGGACGCCGTAGGCGCCGAGACGCGCGACCGCCGCGTCGTCGAGCCAGTGCGTGCTCGAGCGCGCGACGAGGCCGAAGGTCGCCGCGTGGCCGCTGGTCGCGACCGCGTCGAGGAGTGCCGCGAGCCCACGCGTGTACGCGAACCGCCGCGGCTCGACGTCGTGGGTGAGGGTTGCGGCGGCGCGATAGGGCGCCGGCCAGCGCGCCACCCGGACGAGGTCGCCCGCGACCCGGCGCACCAGTGCCGTTACGAGCTCCGTGAGGAGCCAGCCGCCGGCGTCGATCGGATACTCGGAGGCGGCGTCGCCGAGGCTCTCGAGGCGCCGCTCGAGCGCCGCGTACCATCGTCGTTGCACGCGGCGCCGCATCGCCTCGGGCGCCGCGTAGTAGGCGTGCTCGAGGAGTCGACGCGCCGCGACGCGGAGCGCCGACGCCGACGCGGCGGTCTCTTGACGCACGGGAACGGCGCGCTCGGTGAGGAGGTTGGTGAAGGCGGCCCCTAGGTCGACGGCCGACCAGAGACAGCGGTCACGTGCGGCGAGCGCGAGGGTACCGTCGGCGAGCGTCGCGAGGACGCGGCCGCGCGTGATCGCCGCGGTCGTGCACACCGGCGCCGGTGGCAGACGCAGCGTGTGCTTGCCGAGCTCGCGCGCGAGCGCCGCGCTCGACGCCGGCCACAGGGCGCCGTCGACGGCGAGCGTCGCGGCGCGCTCGCCGTCGGTCGCGTCGGCGGCGCCGAGCATCTCGCGCGCGAAGCGCTCGCCGCCGTGGAGCACGAGCGCGGCGCGCCCGTCGAGCGCGGCGATCTCGGCGCTGGAGAGATCGCGCGTCGCGACCACCAGCGGACCCGTCGCGTCGCCGACGGTCGCGACCGGGCGATACGGGATCTTCTCCGTCTCGAGGATGGCGGTGATGCCGAACCTCGAGGCGGCATCGCGCGCCAAGAGGTCGATCATTCGACCTCGATGATCGGACGCGCGCGACCGCAGCGTCCGCAGTCGGCGGCCGCTGTTGGTGTCGAACCTGCGGCGGGCGGGAACGGCGCGCCGCAGAGGCAGACGTAGCCGCGCACGCGAGCGGGATTGCCGTAGACCAGCGCATGCGCGGGCACGTCCGTGGTGACGACCGCGCCCATGCCCACCATCGCGTAGGAACCGATCTGCAGGCCGGGGCCGATGACGGCGCCGGCGCCGATCGTGGCGCCCTCGCGCACGACCGTCTGCAGCGTGTCGTCGTTGGGCTCGGACGAGGCGAGACCGTCGCCGTCGATCGCGAAGGCGCGTGGATAGCGATCGTTGGTGAAGATTACCCCCGCGGAGACCATGACCCGATCCTCGATGGTGACGCCCGTACAGACGTAGACTTGCGCGTTGATTTTGACCCAACTCCCTATGCGCACGCCATACGCAATATACGTCTTCTCACCGATGATGCAGTCGGTCCCGATCCACGCCGGGCCACGGATGTGGACGTTGTCCCACACCGAGGTCCCCGGGCCGATTTCGACCCGGGGCTCGACGAGGGCGGTAGGATGGATGCGCGGAGCGGCCGAGGATGACGGGGGAGGGGCCGCCTCCCCGCTCATGCGCCGGCCGGTGTCGCCGCGCGCGCCGCTGCCGGCGCGCGTCCGCCGGCGCGCCGCTCGCGCATGCCCTTCATGTCCACCCACTCCCATCCCCCGGAGTGAATCGAGCGATAGGCCGCCTCGACGGCCGCGACCGTGCGCAGACATTCGACGGTGCTGATCCAGGGCGCGCCATTGCCCGAGCACGCCTCGACGAAGCAGGTCAGCATGCGGCGGTGGGCGTCGATCTTGTCGTAGGCCCCGCCGAGCGGCTCCCAATCCTTGCTGCCGAACTTCACCCGCGAGCTGCGCCACCCGATCTCGATCGTGCCCTTGGCGCCGTACACGGTGACGTAGCTGTCGCGTCCGGTGGACAGGCTCCAGCTCACGTCGAGCTTGCCGACGATGCCGTCGCCGGCGCGCACCTGGATCGTGGCGCCATCCTCGACCGAGAGTCGCTGCTGCGACTTGTGGAGGCTCGCCTGCACGCGCGTCACCGAGCCGAAGAGGTACGATACGATGTCGAAGGCGTGGCAGCCGTTGTCGATGATGACGCCACCGCCCGCGCGCGCGCGCTGCGAATTCCAGCGCCGCGACATGTCGACGGGGCTGCAAAAGCTCACCTCGAATGCCACCGGATCGCCGATCTTACCGGACGCGATCAGATCGCGCGCCGTCGCGAGCTCGGGGACGTGGCGGAACTTGGTGGCGAGCAGGAGCACGCGCCGCCGCCGGCTCGCGGTCTGCAGCATCTTCAACGCGTCCCAGGTGGTGAGCGCGAGCGGCTTCTCGCAGAGCACGTGCAGGCCGCGCTCGAGGCACTGCGTCGCGAGATCGGCATGATCGGCGGGTGGCGCCGCGATCACCACCGCGTCGAGCTCTCCGGTCTCCAGCATGACACTCGGGTTGGTGTAGGTGCGGATGCCGAGATCGCGCGCGCGCCGGCGGGCGACGGGCGAGGGGTCGCAGACGGCGGCGACTCGTGAGCCCTTGACGAGTTTCCACGCGTCGAAGTGCACGCCGCCGGCGCGGCCGAGTCCGACTAGTCCGATTCGCATTGGGGGGGTCCTTTCTGGTTCAGTTTGCGAGCTTGCCGACTCTGCGTAGACCGCGGGCCTGCCGCGCGCTGACCATGAGCGCCGTCATGATGAGCAGGCGCACGTGCGCGGTGATGGCGTCGCTGACCTTGAGCTTCGATTCGCCGAAACGCCGGCTCTCGAGGCGCATCGGCACCTCGGACACCCGACAGCCGGCGAGCATCCCGCGCAGCATCATCTCGGCGACGGCGGCGAAGCCGTTCGAGCGGAAGCGGATGCGCTGAATCGTCTCGCGCCGATAGGCGCGGAAGAGGCACGTGAACGTATAGACGTCCTGCCCGATGAGGAACTTGTAGAGCGCCGAGACCATGCGGCTCAACTGAATGCGCAGCCGGCTGCCCTCGGCGGCCGCGCTCTCGGGGTGCCACGCCGAGGCGGTGACGATCTCCGAGCCGCTGTCGATGAGCGCGGCGAGCTCGGGGAGCTTCTCGGGCGGATACGTACAGTCGCTGTCGATGGTGCAGACGACGGGCGAGCGAGTGTGCTCGAAGCCGGTGCGCAGCGCCGCCCCGAGACCGAGGTTTTCGTGGTGTCGCACGACTTCGACCCACGACTCGTCGCGGGCGGCGCGCAGCAGCCGTCCGAACGTCCCGTCGGTGCTGCCGTCGTCGACGAAAAGGAAGTGCCAGTCGTCGGCGCCGGTCGTCTTGCGCATCTTGCGCAGGCGCGCGAGGAGTGAGGGGAGACCGTCCTCTTCATTGTAGCAAGGAACGATCACGGTTACGGGTGCAATCGCGCATTCGGGGCGCACGGTGTGGTTTCCTTCCAGGGGCAGCATCAGTGAGCGCCTTGCCCGGAAATGACCGCGGGCAAAGTCTTGGCCAGGATCTTCAGATCGAGGGCGAGCGACCAGTTGTCGATGTATTCCATGTCGGAGCGGATCCATTCGTCGAATTTCGGCGCCCGACTGCTGATTTGCCACAGGCACGTGATGCCGGGCTTCACGCTGAAACGCCGCTTGTGCCAGCGCACGTCGATGAGATTCACGTCACGGACCGGCAGCGGCCGCGGGCCGACGAGGCTCATGTCGCCGATGAGCACGTTCACGAGCTGCGGCAGCTCGTCGAGACTCAGACGTCGCAGCCAACGGCCGAGCCGCGTCACGCGCGGGTCGGCTTCGATCTTGAAGACCGGTCCTTCGGCCTCGTTCAGCGGCTCGAGATCGTGCTGCATGAGCTCGGCGCCGTCGATCATGGTGCGGAACTTGAGTGCCTTGAAGCGACGCCGATTGAGTCCGACGCGGTCCTGCGCGAAGAAGATCGGACCCTTCGAGTCGAACTTGATCGCGATCGCGATCACGACGAAGAGCGGCAGGAAGAGCATGAGTCCGATCCCCGAGGCGAAGAGGTCGAGCATCCGCTTCACGACGAGGCGCAGAGAGTCCGGCGGGCCCGACGAGATCGTCAACACCGGTTGTCCCGCCAGTGTATCGACGGCGGCCCGCGACCAGTCGAGGACGGCGAGGCTCGCCACCACCCGCAGGGTCGTGCCCTGCTCCTCGCACAGCGAGATCAGCGGCTGGAGGAGTGGCTGCGTGCGGTCGAGCGGCATCGCGAGGAACACCTCGTCGATCGGCTGCTCCGCGAGAAGCTCCTCGAGCCTCTCGAGCACGCTCTGCGCCCCATGGCCGTTGCCGTGGCCGTTGCCGTTCCTCGACACCGTGCCGGTGCCGAGGATGTCGATGACGCGATAGCCGAGGCCCTCGCGCTGCACCAGCTTGACGGCGGCATCGAGCGCGCTGCTCTCGTCGCCGACGATGACGACCTCGCGGAGATTGCGTCCATATCCGCGCAGTCGACGGGCGACCGCTCGCAACACGCGACGTTCCACCGCGAGCGTCGCGAAGGTCACGACGGCGAAGACCAACAGGAACCTATCGGTCACGTACTCCAATCCGGGAAGCACGCGCAGCAGCGTGAGCGGCGCGACCGTGATCAGCACCGCGATGCCGATGTCGCGCAGCTCGCGCGACGCGGGCGACAGGCGATACGAGTTGTAGAGCCCGCGAAGCTTCAGGACGAAGTGCCAGGCGACGAGGTAGGCGCCGGCGAAGAGGAAGCGGCGGAGCGAGAGGCTCATCTCGAGAATGGACGGCGCACCTCGGAGCATCGCGCCCTCGGTCACGAACGACAACGACACGACCATCGCGGCCGTCACCGCGGCGAGGTCCGTGAGCTTGAGGAGGGTGATGAGAGCCTTTCGCCGCGGAGCCATCACGCCCCCCCCGTGAGCCGGCGCATCCAGTTCGGCATGCGCTCCTTGGTACCGTTCATGACGACGCCGAGGATACGGCAGCCGGCGATCTGCGAGCGTTCCGCCGCGACCTGGAGCGCGCTGCGCGGTGTCACCTCCGCGTCCGCCACGATCACCAGTCCATCGCAGGCGCACGCGAGCAACGCCGCGTCGATCGAGTCGGCGAGCGGTGGTCCCTCGAGCAGGACGAGGTCGCTGGTCGCCACCGTGCGGTCCACCCAGGCGTTCAGCTCGCCGGGAGCGGCGGCGCCGTTCAGGTCGATCGCGAGTGTGTGCGGCGCGTCGTGCGACGCTATGGGCATGCGGGCAACCAGCATCTGGCCGCCGTCGGTCCGTGTCAGCTCGGCGACGAAGACCACCATGCCTCGGCGCCGCGCGTGGTGCGCGAGGGCCTCGGTCACGGAGTGGACCGCGTCGGTGCCGATCGCGCCGGCGAAGACGAGCGTGCGCGTCGCGCGGCTGCTCGCGAGTGTGCGAATGTTGTCGAACAGCGTCGCGATGCCGCGCTGGTCGTCCTGGGAAAACGGCGGCGCGGAAGACGGCGGCGCGGGATGCCGCGTCGGCGACGCGGTCTCGGGGTGCGAGACCGGACGCACGGTCGCGACTGGGGTCGCTGCGTGCGACGCGCTCGCGGGAGTCGCCGGCGCGACACTCGACAATGTGGTCGGGGGAAGCGCGCGCAGCGGGCGCGTCGATGCCGGCATCACGCTCACCGCTGCCGCGGGGGACGACGAGGGTACGGCCGGCACGGGTGCGCCGGGTTCGACCGGTTGAATCAGAGTGTCGACCTGCGTCTCGACGGGCGGACGCTCCGGTGCGGTTGCGGCGGCAATGAGCGCGGGCGCCGCGCCACCGGAACGGTCCTTCTCGATCCGCTTCAGAACTTGGAAGTAGTTGCTCATTGCCGTCGTGTGCTCAGCTCGGGAAAGCGCAGGGTGTCACCGGCGATGATCCGATTGGCGTCGACGATCTGGGGATTGGCGCTCTTGATGAGCTCGATGAGCTCGGGGTGGTCCTCGCCGTAGACGTCTTTCACGAGCGCCCACAGGGTCGTCCCACGCGGGACGCGCACCTCGCGATACGGTTGCCTCGGCGCGGAAGGCTGCTCCGCCGCGGGCGGCGCCGCTGCTTCTTCCGCCGGGGCGGCCACTACCGCCGGCGCTGGCGCTTCGGGCGAATCGTCGCCCGTCTCGTGGAGCGCGACCGCGTCGGCGAGCGTCTCGATCGCCGCGTTCACGTGGTCGTCGTCGTGGGAGTGCAGGGACGGACGCGAGCTCTCGTCGCCGGAGCCGTCGGTTGCCGCCGGCGCGCCGATGGTCAACGCGGTCGCGTCCGTCGGCTCGGAGCGTGGGTCGAGGCGACCGACGCCGATCATGACGACGGTCGCGCCGAGGAATCCCGCGACCGCCCACCAGGGCCGAAACCGCGCGCGCATGCGGAGGGCCGACGGGTCGAGGTTCGTGAGCTTGTCGCGTAGTCCCCGGCCGACGGTGACGAGCCCGCGGCCTTCATTCTCACGCACCGCCGTGCGCACGATCGAGAGGGTGACGAGCTGCGCGCCGCGTCCGAAGGCGAAGAGCATCGCCGTGTGACAGAGGATGTTGATTCGCCGCGGAATGCCGCGCGCCTTCCGGATGATCAGCGCACGCGCGGCCCTGGTGAAAATCGTGGCGCTCGTACCGTCGACGCGTTGCAACCGGTGCTCGAGGTAGCGCCGGCTCTCGGCGTGCGTGAGCGGATTGATGTTGCAACGCACGGCGATGCGCTCCGCCACCTGACGGAGGCTCGTCCGCCTGAGCTTCGCCTCGAGCTCCGGCTGGCCGACGAGGACGATCTGGAGCAGCTTCTCGGTGTAGGTCTCGTAGTTCGAGAGCAGCCGCAGGTTCTCGAAGACGTCGTTCTTCAGATTCTGCGCCTCGTCGATGACGAGTGCCGCGGTCGTCCCGTCGGCGGCGCACTGTCGGAGGAATCCGTTCAGCGCCGCCAGCAGCTCGACGCGATCGCGGCTCGCGCAGGGAACACCGAAGTCGGCGAGCGCCTGCCGCAGGATGTCGTCGAAGCGAAGCTTGGTGTTCGAGATGTAGGCGGTCTTGATGCCTTCACCGAGCTCGCTCAGCAGTGAGTAGAGGAGAGTGGTCTTCCCCGTCCCCACCTCGCCGACCATCACCATGATGCCGCGGCGCCCCTCGAGGCCGATCTTCAACGCGGCGAGCGCCTCCGCGTGTCCGGGGCTCAGGTAGAGGAACGCCGGATCAGGCGTGAGCGAGAATGCTTCGGCGCGCAAGTGGAAGTGGCTGGTGTACATGGTGCTGGGAACGCGTCGAGTCGGAGACCCTCTCAGACTAGGACGACACCTCCGCGAGAATCGGCAGGCCGGTGACGCCGTGCGCCTCCGCGGCGCTCTTCACCGCCGGATCGAGACGATCGCGCAGGAAGGCGAGACCGACACCGGCGAGCAGGCTCATGATCGCTCCGACTGCGAAAATCATCATACTCTTCGTCTTTTCGGGCGAGATCGGCGTCTCGGCGGGTTCCGCGATCGCGATGTTGACGATACTGGAGTCGTCGAGCGCGCTCGAGAAGCGCGCCTCCTCTTCCTTCTTGGCGTAGGTGCCGTACGCTTCCTTGGCGGCGGTCAGTTGCTGCTCGAGGTGTTCTTGCTCCGACGCGATGTCGTCGAGATGGGCGACCTTCGTGCGGAAGTCGGCAATCTGCGATTGCAGACTGTCGACGCGCGCCTTCACGGCCGCCATCTGCGCTCGCGTCGACGCGAGGTCGACCTCGAGCGCCTGGTACGCCGGGTTGACCGCCGTCGTGGTATCGGAGGTGGTGTCCTTCTGCTCCTTCATGAGCCGTTTCGCTTCGGCGATCTGCCGCTCGATGTCTTGGACCTTGACGCTCGTGGGCGCGTAGGTCGAGAGCAACTGGCTCCGTTGCATCTGGAGCTCGATGACCTTCGGCTTGATGAGCTGCGCGGTCGGGCTCTCGGCGACGCGCTCCTGCATCGGGATGTTCTTCGGGTAGTTCTTGATCTCGGTCGCGAGAAACTCGATGCGCGCCGTGCCCTCGGCGAGTTCCGTCTCCGAGTTGGCGAGCGTCGTGAGGAGCTCGGCGAGGCGCGCGCGCATCCCGGTGCGCTGCTGCGCCGTCGGCTCGACGTGCTCGCGCTGATAGAACTGCTGCAGCGCCGACTCGGCGTCGGTCGACTTTTGCGCCAGCAGCTGGCGCTGGCGCTCGTAGAACGCGCGCGCCTCGGACTGCTGGTTCAGCCGCGTGTGACGCTCGATGTGCTGCGCGACGAGCTTGTTCACGAACTCCGCGGCCCACGCTGGATCCTCGGACTCGGACGACACCGAGATGAGGTTCGACTTGGTGATCGGGCTGACGCTGACACTCTGCGCCCTACTGGCCACCCAGCTGTCGAACGGCGTCGGGGCGGGGACATTGTGCATGAGGACATAGAGGAGGCTCGGGAGGCGCAGCGGGAACGTCACGAGGTCGACCACGCCGTTCACCAGGCGCGCGAACAGACTCGGTCTTGGTTGGGGCGGTCGCTTGGCCCAATAGGGTTGCAGCACCTCGCGGATCAATGCGTCGCTCTTGAGAAGCGCCGCCTCCGAGTTGAGATCCTCATCGGTCACGCGATCGACGACCGGCCGTGTATTGGCGTCCGGAGATACGGCGACCTTCGCACGGTCGGCGGTCACCATGAGGGTGGCGGTCGCGCGATAGATCGGACCCTTTATCCACAGACCGACCGCGACCGTCGCCACCCCGGCGAGAAAGACTTGTAGGATGAGCGTGCGACGGCGGTGTAGCACCGCCACCAGGTCACGCCATGGGATCTGTTGCTCGATCATTGCTGGTCCTCAGAAGGTGGAGACCGGAATCGTCTGGATTGGCAGCGCGTCGCGAATGTACTGCTCCACGAACACGTCGACGTCCGCGATCTTCGAGCGCGGCACGAAGATCACGTCGTTGACCGCGAGCACCACGTCGTCTTGCGGACGCTCTCCGGTTTGCACCGGCCGCACGTCGATGCTGCGGCCGATCGCCTTGCCGTCGGGTGTGCGGCGAATGAGGACGACCTGCTTGCGGTGCGCGGTCTTGGTGAAGCCGCCCGCCGCCTGGATTGCCTGGAAGAGCGTGAGCCCGCCGGTGAGATTGATGACGCCCTGCTTGCCGACCTCGCCGCCGACGTAGATGCGATCGCCCGCGGTCTTCCGGACGATGACGCTGATCGACGGTTCGGCGAGCTCCTTCGCGTAACGCTGCTTCAAGTCGGCGCCGAGCTCGGAAGGCGTGCGGCCGGCCGCGGGCACGTCGTCGACGAGCTGCAGGGAGATCATGCCGTCGGGCCGGACGACCACGTCCTCGTTCAGCTCCGGATTCTTGTAGAATTTGATCGCGAGTTCGTCCCCGGCGACCACGACGTAAGGCGCGCCGGCGAGCGGCGCCGGCATCGCCAGCGTCGGCAGCGGCGGGTCCGTCGGGAGCGTTGGCCCACATGCGGCGGCGATCAGTGCCGCCAGCAGCAGCGACCACTTCATGGGAGTCTCGTTCATGCGATTTACACGACGGGCTGACGACCGACGAGCGAGGCGTGATCGGGCACGAGAGAGCGACCCCAGCAAGCGCTGCGCCACAACCGTCGGCGTCTGAAACCCTAGGAGTATCATGCCCACCCTATCGAGACCGCACGGGTCTCGGATGGGACGCAGAGCATCAAGAACCGTTCCAATGCGCGGGTGACAGTGCGAACGACAAGTCCATGATTTCCCTTGTGGGCGGCGGTAGCTCGCGATCGTGCATTGTTGGGTAGCGATTGCGCCGATGCCGGATCCCAGAGCTAAAATCCATAGCATTGCTCTGGATTTGAGCAATTGCGTGTCCGAAAGGCAGCACGCGGTGGCCGTGCCGTTTGCGACACGGTCGTGCCATCCGGGTCGTCGCGAGTGGACGCGATCGCGCCCCGGACGCGCATTGTGGGTGAGAGAGGTCTCGATGTCGTGAGGGAAAGGTATGAAGCTAGAGAGCTGGTGGCAGCTCTCGGGCTGAATGCGTGCGGCGCCGTCCATGATTTACCTCACGGGACTGGGGGGCCGCCCCACACACCATCAACCACGCCCGAGACCTGCGAAGTACCGCACGCCGTTGCTGCTGTCAATTCACCTGCGGATTCTTAACGAAGTTGAAACAGCGTCGCCGGTAGGCGATACGCCAGCCCGATCATGCAGACGCTATAGCGACCCCTGGTCGAGCTGGCGCTGGATCCGATCTGCGTCGGCGGCGTCGGGAACGAGATCGCTGTGACACGCATGTCGGCCCTCGACGACCGGCAGGGTGCCGCGTCGAGCGAGCAGCGCCTTCCCCTCGGGGCTCAGGCTCGGGCTCCGCGCCGCGCGGCGCGCTGGTTGGAATGCCGCATCCTTGCCGCTCGCAAACTCTTGGATTTCCTTCGAGATCCGCATGCTGCACCAGTCGTGGCCGCACATGGCGCAGAAGTCGGTGTCGACCTCGAGATCCTCGTCGTGGAGGGCGCGCGCGGTCTCGCCGTCGAAGGCGAGCTCGAACTGCTTCGGCCAGTTGAGGGCGGCGCGTGCGCGCGAGAGGTCGTCGTCCCAGTGCCGCGCGCCGGTGAGGCCGCGGGCGACGTCGCCTGCGTGCGCGGCGATCTTGTAGGCGATGCAACCCGCCATCACGTCTTGCGCCTTGGGCAGGCCGACGTGCTCTTTCGGCGTCACGTAGCAGAGCATGGCGGCGCCGTGACGCGCGGCCTCGGTGGCGCCGATCGCGCTCGTGATGTGGTCGTAGCCTGGAAACACGTCGGTCACGAGCGGTCCCAGGACGTAGAACGGGGCGTCGTCGCAGACCCGCTGCTGGAGCTGCATGTTGAACCCGATCTGATCGAGCGGGACGTGTCCCGGCCCTTCGACCATGGCCTGGACGCCGTTTTCGCGGGCGCGCAGGGCGAGCTCACCGAGCGTGCGTAGCTCGGCGAGCTGCGCCGCGTCCGAGGCATCGGCGAGGCATCCGGGGCGAAGGCCGTCGCCGAGCGAGTAGGTGACGTCGTACTGACGCATGATGGCGCTGATCTCGTCGAAGAGCTCGTACATCGGGTTCTGCTTCCCGTGCGTGAGCATCCACTTCGCGAGCAGCGATCCACCACGCGAGACGATGCCGGTGACCCGTGAGCCGATGAGCGGCAGGTGTTCGCGCAGCACGCCGGCGTGGATCGTGAAATAGTCCACCCCCTGCTGCGCCTGGCGTTCGATCTCGCGCAGGATCACGTCGTAGGTCAGGTCGTCGATCGAGCGGCCGACGATCATCGAGTAGATCGGCACGGTGCCGATGGGGATCGTCGCGTGGTCGATGATCGCCTGCCGGCAGGCCGCGAGATCGCCGCCGGTCGAGAGGTCCATCAACGTGTCGGCGCCGTACTTCTGCGCCCAGCGCAGCTTCTCGACCTCGTCGGCGGTGCCGCTCGACACCGGCGAGGCGCCGATGTTGGCGTTGATCTTGGTGGTGATCAGGCGGCCGATCCCCGTCGGGTCGAGCCGCTTCGGCGCGCGCACGCCGCGCAGCAACGCCGGGTCGTCGATCTCGCGCCAGCGCTGCGCGACGGTCTGGTTCACCCAGTAGCGCGCGGCGGCGGAAGCGCCGGGGTGGCCGGTCGCAGGCGTCGGTGCGCTCGTGTCCGCGGGTGCGGTCGACGCGGCGCCGGCGCGATCGTGGGACTCGGGCACGGCCAGTCCGCCGCTCCCGGCGAGGTGGCGCTTGTTCGCGGGAATCACCAGGCGACCGCGTGCCACCTCGGCGCGAATGAACTCGGGCGTCGTGTTCTCGCGCTCCGCCACGCGCCGCATCTCCGGCGTGATGATCGCGGCGCGCGCCGCCTCGAGCTGTGTGCGATCGTTCGGCATGTCGCTTCCCTCCGCCGGCATGATCCGGGTCAGGTTCGAGGGGTCGGCAGGTGGTTCCTGCCCTCTCAGTCGCGCCGCCGCGACTCCCCCAGCGTTGCGGCACCCACAATGCGCCGCTGTCCGTGGAGGGTCAAGGCACCGTGGCGCGCAGCGGCGCGCGCCCGGCGCGCCACTGCTGGTCAATTCCGACGCGGCTGCTAGCATGCGCGGCCATGGGCGGTCGCGTCCTCGAGGGTCTGCGCATCCTCGACCTCACCCGCGTCGTCGCCGGACCGTTCGCGACCGCGCTGCTCGCCGATCTCGGTGCCGACGTGATCAAGATCGAGCGTCCGCGGACCGGCGACGACTACCGCTACGGACCCGCACCCGAGGGTGAGACGTCACTCGCCTTCGAGAACACCAACCGCGGCAAGCGCTCGATTACCCTCGACGTCGGACACCCGGAGGGACGCGAGCTCTTCCTGCGCCTCGTCGACGGCGCCGACGCGGTGGTGGAGAATTTCCGCGCCGGCTGGATGGCGTCCAAGGGCGTCGGCCCCGACGTGCTGCGCGCCCGCAACCCGCGCCTCGTCGTCGCCGCGCTCTCCGGCTTCGGCGCGACCGGGCCGCGCGCCGGCGAGGTCTCGTACGACATCGTCGCGCAGGCGGCGGGCGGTCTGTTGGCGATGACGGGCTTCCCCGACGGCCCGCCGGTGCGCGCCGGCGGCGCGCTCGCCGACTTCGTCGGCGGCCTCTTCCTCGCGCTCGGCGTCGTCGCCGCGCTCCTCGAGCGCGAGCGCAGCGGCGTCGCCCGCGCCCTCGACCTCTCGAACCAGGACGCCATCTTCGCGATCACCGATTCGTGGGCGACGATCGCCGCCGGGCTCGGGATGCATGCCGAGCGCGTCGGCAACCAGCACTCCTTCACCGCGCCCTACGACGCGCTCGCGGCGCGCGACGGGTGGATCGTCGTCGGCACCGCCAGCAACAAGCTCTTCCGCCGCCTGTGCGCCGCGATCGGCAAGCCCGAGCTCGGCAGCGACGAGCGCTATCGGAATCATCGCGGCCGCGCCGCGCGCCGCCGCGAGCTGAACGCCGTCATCGGTGACTGGGTGCGTGAGCGGACCTGCGCCGAGGTCCTGGCCACGCTCGGCCCCGGCGGCGCCGACGTCCCGTGCGCGCGCGTCGCGCGCCCCGACGAGCTGATCGACGACCCGCAGCTCACCGCTCGCCGCATGATCGAGCGGCATCCGCACCCGCGGCTCGGCGAGATCGTCCTGCACGGCAACGCGCTCCGTTTCAGCGACGCCGAGCCGCGCCGGCGCACGCTCGCGCCGAAGCTCGGGGAGCACAACGAAGAGGTCTACGGCGCGCTCGGCCTCGACCAGGCGGCGCTCACCCGCCTGGCGGCGGCCGGTGTCATTTAGTCGATTCCGTCGATTCGACGTCGCTCGCGACGTAGGCGAGCGCGATGCAGGTGCCGAGGGCGATCGTCAGCGCGAGCGCGTTCAGGGACGCGAGGAGCACCCACCAGAGGCCGGCGGCGCCGAGCTCGTCTACCGTGGTCTCCGTGGTCACGTAGTTGACGCACGGGAAGGCGAGCAGCGCGAGCAACGACAGGCGTGTGCGCGCGCCGGATAGTAGACCGTGTCGCGAAAATCCATGAGCGTCCATGCCGCGCCCTGCGGGTCGCCGGGGACGTTCAGGTGGCGTTCGACGCGATACGCGAGCAGCGCGGTGACGCAGGTGAAGGCGATCGCCGCGCCGATGGTCGAGCCGCGCATCGTCCGCAGACGACGACGGTCAGCGGCGGGCGATCGCCAGCGCCGGCCCCGGTGCGGCGATCGGCGGATCGTCGTCGGTGACCGGCAGCGCGCGCTCGTCGTGTGCGAACTCGTCGTGTGCGAGGTCGTCGCTCGCGAGCGCGACGTCGCGCGGCGCGACCTCGAAATCGGGCGATTGCAGCGCGCGTGGCGCGCGCTCGACGACGTCGAGGATCGGGATCTCCTCGCGCGCGCCGTTTCCGAGCTCGCGGAAGCGGCGCGCGGTGACCAGGACGCGGCTCTCGAGCGAGCCGACGGCGCGGTTGTAGGCCTCGGTCGCGCCGTCGAGGCCGCGCCGTACGCCGTCGAAGTGCGCCGCCATGATGCGGATGCGGTCGTACAGCTGGCGTCCGAGATCGCTGATCTCCTCGGCGTGCGCGGCGACGCGCTCCTGCTGCCATCCATAGGCGACGGCGCGGAGGAGCGCGATCAGCGTCGTCGGGCTCGCCGGGATGACGCGCTCGCCGGCGCCGTACTCGATGAGCGACGGATCGTGCTGGAGGGCGGCGCTGAAGAAGGTCTCGCCGGGGAGGAACATCAGCACGAACTCCGGCGTCGGCCGAAACTGCTCCCAGTACGCTTTCGCTGCGAGCTTGCTGATGTGCGTCCGCACTTGGCGCGCGTGCTCGCGTAGGCGGGCGGTACGCTGCTCGTCGTCGTCGGTCTCGAGGGCGTCGAGGTAGGCGCTGAGCGGCGCCTTGGCGTCGACGACGACGAACTTGTCCCCGGGGAGCCGCACCAGGAGGTCGGGACGGAGGCGGCCGTCCTCGCCGCTCGCCGTCTGCTGCTCGGAGAAGTCGCAGTGCTCGAGCATGCCGGCGAGCTCGACGACCCGCTTCAACTGGATCTCGCCCCAGCGGCCGCGGACGTGTGGCGTACGCAGGGCGCGCACGAGGTTCGAGGTTTCCCCCTGGAGATGCTGCTGGGTGACCGCGAGTGAGCGCACCTGCTCGGAGAGCTGCGCGTACGCGCCCACACGTTGGGTCTCGACCTCGTGGAGCTTGGCGTCGACCTTGGCGAGCGACTCGCGGATCGGGCGCACGACGTCGTCGATGGAACGCTGGCGGCTCTCGAGGTCGGTGAGCGCGGTTTGTTGGAACTCACCGAGCGCGGTGCGCGCGAGGTCGAGGAACGATTGGTTGTTGGAGCGCAGCGCTTCGGCGGAGAGCGTCTGGAACGCCTCGCGAAGCTGGCGCTCGGCTTGGCCGAGGAGGGCGAGCTTGTCGCGGGCGGCCGTGCGTTCGCCCTCGAGCTCCGCTGCTTGGCGGGCGTGCGTTTCGGCGGCGGCGGCGAGCTCGGCGCGCAGTCGCGCCTCATCGCCGCGCGCCGCGGCGAGCTCGCGCTCGAGCTCGCTCAAGCGCCGTGTCCGCTCCTCGAGGCGGGCGCCGAGGTCGGCGGCGCGGTGGCTCGTGGCGGCGAGCTCATCCGAGCGCCCACGGCGGGCGACGACCCACGCGGCAAGGGCGATCGCCGCACCGACCCCGATTCCGGCAATGAAGCCGATGCCGCTCACCGCGACGGTTGCATCCATCCCATCCTCCTACGCGTTCTCGGCCGATTTCGACGTGTATCAATAGAAGCCGCGCTGTGCGAGCATTTTCCGCGTCGCATGGAAGGACGAACCACCTCGCCCACCGTCGTGAGCCCGGCCGCGGCGCGCACGCGCGGCGTCCGCGCGCCACTCCTCGCACTGGGGCTCACGCTCGCCCTCGCGACGCTGTTTCTCGCGCGGCGTCCGTTGCTGGTCGCCGTCGGCGGTGCGCTCGTCGCGGAGGATGCGCTCACACCGGTGGAGGTCATCGTGGTCTCGAGCGCGGCCGCGCGCGCCGACGCCCTCGAGGCGGCGCAGCTCTACCACGAGGGCATCAGCCACCGGCTCGTGGTTGCGCAGTGGGTCGTCGATCCGCTGGACGCCGAGCTCCGCCGCCTCGGTGTCCCGTATCTCGACACCACGGTGCTGGCGCTCGCCATCCTCGAGCGCAGCGCCGTTCCGGCGGCGGCGATCACGGTGCTGCCGGGAGCGGCCGGTGGCACCGAGGACGAGGTTGCGGCCGCCGCGGAATACGTGCGCGCCGAGGGTTTGCGGAGCGTCCTCTATCTGGCTCCGCGCACGCACAGCGCGCGCGCGCGTTGGCTCTTGCGGCGCCGCCTGCCGGCCGGGGTGCATGTCGCCGTCCGCAGCGGACGTCTCGACAGGTATGTGCCCGACGGCTGGTGGCGTTCGCGTGATCAGAGCCGGGAGGTGATGTCCGAGTATCTCCGCTGGCTGAACAGCGCGTTCCTCAGCGACGCCTGGGGAGCGGCGAGCGGCGCCGGGCGCTGACCCACGTCGGGACGCGCACGCGTGACCTGACGCGACGATCCGTGCTACGCAGCGCCGCGATGTCACCGCGGACGCTGATCGTCGGCATGCTCGCGGCGCTGCTCAGCGCGACCGGGTGCCATCCCGACGCGGTGTCGCCGCGGGCGCGTCACGACCCGCCGCTGCGCGGCGCCGACGGCCTCGAAATCGTCGCCACGCTCGGCGCGGTGCTCGGCAATCTCGCGGTGTCGCCGAGCGGGCGCATTTTCATCACCTACCATCCCGAGGCCTCCCCGGCGGTGAAGGTCGCGGAGATTCTCCCCGGTGACGTGTCGCGTCCGTATCCCGACGAGGCGTGGCAGCGCCGCTTCGAGTCGCCGCAAGGCATCAAGCTCGACACCAAGGGACGGCTCTGGGTCCTCGATCACGGGCGGAACGGTTTCGGCCGCCCGGCGCTCTACGCATTCGACATCGCGACCGGCGCGCTCGTCCACGAATTCGCGTTCGGCTCGGAGCAGGGCGTCGGGTGGGGATCGCATCTCAACGACCTCGCGATCGACGCCGAGCGCGACTTCGTCTACATCGCCGACACCAGCTCCTATCGCATGCGCCCGGCGCTCCTCGTCTACGACATCGCGGCGGGGCGGGCGCGGCGTGTGTTGCAAGGCCATCCGTCGGTCGCGGCCGAGCGCGTCGACACCGTCGTCGAGGGACGGACGCTCCGCCTCGCCTTCCTGCCGATTCGCGTCGCGGTGGATTCGATCGTCCTCGACCTTCCGAACGAGCACCTCTACTTCGGTCCGCTCTCGGGGACGCGGCTGTATCGCGTGCGGGCGGCGGCGCTCCGCGATCCCGCCCTCTCGCCCGCCGAGCTCGGTGCCGCGGTCGAGGACTACGGACCGAAGCCGATCAGCGACGGCATCACGATCGATCGCGACGACAACATCTATTTCACGGCGATCGAGGATCACGCGATCACGGTGCTGCACCCGCCGCAGGCGGGCGACGAGGCGGTGCGGCAGGCGACGATGGTGCGCGATCCGCGGCTCATCTGGCCCGACGGCCTGAGCTTCGGCCCCGACGGCTGGGTGTACGCCACCGACAGCCAATTGAACCGCGTCCTCTTCCATTCGCGGCGCGCGATTGCCAAGCTCGGCCCAGACTACATCTATCGCTTTCGCGCCCTCGCCGAAGGTCAGCCGGGTCGCTGAGAGGAACGCATCATGAGGATCGGGATCGGCATCGGCGACATCGCGGGCGCGCCCGCGGACGTGCAGGGGCTGGTGGCGCAAGCGAAGCGGGCGGAGGCCGATGGGTTCGCGAGCGGCTGGTTCGCCAACATCTTCGGCATGGACGCGATCATGGCCGCCGCGCTCTGTGGGCGCGAGACCAGCCGCATCGAGCTCGGAACCGCGGTCGTGCCGACGTTTCCGCGCCATCCGGTCGCGCTGGCCCAGCAGGCGCTCTCGGCGCAGGCGGCG
This sequence comes from Binatia bacterium, assembly GCA_041476145.1. Lineage (GTDB taxonomy): Bacteria > Desulfobacterota > Binatia > UTPRO1 > UTPRO1 > DP-19. The sequence continues at coordinate 25,501 of JBGOSW010000039.1, forward strand.
GCGAACGGCCGCTTCACGCTCGGCATCGGGCTCTCGCACCAGGTCGTGATCGAGATGATGTTCGGGCTCTCGTTCGCCAAGCCCTACAGCCACATGAAGGAGTACCTCGCGGTGCTCGCGCCGCTCATTCGGAGCGGCAGTGCGAGCCACCAGGGAAGCGAGTACCGCGTCGCCGCGAGCCTGTCGGTTCCGGGGGCGAAGCCGTGCCCGATCCTGGTCGCCGCCCTCGCCCCGAAGATGCTGGCGCTCACCGGCGCCGCGGCGGACGGCACGATCACCTGGATGACGGGCGTCAAGACCATCCGCGAGCACACGGCACCGCGCATTCGCGAGGCCGCCGCCGCGGCCGGGCGCCCGGCGCCGCGCGTCGTCGTCGGCCTGCCGATCGCGGTGACGAAGGAAATCGCGGCCGCGCGCAAGGCGGCCGCGTCGCAGTTCGAGATCTACGGCACGCTGCCGTCCTACCGCGCCATGCTCGATCGCGAGGGCGTCGCCGGACCGGCGGACGTCGCGATCGTGGGCGACGCGAGCGCCGTCGGCGCGGCGCTCGACCGCTTCGCCGAAGCGGGCGCGACGGACTTCCTGGCCGCACCCTTCGCAGTGCCCGGCGACGACGACGCGCTCGCCCGCACGCGCGCGTTGCTGGTCGCGCGCGCGGCACGGGCGCGCTGAGCGGCGTCGCCGGACGACGTCAGGCCGGTACCGGCCGGAGCCAGCGGTAGATTCCGAAGTAGAGCCGTCCGAACCAGCCCGCCTCGGGACCGAAGTCCTGGGTGACGATTCGCTCCGGTGTGATCTCGATGATGCGCAGGTCCGCGGCGTGCCGTCCCGCCGCGTCCTCCTGCTTGACGTAGGTGTCGCCGGCGAGGCGTCCGAAATAGCGCCGAGCGACGCCGCGGCGGAGCGTCGCGTCACCCGTCGCGCCGAGCCGTGCCGTACCGTAGATGATCGCGTACCGGTAGGGCGGCACCTCGCTCTGCACGACGAGCGAGACCGGCGTCGTCGGGTGGCGTCCGACGAGCTTCGCCTTGGCGCTCGTCGCCTCGACCTGGATGCGGAAGCGCGCACCGTCGTAGTCGTACCAGATCGGCGTGGCGAGCGGGGGCCGCTCACCGCGTGGGACGGCCAGGACGGCGACGCGGCGACCACGGAGAAAGCGATCCAAGACCGCCGGTTCCATCACGGGACCTCCAAGGCGAGGTGCTCGACGAGCGCGCGCAGCTCCTTCTCGAGCGCGGGGAGCGGTAACGCGTACGGCGGCCGGCGCGAGCGAAAGAGGGTGAGTCCCTCGAACATCGCGATCAGCAGTGCGGCGCGGCGCTCCGCGCGCGGGCGCCCGAGGTCGGGGTTGGTGGCGAGCAGCAGTGCCACGACCCGGCGCCAGTAGCGCGCGTAGAACTCGCGCATCGCCTCGGCGACGGCGGCGTCGTGGGCCGCGAGCGCCCACAGCTCCCAGAAGAAGCGACAGCTCTCCGCCGAGATCTGATCGGCGAGGACGCCGTCGAGTGCGGAGTGCAGCCGGCTCGTCGGCGTACCGTCGTCGGCGGCGCCGATCCGCGTTTCCACCGACTCGACGGCGCGCTCGAGGTAGCGCTCGAGGACGGCACGCACGACGTCCTGCTTGGAGCGGTAGTAGTACTGGAGGTTGCCGGGCCGCATGGCGGCGCGCGCCGCGATCTTGCGCGTCGAGAGGTGCGCGTAGCCGTCGTGGACGAGAATCGCCGTCGCGGCGTCGAGGATGGCCTCGCGCCGCTCGCGCCCTTTGGCGAGGACGGCGGTGCCGGGGCGATGCCGGCTCGGCCGGCGTGCCGCCGCGATGCTCATCCGAGGTGTGCCCGCACGGCGTTCGCCGCGACGTACGACCAAGCCATGATCCCGAGCGACGGATCGACGCTCGGCGGCAGCGGGAACGCGCTCGGATCGGCGACGAAGAGTCCCGGCACCTCGTGCGCCTCGTGCGTCGAGCGGACGACCGAGGTGCGTGCGTCGGCACCCATGCGCAGGCTGCCGGCGGGGTGCGGCGCACCGAAGAGAAAGGCACCGCTCGCAATGTCCACGTCGTCGAGGCGCGCGATCTCGTGCTGGTCGCGGATGCGGGTGCCGGGTGTGTCGGGGACGATCACCTCGGTCGCGCCGGCGGCGAGGAGGACGAGCGCCTGCTTCTTCATCGCATCGCGTATCTTCAACTCGTCGACGCCGCGGATCTCGTAGCGGTAGAGCGGGCGGCCGCGACGATCGAGCGTGATCTCGCCCGGCATCTCGTCGTCGATCCACGCGACGGCACCGCCCAGCCGCGGCAAGACGTCCATGAGCCGGCGATGTTCGATGCCGAACCCCGGGAGCGTCACCGCCAAAAGCTCGGGCTGAAGCTGGTTCGGATGGAGGAGGTAGCCGCCCTCGAGGTAGCGGTCGCCGTCGTAGCGCGCGAGGCGAAAATCACTGGTGCCGGTGGCGGTGGGGATGTTCGACCATTGCTCGACGACGTCGGGGAAGATCGCGTGCAGGTAGGGTACCGGGTTGCAGTACAGGTTCTTTCCCACCTGCCCGCTGCCGTTCGGCAGGCGCGATCGCAGCCAGATGACGGCCGAGCCGTAGCCGCCGGCGGCGAGCACGACGCACCGCGACTCGGCGACGAGCACATGGCCGGAAGGCCGCCCGCTGCGACGGTCGAGGAAGGACGCGCGCACACCGCTCGCGCGGCCGCCCGCGTCGGTGGTGATCGCGTCGACGCGGCAATCGGCGAAGAGCATCGCCCCGGCGGCGAGCGCGTCCGGGATATGCGTCACCAGCTGCGACTGCTTGGCGTCGAACGAGCACCCTTGGTAGCAGTGGCCGCTCTTCAGGCAGCCCTTCCGCGCCTGTGGCACCGGCTCGACGTGCCATCCGAGGCGCCCGGCGCCCTGGTCGAAGAGCAGGTTCATCCGGTTGTAGTACTCCGGCGGTGCCGGGTGGACGTTCAGGTCGCGTTCGATACGCGCGTAGTGGGGTGCCAGGTCGGAGTCCTCGTGCCCTTCGACGCCGAGCGCGGCGTAGCGCGCGCAACGATCGGCGGGGATGCGCCAGCTGTCGGCCCAGTAGTGAACGCTCGCGCCGCCGACGCA